>DATLDR010000027.1:0-3113 GCA_035525775.1 Flavitalea sp.
GAAGCTTGACCCTGCAATGATCGAAGTGCCGTCGGATATTCTTACTCGGACGCAGAACGCCCGAATCCCGGCCTTAAATGAAGTTAGTAGCAGAGCGATAAGGGATTTCAATAAAAATTACAAGGACATTACCAATGTAAATTGGTTCCAATCTTCAATAGGATTCATTGCAGCTTTTGTTACAGAAGGCAATGTAAAATCTTTCAATTATTACGATAAAAAAGGAGTTTTCCAATACATGATCCGTTATTATAAGGAAGACAGGCTTTCGAATGATGTGAGGCATTTGGTAAAGAGTAAATATTATGACTTTGACATTAACCAGATAACTGAAGTAACAAGGAACGGTAAAATGGCTTACGTGATAAAACTTGACGATAAAGACCATTGGAAAACAATCAAGGTGGTGGAAGATGAAATACAAGAACTCGATGAATTTTCAAAGGGTTGATGTAGTTAGGTGTTGGTGATTTTAGGCTTTGCACGCACAACGCGATCATTGACAATTTTGCGATTAAATGCAGCTGGACTTTTTCTTGATCAAGGCTGTGCCCTTTCAAGTTCACTTGGACTCGTTAACTGATAATTTACTGCATCTCCATCCGTACACCAATCGGGTCTGAGAAATGGTGTATTTTAATCCTGAATTTTCAATCATATCGGCAAGTTCTGTAAGAGAGGGACCATGTGTCCTTGCGAGCTCGCAGCATCCAGGGTTAAATACTAAGAACGCTTTCCATGTGTATCATTATCGAACATCCGCATGTACCGGAAGCGGTCAGCCTCATTTGATATTCCTCCATAAAACGCTGAGATAAAATATCTTGAGAATTAGCATCATTTAGGTTAGATCATAACAGTTAACGCATCTTAATCGTTCACCTATGCTGAAAAATTATTTCAAGATCGCATGGAGAAGCCTCCTGAAAGACAAGCAGTTTACAATACTAAATGTATTTGGGCTATCTGCCGGCCTTGCCTGCTCGCTCCTTATTTTTTTATGGGTGATCGACGAAATCAGCTTCGATAAATTCTTTAAGAACGATGAACGGCTGTATAAATTGATGGAACGGCATAATGTCAAGGGCTCCTATGCTGATGTTGAGGAATCATCAGCCAAACTGTCTGAAGCAGTCAAACAGAATATTCCTGAAGTACAATATGCCAGTGCAATAGCGCCGGCTCGCTGGTTTGCCCAGCATACACTTTCTGCGAACAATAAAAACATCAAAGCCAATGTGCAGTATGCAGAGAGAGATTATTTCAGTATATTTTCTTTTGACCTGGTTGCAGGAAACCGTACCAACGTGTTAGCTACATCAAATTCCATTGTATTGTCTGATGAATTAGCGCTCAAATTATTCGGGACTACGCAGAATATTTTAGGCAAACAGGTTCAATTCGATCATGATACTACTTTTTATGTATCGGGTGTTTTCAAGAAGATACCGGCTAATTCTTCACAGCAGTTCGACTTTGTACTGTCGTTGGATTATTTCAAAAAATTCAAAACGTGGATTAACACCTGGGGTGGAGCCGGACCGCAGGTCTTCGTGTTACTAAAAGAAGAAACCAGCGTTGATGCTTTCAATAAAAAAGTAGAAAATATCATCACGGCCAATACCGGCGACACCACAAGAAAAGTATTTGCAACAAAATATTCTGACGGGTATTTGTACAATCATAGTGGCGACAATGCCGGGTCGGGTGAGCGGATTGAATATGTGAAGCTCTTCTCGGCGCTTGCGATTTTTATAATGATCATCGCATGTATCAACTTCATGAATTTATCTACCGCAAAGGCCGGCAGAAGACTTAAGGAAGTTGGTGTGAAAAAAGTAATCGGTGCGAACAGAAAGCATCTGGTCATGCAATTTTTAGTGGAGTCGATTGCATTAACAGTGATGGCCATGATCATAGCAATCGGCCTTGCATTTTTGTTACTACCACAATTTAACCAGCTTACCGGCAAATCAATAGCTTTCGAGTTTGACTGGAAGATGGGAGCTGCTATCACAGCAATCACGTTGGTTACAGGATTTTTTGCAGGCAGTTATCCGGCATTATATATTTCAGGGTTTTCACCACTCGCAATACTCAAAGACAAGCTCAGTACCTCGTATGCTGAATTGATTTCACGGAAAGGTTTAGTCATTTTTCAATTTACACTTTCAAGCGTTATGATAGTAGCCGTTATCGTGGTATATCAGCAGGTGCAATTTATCCGCAACACAAACGTTGGGTACAAAAAAGAGAATATTCTGCGATTCGCTGCGGAAGGAAACCTGCTACCCAAGCAGGAAATTTTCTTGTCTGAACTCAGGAAGATACCCGGTGTAACAAATGCGTCAAATACTTTTGCGAACATCATAGGGCGTAAATACAGTATGGGTCTTGACTGGCCAGGAAGGAATCCCAATGAAACTGTGTACTTCGAGGTTTTCAGCGTTGGTTACAACTTCATAGAAACGATGAATATGAAGTTGAAAGAAGGCAGAGATTTCTCACCAGGTTTTGGACGGGATTCATCAAGCGTAATACTAAATGAAACTGCTGTTAAGGTGATGAATCTCAAAAATCCTATAGGTTCTACCGTAAAATTTTATGATAAGGCCATGCAGGTTATCGGTGTAGTAAAAGATTTTCATTTTGAGTCAATGCATGATCCTATCAAACCTTTGTTTATGCATTTATATCATGATGAGGGGTCGATAGTAGCAAGAGTAAAAGCAGAAAACCAGAAAGCGACACTGGCTGCTATTGAACACCTCTATCAGAGATATAATCCCGGGTTTCCGTTTACTTTTAATTTCTTGGATGAAGCCTATCAGAAGCTGTATGAAACAGAAACGCGGATAGCAGTGTTATCGGCTTATTTAGCGGGGCTTGCAATAATTATATCGTGTTTAGGATTATTTGGACTTGCTGCGTTTACCGCGCAAAAGAGACGAAAGGAAATTGGTATCAGGAAAGTGATTGGCGCATCTTCTGCGAGCATCACGGCGATGTTGTCTAAGGATTTTTTAAAGTTGATAGGCGTTGCTTTGTTGATAGCATTTCCGCTGTCCTGGTGGATGATGAATAACTGGCTCCAGGGGTATACGTATCGGATT
>DATLDR010000030.1:0-20333 GCA_035525775.1 Flavitalea sp.
TGTTAGTAAAAAGGAAAAAGAACAGGAGATTAAAGAATTTGTTGGCGATGTAAAGAGACAAAAAGGCGAGAAGTATTTATGATCCCATTAAATAATATACTTTTTCTTGACATAGAGACCGTTTCGCAATTCGAACACTACGAAGAATTGCCGGAAGAATGGAAGGAATTATGGTCTAAAAAAGCAGAGAACCTGCTGAGGAATAATAGAGATGAACACACTATAGAGAGTATCTATGAGCGTGCCGCTATCTATTCAGAATTCGGTAAGATTGTTTGCATCAGCTGTGGCATCATAAATGGCAGCGGTGAAAATAAAACGATGGCCGTAAAATCTTTTTACGGCGACGATGAACGAAAAATCCTAGGTGAATTTTGTGAAACGCTTCATAAATGGACACCCGGCAGTCAAAAATATCTTTGTGCGCACAACGGAAAAGAATTTGATTTCCCTTACCTGTGCCGCCGGATGTTAATCAATAATGAATGTATACCTGATCTGTTAAGCATCAGCGGTAAGCGCCCTTGGGAAGTAAATCATCTTGATACCATGGAATTATGGAGATTCGGTGATTATAAAAATTTTACGTCGCTTAACCTGATGGCTCATGCTTTAAATATCCCCACATCGAAAGATGATATTGATGGAAGCATGGTCGGCATGGTGTACTGGAAAGAAAAAAACCTTGAAAGAATCGTTCACTACTGCCAGAAAGATGTTATAACGATGGCACAAATTTACCTCAGACTGAACCGTGAGCCATTGATTCAGCAACAAAACATTGAAATAAAGTAGTTGTTCGCATGAATATTACCAGCAAGCTTCCGGGAACAGGAACAACCATCTTCACGGTGATGAGTGGGCTTGCATCGGAATATAATGCCGTTAACTTAGGCCAGGGTTTCCCGGATTTTGAAATGAGTGCGGAACTTACTTCCCTGGTCAATAAAGCGATGCAGGATGGCTACAACCAGTATGCGCCAATGCCAGGATGGATGCCGTTACGGGAAGGGCTGGCTGAAAAAATAAAATCACTTTACCATCTTGATACGGATCCCTCAAAAGAGATCACAATCACACCGGGTGGTACTTACGCTATCTATTGTTCACTTACTGCGATTTTGCATCCAGGCGATGAAGTGATAGTAATGCAGCCTAATTATGACAGTTATGTGCCCAATATAATTATCAATGGAGCCAAACCGGTTTTAGTAGATCTCGATCTACCTGGTTACACCGTCAACTGGCAGAATGTTGCAGCGGCTGTTACTACTAAAACAAAAGCGATCATTTTAAACTCGCCTCATAACCCTACAGGGAGTATTCTTACTGCAGAAGACATTGAGCAATTGAGGAAGGTCGTAGCCGCTACAAACACTTTTATTGTAAGCGATGAAGTATATGAGCATATCATGTTTGATGGTGTACCCCATCAAAGCATATTAAGGTATCCTGATCTCTATGAAAGAAGCTTTGTGTGCTTTTCGTTTGGAAAAGTTTATCACTGCACAGGATGGAAAATGGGATATTGTATTGCACCGCCAAAATTAACTAAAGAATTTATACGCGTACATCAGTTTAATGCATTCAGCACGAACTCACCTGTTCAGGTAGCGATGGCCGAATACCTTAAAAACAAGGATGCGTACCTTTCTTTATCTTCCTTCTACCAGGAAAAAAGGGACTATTTTATTACAGCCATGAAGCAAACGAAATTTGATCTCTTTCAATCATCAGGCAGTTATTTCATATGTGCTTCGTATTCGGAGCTGAGTGATGAAGCTGACCGGGAATTTTGCATCCGGCTCACCAAAGAAATCGGTGTTACCATGATTCCAGTTTCTGCATTTTATCAAAATGGAAAAGATGATAAAGTGGTACGATTTTGTTTTGGAAAAAAGCAGGAAACGCTTGAACGGGCAGTAGAAAAACTAATAAAATTTAAAGGACGATGAAATTTGAAACGGTAATATTCGATCTTGGTGGAGTGTTGATCGACTGGAATCCTGATTACATGTACCGAACTATTTTTAATGATGAATCCAAGATGCGTGAGTTTTATAATGAAGTATGCACTTCGGAATGGAATGAAGAACAGGATGCAGGAAGAGGATTAAAAGAAGCAACAGAAGAACTGGTAGCCAGGTTTCCGCATGAAGAAAATAACATTCGTGCATATTATGGCAGATGGGAAGAAATGCTGAAAGGAGAAATAGAAGGAACAGTGAACATTCTCGACCGGATCAGGAAAAAAAATAATATCAAATTATATGCACTGACCAACTGGAGCGCTGAAACTTTTCCTGTGGCACTCAGGCGGTTCCCTTTCCTGCAATGGTTTCATGGAAGGCTGGTTTCAGGAGAAGAAAGAATGAGGAAACCATTTCCCGAAATTTATGAATTACTCACACACAAGTTTGGTATAAACCCGTCATCTGCTGTTTATATAGATGATAATGAAAGAAATCTTAAAGTTCCAAGAGAGATGGGTATCTATAGCATTTTGTTTGAGTCGCCTTCACAACTCGAAGAAGAATTAAGAAATCTTCAAATACTGTAAACAAATACTATTTGCGTTTTGCCCACTACCTCTGCCTTCTGCGTCACTTCAACACCTGGTATACAAGCAAACTAAGCAGGTAAGCCAATCCGGTCATATAGAACAATTGTATCACCGGCCATTTCCATGAACGTGTTTCCCGTTTCACTACCGCCAGGGTACTCATGCATTGCATTGCAAAAACATAAAAGACCATCAGCGACACACCCGCTGCCAGCGTATACACCTTTGAGCCATCACTATAAGTGGCCTGCTGCATTTTTTCACGAAGCATCAGGCTTTCTTTGCCTTCGTCTTCTACACTGTAAAGTGTAGCCATCGTTCCTACAAAAACTTCCCGGGCCGCAAAGGAGGTAATAAGGGCAATGCCAATTTTCCAGTCGAATCCAAGTGGAGCAATCACAGGCTCAATGGATTTACCCATTATTCCAGCAAAAGAATTTTGCAAAAGCTCGGTTCCCTTTTCTCTTTCAAGAGCATCAGCTTGTGAGGGATTCTGACGATTTAGTATTTCATATTTGGCATGAATAGCATCCATTCGGGATTTTGGACCAAATGTACTGAGTGCCCAAAGAATCAAGCTGATGACCATGATCACCTTACCCGCTTCAAACACAAAGATTTTTGCCTTCTGTACCATAGTGAACATTATATTTTTCCATCGTGGTGAGCGGTACACAGGCAGCTCGAGAATAAAAAAGCTTTTCTCCTGAATTTGAATAAACCATTTACCCACGTATGCTACAGCCAGCGCGGTGATGACACCGAGCAGATACAGGCCCATCATCACCAGGCCCTGTAATCCCAGGAATCCTGCAAACATAACTTTGGGAATCACCAGGCTGATGAGGATAGTATAAACAGGTAATCGTGCGCTGCAGCTCATCAGCGGCGTTATCAGAATAGTTAAAAGCCTCTCTTTCTTGTTTTCAATACTTCTTGCGCTCATGATAGCAGGAACAGCACACGCAAATCCGCTGATCATAGGCATCACGCTTTTGCCATTAAGGCCTACCTTACGCATGAGCTTATCCGTTAGAAAGCTGATTCTCGCCATATACCCCGAATCTTCAAGAATGCTGATGAGTCCGAAAAGGATCATGATCTGCGGAACGAATATTACAATGCCGCCAATACCAGCCAGTATTCCATTGATGAACAGATCAGACCACCATGCTTTTGGCAATATGCTGCTGAACAAAGCGCCTGACTTAGCAAAGGCCCATTCAATGAAGTTCATTGGATATTCTGCGAGCCAGAATATGCTTTGAAACAACAGAAATAAAACCACCAGTAAAATAATATAACCCCAATGCCGGTGCAGCAGAACATCATCCAGCTTTTCTGTGAACATTGTTTTCTTGAGCGGACTGGGCTCAGACACTGATTGCTTGATAATATGCGAGATCCTCTGGTAGCGCTGAACAATTTCTTCAGCCTGAACTTTTGTATGATTGAACTGGTGGGCTTCTTCAATTTTTTCAATCTTATCCTGCAGATGATTATCCAGGCGAAAGGACTCATGATTAATGAGGTAATGGATCGCTTTATAATCGCTTACCTCCGGAAAAAGCAACTTCACATTACTGATCGCGGGCATTGCAAGCGCTTCGTTATTGATGAAGTCTCTTACAGGGGCTCTGTACAACTGGTTTGCCGTATGCTCCACAACTTTCCTGAGTTGCGAGATGCCTTTATTTCTTCTCGGGTTTACAGGAACAACAGGTATACCCAGTTCCCTTTCGAGTTCCGGAATGTTTACTTCAATGTCTTTTTTCTTAGCGATGTCAAGCATTGTAAGGGCAACGACCACAGGGATCTTAAGGTCCATAATCTGAGAAACAAAAAGAAGGTTTCTTTTTAAATTGCTGGCATCGGCTACAAGGATCAGCATATCAGGTTTCACATTAAGATCCTGTTGCATAAGAACCCTGTACGCTACCCACTCATCTTCCCTTCGCGGATATAAGCTATACGTTCCAGGAAGATCTACAAGTTCAGCGTCAAGATCTGGTGCAATGTGAGTTCGTCCCGCTTTTTTATCTACGGTCACGCCGGGAAAATTGCCGACTTTCTGATTTAGACCTGTGAGAGTATTAAAGAGTGAACTTTTTCCGCTGTTAGGGTTACCTACCAGTGCTATTTGAATGCTTCTGACTGACACAATCTGCAAAATTACCAGATTACATTTTTTCGCATTTACGATTTGGGTAAAAGTTTCGAAATCATCACTGCTGATTATCTTTGCCGCTCGTTTCAAAGCAGTTTTTATGTTCAACAAAAGGGTTAAGGTCAGGGAATTGCTTGGATGGGAGCCTCAGTCCCAGCAGGTTATTGTAATGGGGTGGGTACGTACTTTCAGAAATAACCAGTTCATTGCTCTTAATGACGGATCTACAAACACAAACTTACAGATAGTAGCTGAATTGGGCTTGCTGCCAGAAACCGAATTAAAAAGAATAACTACCGGTGCATCACTAAAAATTACCGGCATTGTAATTCCATCACCCGGCAAAGGGCAAAGGCTCGAAGTGAAGGCCAGCACCATTGAAGTGTTAGGTGACAGCGATGCTGAAAAATATCCGTTGCAACCAAAAGAGCACAGCCTTGAGTTTCTCAGGGAGAAGGCTCACCTGCGCTTTCGGACCAATACATTCGGTGCTGTTTTCAGGATCCGGCATTCACTAGCATTTGCTATTCACGAATTTTTCAACTCAAAAGGTTTTGTTTACATGCACACGCCTGTTATCACGGCAAGTGATGCAGAAGGCGCAGGTGAAATGTTCAGGGTAACTACCCTTCCAATGGAAAATCCGCCCTTGAACGAAAAGGGGGAAATTGATTATTCACAGGATTTTTTTGGGAGGTCCACCAATCTGACTGTGAGCGGTCAGCTTGAAGGAGAACTCGCTGCCATGGCTTTCAGTGAGATTTATACGTTCGGACCCACGTTTCGTGCAGAGAATTCAAATACCACACGCCACCTGGCCGAATTCTGGATGGTAGAACCCGAGATGGCTTTTTACGACATAGAAGATAACATGAACCTGGCGGAAGAATTTATTAAATATATAATTGGATATGCATTAAGGCATAACAGGGAAGACCTTGAATTTCTTTCTCAGCGCCTGGACAAGGAAGAAAGCAAGCTTCCTCAGCAGCAACGAAGTGAAATGAACCTGATCAGCAAACTTGAGTTTGTGGTAAACAATCAGTTTGAAAGGATATCTTATACTGAAGCGATTGATATACTTGTTGATTCTGCTGCATATAAGAAAAAGAAATTTCAGTACGATGTTAAGTGGGGAAGTGATCTGCAAAGCGAACATGAAAGATATCTTGTTGAAAAACATTTTAAGAAACCGGTGATTGTTACAGGGTATCCGAAAGATATTAAGTCTTTTTATATGCGGGTAAATGAAGATGGAAACACGGTCGCCGCAATGGATATACTTGCACCAGGCATCGGCGAAATTGTTGGTGGCTCGCAAAGAGAAGAGCGACTTGATAAGCTGGAAGCGAGAATGAAGCAGATGAGTATTCCTGTAGAACAGTTATGGTGGTACCTGGATACACGCCGTTTTGGATCCGTTCCGCATGCGGGGTTTGGCCTTGGCTTTGAAAGAATGGTGCAATTTGTAACAGGCATGTTGAATATACGCGATGTGATAGCGTTTCCCCGTACTCCGAAGAATGCAGAATTTTAAGAGGAGAAGATGCGAGTAAGAGAAGTTAAGAGAATGGGTTAACCAGCGTGAAAAATATCATTTTTAAATCCCGGTATAGCCGGGATTTTTGGTATTATAGATTGTTTAAATATTATTTGTTCGAAAATTGCCTTCTACCTCTCCTAGCCTTGATCTCAATCAAAATATTATAATAACATAGTACTTTGTTTTGCATAGTACTAAATATACATATACTTTTGGCATACAAAGGTAATAATCATGAATATCGAGAATACGCAAAGCCAGATGCGAAAGGGGATCCTGGAATTCTGTATCCTCTCTGTAATCCGCCGGGGTGAAGTATATCCGTCTGATATAGTTGAGGAGATGAAACTCGCAAACCTGCACATACTGGAAGGGACATTATACCCGCTACTTACCCGCCTTAAAAATGCATCGATGCTTACCTACAGGTGGGTGGAAAGCAATTCAGGACCTCCGCGTAAATACTTTTCACTTACTCCGGCAGGTGAAGAATTTTATAAGGAGCTCGAATCCACATGGAATGAACTTGCAAATGCAGTAAACGCCCTCACGGGCAGCCGTCCCTAAACACACCTAAACAACGACTAAAAAATTTAACTGATGAAAAAGGTGATCAATATAAACTTCCAGGGTAGAGTGATTCCCATAGAAGAAACCGCCTATGAACTGCTGAAACAGTACATCGAAAGTTTAAGGATCTACTTCGCAAAAGAAGAAGGACGCGATGAAATTATCAATGACATAGAAGGCAGGATAGCAGAATTGTTTTCCGAAAGGCTGAAAGGTGGGGTAACCTGCATTACAGATGAAGATGTTAATGTAGTGATCGCAGGGATGGGCCGTCCTGAAGAATTGGAAGCGCTGGATAGCGAACCTGCTGCTGCTTCTTCAACAGGAACTACTTATACTGCGCCATCTGTACCCGGGCCTCAGTCCGCCGGCCGGCAAAGGCTGTATCGCAATGCTGATGATAAAATCATTGCGGGTGTTTGCAGCGGCCTGGCCAACTACCTTGGAATAGATCCGGTGATCATGCGCATAGTGTTCGTTGTTTTTGTGGGTGTATTGTTCTGGGTGTATATTTTACTGTGGATTATCGTTCCTTCAAAATCAGTTGAAGCGAATATTACCAAACGCCTGTACAGAAGTGCTGACCAACGGGTGATCGGTGGCGTTGCAGGTGGAATCGCTGCCTATTTTAATATTGATGTGTGGATACCACGTCTCATTTTTGCCCTTCCATTTATTCTGGGCATAATAAGCGGAAGCTTTCATTCATTTATGTGGGACTGGGATTTTGGCATAATGCCACGAGTGATTTCTGGTTCATTTGGCGGAACGCTTTTCATTACTTATATCATTTTATGGATATCGGTGCCCGTTGCACATACTGCAGCGGAGAAACTTGAAATGCGTGGTGAAAAAGTAAATTTCAATTCCATTGCCATTACAGTAAAGGAAGACCTTGAACAGTTTAAGGTTAAGGCAGAGAAGTGGGGCGAAGAAATTAAAACATCCGCACAGGATTTAAGTAAGCGTGCATCTTTGCAAGCTAAAACATTTTCGCATGAAGCCGGATATGCAGCAAGAAGAACCGGCTCAGGTCTTGGACATGCCATAAGCGTTTTGTTCAAAGTGATTTTCATTTTCATTTTCACCATTATGGCGGTCGTTTTATTCAGTGTTTTCATTGCACTGCTTTTTGGCGGAATAGCAATTGCGCCATTAAGTGATTTTATTTTAGAAAATTCATTTCAGAATTCATTGGTGTGGCTTACCCTTTTTCTGTTTTTCATGGTGCCGATAGTGGCATTGATTACATGGGCAATTCGCAGAATAATGGGCGTACGTTCAAGAAGACATTACCTTGGATTTGCTTTCGGGGGATTATGGACCATAGGACTTATATGCGGTGTTCTGCTGATTGCCACTGTTGCGAAAAACTTCCGAAATTATGCAAGGCTTAATGAAGAAGAAATAGGTGTGATAACTGAACGCAACAGAGTATATGTGGAGGTTAAAGACCGTGACTGGAAAACACATGACAATGAGTTTTTCGGAATTGATGTAGATGATGACTGGCCTTTGTATTCAGTAGGAGATGATTCTGTTTTGCTGAATACAGTGAAGTTAACCATGGCAAAAAGCAACGACTCATCGTATCATGTATACCGTGTGAGAGACAGCAGGGGCGACGGCCGCCAGAATGCGTTACAGACTGCACAGAGGATCGAATTCAATCCGGTGAGGATGGACAGTGTAATTGAATTGCCACAGGGCTTCTTTATAAATAAGACAGATAAATTCCGGAACCAGCGGGTGTGGATTGTTGTTGAAATTCCTGTAGGGAAGATCATTGGATTCAGCCGAAACATTCAAAATTATAACTGGTTCAATGTACACAATAAAAATAACCGCTGGAATGATGATGATGAGCAGGATGATTATGATTATTACAAAGACAAACCCGAACCGGGCCAGGAATACATTATGAAGCCGGATGGAAGGCCGGAGAAGATCAGTTCATTATGAAATTGGTTGCCTTAATGGCAACCTTTATTTTTGCTGCTCATTTAAACGGATGTTTACCACATGAAAACCACACCTTTCATAAAGAAACATCAGGAACTGGGCGCAAAAATGGCTGAATTTGCGGGCTACCTGATGCCAATTTCCTACACGGGCATAAATGATGAACACAATACTGTAAGAAAAAATGCAGGCGTGTTCGACGTGAGCCATATGGGCGAATTCATTTTAAAGGGAGAAAACGCCCTTGACCTAATTCAGCGTGTTACTACCAACGATGCAGCCAAGTTAAGCTCAGGCCAGGCTCAATACAGTTGTTTGCCAAACGAAGATGGCGGCATTGTTGACGACCTTCTTGTTTACTGTATCCAGGAAAACAATGTTTACATGCTCGTGGTAAATGCATCCAATATTGAGAAAGACTGGAACTGGATCAGCAGGTTCAATGCAAACAATGTTGAGATGCACAACATTTCAGACAAAACTTGTCTGCTGGCCATACAGGGCCCAAATGCAACAAAAATTCTTCAGCCGTTAACAGAGATTGACCTGCTGAATATGAAGTATTATACTTTTAAGAAGGGCACATTTGCAGGGGTAAAGAATGTTCTGATCAGTGCAACCGGTTATACGGGCGCCGGAGGTGTTGAAATATACTTTGAAGACAAGGAGGAAGCGCCTGGTATCATGTGGAATGCAATATTCGAAGCAGGAAAAAAAGACGGCATGAAACCAATCGGCCTCGGTGCCCGTGATACATTGCGACTGGAAATGGGTTATTGCCTTTATGGTAACGACATAGATGATAAAACTTCACCAATTGAAGCTGGTCTTGGATGGGTTACTAAATTCACTAAAAAATTTCCGTCAAGCACTATCTTTGAGAAACAGAAGAAAGAAGGCGCGGAAAGAAAACTTGTGGGCTTCGAAATGGTGGATAAGGGTATTCCACGCCATGATTATCTTATTAAAAATTCCGCTGGCAGCATCATTGGAAAAGTGACCTCAGGAACGCAATCACCGGTATTAGGCAAAGCGATTGGTATGGGATATGTGAACACCGGTAACTCAGATATAGACACCGAAATATATATCGAGGTAAGGGATAAGTCACTTAAGGCAAAAATTGTGAAGTTTCCCTTCCAATAAATAAGAGGGCATGCCCAGGATCCACACTACAACTTTTATAGCAGCACCGGTCGAAAGGGTATTCGATCTGTCAAGGCATATTGCTCTTTACAAATTGATATTTCAGAGCAGGAAAGAAAAACTTTCATCAGGAGCCGCTTCAACGCTTGTTGGCAAAAACGAAACAATAACCATCATTGCAAAACATGCGGGCAAATCCAGAATGTCCATGCAGAAAATTACTACATTTCAGCGGCCAACCCTGTTTGTAGAAGAGCAGGTAAAGGGTGATCTGCAGAGTTATAAGCATGAACATCATTTCAGGCCAGTGGAGAATGGGACGATAGTTATTGATATTCTTGAATTCGGCATACCAAAAGATATTATAGGTAAAATTTTTGGCAGAGTGTATTTTAAAAAATACCTGGAAGAATTACTGCGGAAGAGGAATGAGCTGATCCGGAATTATGCGGAAACGGAAAGATGGCGGGCAGTTTTATCGTAACAGGATTTGACAAAATGGCAAATTTAAAACCTTCATTATATACAGTTTTATCACCTGCCCTCCTGGATCTTTATCAGGTAAAAGATACAATCGTTGTGGTGATTGATGTGCTAAGAGCAACATCCACTATTGCAACTGCATTATATAATGGCGCGAGTGCTGTTGTTCCGGTCGACGACATATCGAAATGCATAGCCCTTGGTCAATCATTGAAAGGTATTACAGCCGGAGAGCGTGATGGCAAAATTGCTGACGGGCTCGAATTTGGTAATTCGCCATTTGAATACCCGCCGGCATTTATCGCTGAAAAAACTTTGGTGCTAACAACTACAAATGGCACAAGATTGCTGCATATGGCCGTTAACCGTGGAGCCAGTCATATCATTACCGGCACGTTTCCGAACCTGGGTGCGGTTTGTAATTATCTTATAGCACAGCGTCTACCAGTATTGCTGGCATGTTCAGCATGGAAGGACCGCGTGAATATTGAAGACACGCTTTTTGCGGGAGCAGTAATTAAAAATGTAAGGCAGCATTTTAACATCAACTGTGATGCATCCGGTATAGCGGAATCATTGTATGAAGCTGCCCAACCAGATTTGTTTGGGTTTTTAAAAGATAAGAACGCAACACATTACCAGCGGCTGTCTGGATTCGGGCTGGAGAAAGATCTTAAATATTGCTTAACTGTGAATATTGCTAATGTTCTGCCATTTTATGAAAACGGGAAATTAGTTATCCATACGGGTCAAAATAATTTGGGTTCCTGAGTTATTAAATGTATTATTGTGGCGGAATTGAGCTGATTAGTCAACCTTTGCAACTCTCATAACTTATCAGTTTTTAGCGTTCCAGTCAATTTAAACTCATTTCAAAAGATTTCACAAACCAAGTTCGTTTTATTGAACAAGTGGTAAACTCTCAAGTTTTTTTATGTACGATATTCTGCAATTGAACGATATGCTCGTTCCAGAACTGCTTGATATAGCCGAGCAGCTTAAAATTCCAAATGCAAAAAAACTAAATAAACAAGACCTTATTTATAAGGTGCTTGATAAGCAGGCAGTTTCAGCCAGCGACGTTAAAGGGGCTCCAGCCGAGGACAAGGGTAAATCAAGGAAGAGAATAGTGAAGACAACCACCGCTAACTCTACCGAAGAGGCTGTTGTTGAAAGTGGTGACACACAAAAAGAGCACAGAAAAGAAGCCCCCCGAAAGAAGGCTCAGGATAAAACTTCTGAAAAACCCCAGGCGACTCATCCTGTACAGGCAAAAGCTAAGGGTGGCCGCAGAAAAGGTGAAGATGGTGAAGATGGGCAGCAGGAAATGAATTTTCCTTCAAGAAATCCGCGTGACAGGGCTCCGATGGACCGTAAGGATATCATCGTAGAAGACGACAATGAAGATGATGTTCAGAAGGATGAAGAGCAATCAGAAGAACAAATACAACCGGCTCAACAGAATGGCACCCCGGCAATTGGCGGTGAACAGCCCAATAGAAATTACCCTCAGCGCCGCGACCCTGTATTCAATATAGAATTCGACGGAGTGATCATGGGGGAGGGTGTACTTGAAATGATGCCTGATGGTTATGGCTTCCTGAGAAGCAGCGATTACAATTACCTCAGCTCTCCGGATGACGTTTACGTTTCTCCCTCACAGATAAAATTATTTGGATTAAAGACTGGTGACACGGTATATGGAGCAGTACGCCCTCCGAAAGAAGGTGAAAAATATTTTGCACTTCTTAAAGTAGAGCACATCAACAGCAAAAGTCCTGAAGATGTCCGCGACCGTGTTCCTTTCGATTACCTCACACCTTTATTTCCATTTGAAAAACTGAATTTGTTTCAGTCCCCCTCTGCATACAGCACCCGTATTATGGATCTTTTTACTCCAATAGGAAAAGGACAGCGCGGATTAATTGTTGCGCAGCCAAAAGTTGGTAAAACGGTTTTGCTGAAGGATGTTGCCAATGCTATTGCAGCAAACCACCCTGAATGTTACCTGATGGTAGTGCTTATTGATGAGCGTCCTGAAGAAGTAACGGACATGGAGAGAAGTGTTAGGGCAGAAGTTATTGCATCAACGTTCGATGAACCGGCTGAAAAGCATGTAAAGGTATCTACCATCGCTCTGCAGAAAGCCAAAAGGCTTGTTGAGTGCGGACATGATGTCGTGATACTCCTTGACTCTATAACACGTCTTGCACGTGCCCATAATACAGTGGCTCCGGCTTCCGGTAAGGTATTGTCGGGTGGTGTTGAAGCAAACGCAATGCAGAAGCCTAAACAGTTCTTCGGCGCCGCCAGAAAGATTGAAAACGGAGGCTCACTTACCATTCTCGCAACCGCTCTTATTGAAACCGGATCAAAGATGGATGAAGTGATATTCGAAGAATTTAAAGGTACAGGTAACATGGAGCTCGTCCTTGACAGACGCCTTGCTAATAAGCGCGTGTACCCTGCAATTGATATTGTTGCATCATCAACGCGTCGTGATGACCTGCTGCTGGAAAAAGATGTGCTTCAACGCATCAACCTTCTGCGCGTTTATCTTAACGACATGAACACGGATGAGGCTATGAACGAGCTTCTCAAAAGAATGCGTGGTACAAAAGACAATCAGGAGTTTCTTGCGAGCATGAATGGATAATCGGGAAGGCATATTTTTTTTACCTTTTATAAAAATTTGCAATATGAAAAGGATAGCCCTCACTCTGGCTGTATTTGTAATGCTTGCATTCACTTCCTGCTCCGATAGTACTTCAAATGATAAAAGCGACACCCAGGTAAAGGACCCTGTTATGAACAGCGGTCCTCAGACAGAAGGTGAAAGGGCGCAGGATGCAGTGAAAGATTCAGCACACGCAGGAAGCGACTCCACGATCCATCGTGATGCAGATGCACCTTCAACGCCGCATTGATCAGAAGATCATGTGTGCTTTGTTCCTGATCTTATCATGAACAAGTTCCATTACCAGCTGCACTCCATTAATCCGCTTGATGGTATCCATAAGCTGTTGAAAAAAATCATCGGAAACAACATCCCCTTTCAGCAGGTATAGAAAATCAAGATGCCTGAATTCGGGCAACAGGTATTCTCCATCAAACTGATTATTGTACAGGTAATGTACAAGTGAATTACCTGCTTCGCAAAATTGGAAGACAGCAAAATAGTAATCGCGCTTTTTTCTTTTAAGCTGAATCTCTATATCATTATTATTGCGGAAATCAATTGAAAGCAACTGGTTTAATTGCCAGCATAACTGATAATCCTTGATAGGAGCAACTATACCAATGAGCCGGGTGTCGCGGAAAAAGTCATCTGATAGCTCATCGAGATCAAGTTTAAGTTTCATTGAATCGAAGCAATTAGTTATTTTTTTATCATCTCGACACTTTGCTTAACCAAATTTATTCCTTTTCGATTTTCTGCTGATGCTGAATCAAGATCAATGGTTTTCGTAACCTGCTGAAGATAAACGGGCGGATGTTGATTGAAATAATCTTCAGCGTTCGTTCCGTTGTTATCTGCAGAGTAAACTATAAAAAGGTAATTTCTTTTTTTCAACCTGTTTGCTTTGACCAGTCTGGCACATTCCAGCAATGCAGCAACAGCTTCCGGTTGATTCAATTGAGCAGAAGTGATGATGATACTGTCTGCGCCGTTATCAGCATAACCGATCACATTGTTTGCGGTATGACTTTTTGGTTCCAGCTCAACATTAATCTTTACATCGATTATAGCCGATTCATCCGAAGAATATTTTTTAAATGCTTTGCTGGTGATGTATAAAACGGGAATATCAATACTTGCTGAGCTATCAAACCTATTGTACAGAAGATCTGCCGCAGATGATTTATTGTAGATAATAAGTGCGGACGCACCTTTGGTTGCTGCGAGTGTTGCTTTTTTATGGATAACTTGAAAAGTGTCCACTTTGGCTGTATCATCATCACTAATTAGCTCTTTGATATCTTTAAACCAGGGCACTCCGTTTTCCGCGAGCGCTATAGCTACCGCAGCTTCAGTGTTTTTACTCGCGCTGAAAGCAAATGGAAAAAAATCATCGTACAGCTTAAGTTCCTGATCATTTAAAATAAGCTTTGATCCAGGTTTGATTTCTTTCCCATCATTTATTTTAAATCCCTGGTACCATTCTTTGTCACCTCGCGGCTTCAATCCCGATTTTGTAAAAATTTTAATGATGTAATCATTTGCTGCCTTGTCACCATTAACAATAAAACGTTTATGATTTTCGATGTTGGTAATGATGATCCTGTCCTGTTTTTTCAGCTTTTTTTGACAAAAAACAGTTGAATATGCCAGTAACATCAAAACAAGGAAAGGCAAAGGGAGCTTATTCATAAAAAGAAGCATTTTCAGGGTACACATGGCAAAGCGTATACCAATGAGTTGTAAATGTTTTACAAAAATATACTTCCGGTCTTAATAGTTCACTAATCACTTTAAAAGCTCGCTTTTTTTCCTTTACTTTTGCAGATTGTCCAATTTTAAGCAAGAGAATGGCGTTACCGCACCTGATCAAATACGTATACACAAATGGTACTGATGAAGTAATACGGCGTGGGAAGAAAATACATGCCATAGGGTATGTGGAACTGGTAGAATATGATGAATTACTCGACTCGGTTTCATTCAGAGTGAAGGATGATAGCTATAGCACCTTCTACAGGGTGAATATTCAGAAGTTTAAGGACGCGAAAACATTATCTGTTCGATGCACATGCCCCTATAATCTGGGCGACATCTGCCGCCACGAAGCCGCTGCACTCATCCAGCTGCAGGAGATGCTCGATAAAAATATTCTCAAAGCAGAAAAAGTAGATTACGACCAGCGGCATACAGTTGTTAAAATGAAACTCATTGACCTGAAAACGCTCAGGTTGTTATGCTCTCCGGAATCTTATACTGCAGCGGAAGCGTACCTCAGAAATGCAAAAGCAAGAATACTATCCGCAAAAGAAGAAACCGTTATCGCAACAGTGGAACTAGATGATGTTTCTTATAAGGTACTGCTCCGTAAAAATGAGGAAAGAAATTTTGATACGAGCTGCGATTATGAAGACAGCAAGCACCCGCTCTGCCTTCCTAAAGTGATCATATTCCTGCAGCTGCTTCATACACATGGCCCGTATTACTTTGATACTATACGTAACTGGGATAAGGAAAAGAATAAATTACTCGAGTTGTATGGTTACACCCTTGATGATGACCTGACCGGAAAATTTGAATTTACCTATAAAGAAGGCAAACCATTTTTACGCCTGCTCGATACAAGCATTAAAAGAATTACTCCGCAGGAACTTACAAAAGCAAGAGCTTCTTTACCCACAGCAGAAACAGAAACAACCACCGCTGAACCTGAAATAAGTGTGGCTGAAACTACAGAAGGTCCCTCTCAGCGAATGGGAATAGTTTTCAATTTTAACAGTAATGTATACCCGCACTTTATCATTGAGGTTGTGACCGGTGAACCGAATGACCAAACCGATGCCTTTGTTGGTAAAGTGGTAAAGCTGGATCTGGGAAAATTTATCAACCTTGAATTGTTCCAGGAAAATGACCGGCAGCTGGTGCCGTCATTAAGAAAACTTCAGGACGGTGAAATAACGAAGTACCTTAACCGCAATTCGCCATTCAGCGGAATATGGGAAAATATCATTCATCACGAAGATGATGCGCTTCCTGAAGAAACAAAGTCGCTTATAGTTGAATATATCCATCCAAAGCTGAGGAAATTTTTGCAGGAGATCTCGGAAAATCCATTTGTTTTTCAATTAGGCGATAAGAAATTATTTAAGACAGAAAATCTTAAATCTGTTGGAGTTGTTACCGATCCGATCGTGCCTTATTTTAAAGTGTCGAAAGATGGCAGCAATTACGAAATGGAAGCCTGGGTGAAATTGAATGGCCATCATGTTCCTGTTATTAACAATGAAGTGGAAAGCAGCCTTCTGTTCATGTATCATGATAATGTATACATGTGGCAGAAAAGCGAGGATGTGACCCTGGTAGACAGATTTATATCAAAAGGGAAGCTGAATTTTTCAGCAAGCGAATGGCCTGAACAACTGAGGAAATTTGTGTTGCCCCTTACAAAAGATTATCATGTTGAGTTCGACCAGGCACTTATTTCAGAAGTGAGAGATGGCGATCCTGAAAAGCGGGTAGTGTTGCAGGAAAAAGGTGATTACCTGGTTTTCCAGCCTGTATTTTCATATAAAGGCTTTGAAACAAAAGCAGGCGGCAAAGATGACCTGGTTATTCCTGCAGGCGATAAAGTAATGATCGTTCACCGGGCAAAAGAAAAGGAAACAGCATTCATTCAAAAACTCGAACTTCTTCATTCAAACTTTATCCGGCCTGAAGGCGGACAGCAGCTGGCGCTTAAAGGCAACGATGTTTTAAAGAACAACTGGTTCTTTTTGTTTGTTGATGCGATGAAGGATATGAAGGTGCCAGTTTATGGATTTGAAGCGTTAAAAAATTTCCGCTTCAACACCGCGAAACCACAAACAAAGATTCACATCAGCAGCAATACCGACTGGTTTGATGCGCGTGTTGACATTGTTTTTGGAGACCAGAAAGTAACTATTGCAGATGTTAAAAAAGCATTGGCCAACCGTCAGCAGTTTGTTCCACTTAACGATGGTACGCTGGGCATACTGCCGGAAGAGTGGATAAAGAAATATTCTCTGTTGTTCAGGGTAGGTGAAGGAAAGCAGGATCAATTACGGCTTTCGAAATACCACATGAGTGTAATAGATGAATTGTATGATGAGAGGAACGAAGAGGAGCTTGTAGTGCAGCTCGAAGAGAAATACGATTCGCTGAAGCTGTTCAATAAGATAAAGGAAATACCGGTTCCTGAGCACTTGCAACACGTATTGCGTCCATACCAGGAACATGGTTTTCACTGGATAAATTATCTGAAGGAAATTGGGTGGGGTGGTATCCTTGCTGATGACATGGGTCTGGGGAAAACAGTTCAGGCATTATCGTACCTGCATTACTTCAGGCACACAAACAGCAGGTTGAATGCGCTGGTGGT
Organism: Flavitalea sp.; assembly: GCA_035525775.1. Taxonomy (GTDB): domain Bacteria; phylum Bacteroidota; class Bacteroidia; order Chitinophagales; family Chitinophagaceae; genus Flavitalea. The sequence goes on from DATLDR010000030.1 coordinate 17,514, forward strand.
TTGTCCCACTACACTCATGTTTAACTGGGAAAATGAAATAAAGAAGTTTACACCATCTCTTACCTATCATATACATCACGGCGCCGACCGTTCCAAGAATAAAGATTTTTTCAAAGAAAGGGACGTCATCATCACCACTTACGGAACTCTGAGAAGTGATATTAAGATGCTTGTAGAAATTCCGTTTGATTATGTTATCCTGGATGAATCACAAGCCATCAAGAACCCTGCAAGCAAGGTAACGAAGGCAGCAGGTTTACTGAGATCAAAGAACAGGTTATGCATGAGCGGTACACCCTTGCAGAATAACACCTTCGACATTTTTGCCCAGATGAATTTTTTGAATCCGGGTATGCTGGGCAGTATTGAATTTTTCAGGCAGGAATTTTCTATTCCTATTGATAAATTCGGTGAACCAGACCGTAAGGATCATTTACGCAAGATCCTGTATCCGTTCATCCTGAGGAGAACAAAGGAGCAGGTGGCTAAAGATCTTCCTGAAAAGATAGAAACAATTCTTTATTGTGAAATGGAGGATGAACAGCGCAACATTTATGAAGCGTACAGAAATGATTTCAGGGATAAAATCCTTGGAACAATCGAAAGCCAGGGTATCAACAGATCACAGTTAACCATTCTGCAGGGATTAATGAAGCTGCGCCAGATATGTGATTCTCCCTCGATTCTGAATGAACAGGAAAAATTCCCCAATCACAGCATAAAACTTGAAGAACTTGGCCGTGAGATCACGGAAAATATCAGCAACCACAAGGCACTTGTGTTTTCACAGTTCCTGGGAATGCTTGCACTAATAAGAGAGAAGTTGAAAGAACTTGGGGTTGATCATGAGTATTTTGATGGTAGCACCTCAGCAATAGACAGGGAAAAAGCGATCCAGCATTTCCAGAACGATGAAAATTGCAGGGTTTTCCTGATATCGCTCAAAGCCGGTGGAGTTGGATTGAATCTTACGGCAGCCGATTATGTTTACATTGTTGACCCGTGGTGGAACCCGGCAGTGGAACAACAGGCGATAGACCGTACACATAGAATAGGACAAACGAAAAACATTATGGCGTACAGGATGATCTGTAAGGATACCATTGAAGATAAGATCCTTCAACTGCAGGAAAAGAAAAGATTACTGGCCAAGGATCTGATCACTGACGACGAAGGATTTGTGAAGAGCCTGACAAGGGCAGATGTAGAATACCTGTTCAGTTAAACAAAAAACCCTTGCTTTATGGCAAGGGCCAGGTATGATCAAAAAACAAAAACTGTCTTTAATACTTTAGTAAAGCTTCCTTTTGCTTGATGGATGATTGATTGGTGATTCACCCACCAGCAGCACGGTCCAGATATTCTTAATCAGGCTGAAAACGCTATTTGAAGATTTGTAGTGGTTGCGGCAGATCTTGGTGTTGTTTACATCATAATACATGGACTTCTTTTGCATTTTATTAAGGGTTTAGCATTTGATAATTTAGGTCTTCCACAGAATAACGGAAATGACTGTTCATTTATTGTGCATAAGTTACTAAGTAAATTTCCTATAGGTTTGTTAAAGCTTTAAATTAATTTTAGTTTAAATCCTTAAGTATGAAAGCCCTAACCCAATTTTTACTTCTGGCTGTGCCACTTTTTGTGTTTGGGCAACAGAGTGCATTTACCAATCAGACCCATTCTACGCTTCAAAAAGTAATAAACGATTACCCCAATCATTTCAAGAACATCATGGGGAGTATTGTTGTAGAAAATCCGCAGACAACCGATTATACCTCAAAAGTGCAGATACCGGGTTCAATAAATACTATCATCACGAGGTACAGCTCTGAAAACGACAAGGAAATCTATAGCTGGAAATGCTTGATGATTGAATCAGAAGAATTTAATTTAGCCTCCAAAAAGTACAAAGAGGTATTTAATCAGGTGGCGAATAGTATTATCAAGCTGGATGGAAACAAACCTTTTATCCTGAACGGAACATATGCAGATCCAACGGAAGATAAAAGATACACTTCAAGTGCCTTTACTCTGGTGCCAGCTTCTGGAGATCTGAAAAAGCTTAAGGTAGAGCTTACGCTTGAGTTTTTAATTACCGAGTGGAAAATATCTTTACTGGTGTATGATCAGCCCGATGAAAATGTTGCTATGGATGTGAGTACTGAATGAATATTATTTTTTATCGAATCATAATCTGTGAAACCTCGCGCTACAAGATAAAATCTCGTTTCATCTGTCTGGATGAATACAGTAGGGAATCCGGTTACTTTTAATTGTTTAACCAGTGCAAATTCTACTTGCGCTTTTTCCAGATACTCATCCTCATCCATTTTTGTATAAAATTCATTTACCGGTATAGCATATTTCAGCAGCAGATGCCGGTAAGATTCATTATCAGTAAGATCTCGGCCTTCAAAATGATGAGCATACTGCAGGTCAGCCGCGAATTCTGCCTGCTGGTCCTCGTAATATTCTTTAAAAATGCACATGGCAATAGCAGGCTTTAAAGAATTGGGAAACCAATCGCTTTCTTCCGGATTAAAAATGTGCCAGAGATAATCTTCGCCGAATTTTGCACCAGTGAGTTCTTCAACTGTTTTGTATGCCTTCTGTATATATATTGCGCTGTTAATGATCGGTGTTGGCCTTTCCGGTAAAATCATTCCACCCGATAACACCTCAGTATGAATTCTTTCCTTATATTCAACAGCAACCCTTTTTATAATTGTGCTGAATCCATAACACCATCCGCAATAAGCATCATAACAATATATCAGTACAAGATCCATAATTAATGTGCTACCAGCCAGTTATCTC
>DATLDR010000034.1:0-3658 GCA_035525775.1 Flavitalea sp.
TGAAGCTTCCAAGGATGATCCAGTTCAGCACAAGCGTTAACAATGCAATGGAAAGAACCACGGGAACAAAAATTGCGCTGATCCTGTCTGCCATTTGTTGCACCGGTGGCTTTTCACCCTGTGCTTTTTTTACGAGATTCAGGATCTTTGAAAGCACGGAATCATCGCCGGCTGCAGTTACCTGTGCTTTAAGATTTCCGTTTTCCACTATGCTGCCTCCGATAATATGATCCTTTGCTTTTTTAGAAACCGGCAGGCTTTCACCGGTAAGCAATGATTCGTTAACCTGTGCTTCTCCCCACAGGATCTTGCAATCAGCCGGTACCTGTTCGCCGGTTCTGATCAATACAAGGTCGCCGGATTTCAATTGTGTATTTTCAACCGGCAGAATCACTTCTTTGTGTTCCTCATCAAAAGCAATCATGTTGGCCATCACTTTCTGCGATTTTACCAGGGCCTTCAGCGCTTTCTGGGTAGATTGAATAGAGGCATCTTCCAGGTAATTGCCAAGAAAAACAAGCGTAATGATGGTTGCAGTGGTTTCGTAATAAATAAAAGCGGGCCCCAGGTTCATAAGCGTACCTGTTAAACTGTAAATGAAAGCAGCAGTAGCGCCAATTGTAATCAGAACATTCATATTCGGCATGCCATTCCGAAGGCTTTTAACAGCCGAACGACCAAAATGCAACATGCCTGTAATGTAAACCGGAAGGCAAAGGGCGAGTTGTATCCAGGGATTCATAAGGAAATGAATATGGACCCCCGGTATCATATGCAACATCAGAACAAGTGTAAATGGAAGACAGAACCAGAACTTCCGGACATTCCCGGATAATAAAGGTTTTTTACTTGAGGTTTTACTGCTGGTAGCTTCGAGTTTATAACCAAGTGATTCAATTCCTCCGGCGATACTTGTGGTAGAGTGATTTCCATTGATTTCAAAAGACACATCTCCATCAATCGGGTTCACGGTAACATTTGTTGCACCTTGCTTTTGTAGATATTTATTTATGGTGAGTGCGCAATTGGCGCAATGCATTCCTTCGACCTTCCATTGAATCTTTTCCATCCTGACGGTTTTTCTCTTTAGCAAAGTTACCATACAGGTACCTAAGCGGATCTATTGGTACTGCGCTATCTTTTCAACTTCGTTGCAAACCAGCGTTAAATTTGCCTATGCAGTTTCGCACCACAGTTGATAGCCTTGACCAGTTTGCAAAACAGTTCTGGCATTTGGCAGGAGATTTAAAAATCTTTGCTTTTCATGGTAATATGGGTGCCGGGAAAACAACCCTTATCACAGCACTTTGCAGGTATAAAGGTGTTGACGGCGTGATGTCAAGTCCCACATTTTCTATAATTAATGAATATGTATCAGAAGGATCTGTTGAAAATATTTTTCATATAGACCTGTACCGGTTAAAAAATGAAGCGGAAGTGTTACAGGCCGGTGTTGAGGAATGCATATTCAGCGGCAGCATTTGCATGATTGAATGGCCTGAAATCGCACCTGCATTGTTCGATGAATCCTCTGTTCACATTTTCATAGAACCGATTTCGGAATCCGAGCGTTCTATCGAAATCAAATTGCCTTCCCCCTCGTAGTTTTCTTTCAAATAACAATCGTAATTTGTCACTCAATTCTGATTGGACCCTGTATGGCGCAACAAAAACCATTTGTCAGTACCTCTTTTAGTTATGAGACCCTCGAAGAAACCCTTGATATCAAGCCAAAAGGCGCCCAGTTGCATATCGGAATTCCCAAAGAAATCGCCTTCCAGGAAAACAGGATCGCACTGACTCCCGATGCAGTAAGTGTACTCGTTAGCAACGGGCATGAAGTAACAATTGAACACAACGCAGGAGAAGCTGCGCATTACGGTGACAGGGATTACAGTGAAGCAGGCGCCCGTATCGTTTACCACCGTGAGGAAGTATACAAAGCACCCATACTTGTAAAAAGCGCCCCTGTTATCGAGGAGGAGCTTACGCTTTTGCAGCAAAGCCAGATGATTATTTCGCCGATCCACCTCAGTGTGCTGAAAGCGGAACTGCTGCAGAAAATGATGGACAAGCGCATCACGGCTATTTCTTTTGAAAACCTGAAGGATGACAGCGGTACCTATCCTATTGTACGCAGCATGAGCGAGATTGCCGGAAGTGCTGTGATGCTGATCGCTGCACAATACCTTAGCTCAGCAAACCATGGGAAGGGGGTATTGCTTGGCGGTATTTCAGGTATTGCTCCTACCAAAGTCATTATAATCGGCGCTGGAATTGTTGGTGAATACGCAGCCAGGGCGGCGCTTGCGCTTGGAGCCTCTGTAAAGGTTTTTGACAATAGTGTCTACCGTTTAAAGCGTCTTCAGAATAATATTGGACATCGTTTATGGACATCGGTAATTGAACCGCGCATGCTTGCAAAGCAATTAAAAACCTGCGAAGTTGCAGTTGGCGCGCTGGGTTCTGAAAGTGGACGAACACCAGTTGTGGTAAGTGAGGAAATGGTAAGTGGCATGCGTACCGGAAGCGTGGTAATAGATGTAAGCATCGACCGTGGTGGGTGTTTTGAAACTGCCGAGATCACAACACATGAAGCCCCCATATACCTGAAGTATGGAGTGATCCATTATTGCGTACCGAACATACCATCAGGTTTTGCAAGAACCGCCTCACAGGCCATTAGCAATGTGCTGATGCCCCTTTTGCTGGAAGCAGGCGAGGATGGGGGATTCGAAAGAATGGTCTGGCACCAGATCCATTTAAGGAGCGGTATCTATATGTTCAAGGGAGCACTTACGAATTTTTATCTGAGCGAGCGCTTTAATCTGAAATATACAGACCTGAACCTGCTCATTGCAAGCCAGCGCTGACCTCTGAAATTTGTATAGTGAAGCAATTCAGTAGAGGCTTGCAAAAATCTGGATTGTTGCTTTATCTTGACAGGGTATGATCTGCAACAGCGCGATTTTCTTTTCCAAAAATTTTTATGCCGGATGACCTCGCGCATCTACAATACATTTAAAAGGATTACCTATAGCACTGCCTGGCTTCCTCAAATAGACGGCTTGCGTTTCCTGGCCATATTTTCTGTTGTGGTTGTGATGCACATCACCAATTACATGGATGAAAAATTTTATGCTGACGGGCTTACACAAAATAATTACCTGAGGCAACTGATGCTCGAGGGTGGAAATGGGGTATCACTATTTTTCGTGATCAGCGGTTTCATTTTAAGTCTGCCATTTGCAAAGTGGCGGTTAAATAGTGATAGAAAAGTAGACTTATCCCGTTATTTTTTGAGGCGGGTAACACGGCTTGAGCCTCCTTATCTTATTGCGCTCTTTATTTTATTTGGCGCACATGTATGGTTACTCAATAATTATTCTTTCAGCGAACTGCTGCCACACCTGCTGGCTTCCGCTGTTTACATGCATACAATCATTTATGATTCTTTTTCTCCTGTGCTGCCCATTGCATGGTCGCTGGAAGTAGAGGTGCAGTTTTATATTCTGGCACCTGCTTTCTGTTTTTTGTTTTTAATAAGATCCGCACTATTGCGACGGATGATTTTTTTAACTGTGATTTGTATTTCCGCCTGGTATTGGTTTGATGTTTGGGCAGTAAGTAATGTATTCATGTGCCTGCATCTTTTTTT
>DATLDR010000035.1:0-2609 GCA_035525775.1 Flavitalea sp.
GGCTTGGAACGAGTTCACCCAACACATTTGTCGCGTTTGAAATGGGCCCTGAAAAACCTATGATGGAAGGGCTTGCCGGTTCAGGTTTTTATCCGCAACCTTTTGAATTTGATGTAAGCTCAGTGATCGTTCCGGGAAAGCAGAATATAATAACTGTGCGCATCGTAAACAATTTGGTAAACGAACTGGGTACCGGTGGTATCATGGGGCCAGTAATGTTTTATGAAACCAAGCGTATGAAATGAAAAAAAGTCCTGTTTACTTTATGATGATCCTTTGATTTGCTTTTACATTTTTTTGAATTAGTTTTCCTTTGCCATGAGGCAGTATAACTTCTACATCAACTGCTGTTTCTTTCCCCAATCCAAAATGCGCCATCGCTGCATGTCCTGATGCATATCCATAGCCAACGCTAACGTCCTGGCATCCTAATAATGCATTTTTCTCCTCTAATTTTCCCTTTCGATAAATGTTGATCCGTGATCCAATTCCCATACTATTTACTCCATTTGATCCGGTCACATTAATTTGTATCCAGTTGCCTCCATTGGTTTCATTATGCAACAACATTGATGAAGCTTCAGGCCACCAGTTAGCAAGAAACATGTCAAGTCTTCCATCGTTGTCATAATCTCCGGATGGCCCGGGAGCAGAATAAATGATCTTTTTTTCTTTGAGTACTTTTTCAAACAATACCTTGCTTGACTTAAGGACGGTGTCTTCAATTGTCGGAAAATCATTTATAGCCATTGCTTCCTCTTTGAACATAGGTATCCCGTTAATAATTCCCATGTTCTTTGCGATAGAAGGGTACGGTTTTCCTGCTTTAAATTTTACAATACTTGTATAAATATCAGGCCAGCCATCATTGTCAAAATCCTGTATCTCAACATGCGGTGCTTTCATCGGCAATGGTTTCAATCCGCAAACAGCAGTAACTTCTTCAAAAGCCGGCTCACCATTTTTGCTGCCGCGGTTTATAAACAGCCGTAATGATTGCGGTGATATCCATGGTCTTTGAAAATGAGGACCAAGTACAATATCTAAAAGTCCATCACGGTTAACATCTCCAAAGCTTACACCACAAACCATATTATCACCCCCTGATCCTTCCCATTTAAAAATTTCTTCTGATGATTTAACCAGTTTAAATTTTCCTTTGTTATTGATGAACATTTTATTTCCACCACTGTTGGATGCAAGAAAAAAATCAGGCCAGCCATCATTATTAACGTCCGCAGCGGCTACGCCATAACCCGGTACACCTGCAGGAATACCTGCCATCTCTGTTACATCATCAAACTGGAGATTTCCTTTATTATGAAAGAGTCGTGAGCTTTTGGTCTGGGAACCATTATAGTCCGGTATCGGATCTTCACCGGCGAGTATATCAAGTAACCCATCCCCGTCAAAGTCCAGAACGGTAACGCTTCGTCCCCCAAACACGGACGGACATGCACCGTTGTTTGCAGATATGTCTGTGAATATTCCCTTTCCTTCATAGCGAAAAAGTGTATTCCCCAATATTTTGTTTTTGGGTTGAGGCATACTTCCCACATACAGGTCAAGGTCACCATCATTATCAAGGTCGGCAAAGATGACTCCTGTAGCACGGGTAGATATATTAAGGGATTGTTGTGTATCCAAAACAAATCCAGAACCTGTGTTCCGGAAGAACATACTAAGTTTTGATCCATCCTCATGGAATGTACCTACGTAAAGATCGATCCATCCGTCACCGTCAACATCGCCCCATGCAGCACCATGTCCGCGAATGCCTGATGCGCCAGGTAAAACACCGGCATCTGTTGCCATATCTCTGAATGAAAAAGGATACGTATTTACAGGTTGTTTGTTTATACTAACAGAACAACCTGCCAGAAGAAATAAAATAAAAGTTCTGCTGACTTTTATTTTTAATTGATAAGAGATGTTTTGCTGCACATTTAAATGTAAAAGATAATCGGCCGTAAAGAAAATATGTTAGCGATAACGTTTACGGTTTTTTATAAGTGCATTATAAATTTATCCGATAACTTAACTGTAACATTAAATAAAAGAATTGCTGTTTCTCAATTCTGTTATACAAATCATCTCAATGCCACGAACGATTTTTGCACTGTTGTTGTTCAGTTATTTCTTCCTTCCGGGAAAATTTAATTCCACTTCATTCAACAACATGCAAATCATTAATTATGATGTTGCCAATGTATCTGGAAACAAAGCTCTGCCAGGAGAACGAACAACAGCAACATCCGAAAAACAAATTAGGGTCATTACTGCTCTACAACTATTTGATGATTGGGTAAGTCGTGATGTTGTTTTATCTGCAAAAGATCATATCGAACTTGAATATGGTGAAACCTATGAAGATGATGGCGCTGCAGCAGGACATTCTTATACCCCGAACATAGAAGAACTTTCAGATATAGTATGGGCAAGAAAAGAATTAATTGTTCCGGATCCATCGGCTAATAAAGCAATTCTTCTTCTTCAACACACAGGCAACCCGGTTATCAGTATCAACGATCACAAGATCGGATTGCAGCCCGTAAAAGGAGGAGGTAAAGCATGGAATGCATATGAGTTCGATCCGCACTTACTGCGGA
>DATLDR010000042.1:0-3026 GCA_035525775.1 Flavitalea sp.
GTTTGAGCCCAGGGCGATGCCAAGACACAAAGGAAGAGCAACAAGAAATACAACTATGGACGACGGCAAGTCGTATATAACTGACTTGAAATAATTGGCAGATTTTTTCACGTAAAAAGAATTAAGCATTTGCACCCTGCCGGAATACGGAGAGCGGTTAAATAAAAATTATGTAATGAGAAAACGAATGCTTAAGCCCGTGGAGGACGTAATAGAAGTTCAGGATGAACAATCTGCAGTTCATCAGCGTGAGCAATGTGATGCAAACAAAGCTCGTTTACCGGGTTCGAATTGAACTCAAATGAACTTTCATGAAGTATTTCTTCAATAAATGAAACACCCGTATTGCCGGTTTTTTCTTCAGTTGGCCCGCTGGGTGAAGTGTTTTGCGTGATCACCTCACTATCGGAAGAATAAATGAAGAAGTTAACGGAAGTAAGAAAGGTAAGGCAGAAGATCATCAGGCAAACCGATAATACAGTGGCTGGTGAAATTTGCATATTTGCTGCTTTCTTACTTTTCATCGGCTGCAAATATATACTGTGCAATCGATTGATAAAATTCGTTAAGTTTTTTTAACAGTTTCCTGACCGATCTGCATTAATTTTAGCCTTCTTTCATAAACAAATTGCTAAAAACCGATTGCATGGCCGCCTCATATCAAATCAACAGCTTAGAACAGTATCACCACGATTATAAAAAAAGTGTTGATGATCCTGAAGGTTTCTGGTCAGACATTGCATCGCAATTTGTATGGAAAAAAAAGTGGGATAAAGTTCTTACGTGGAATTTCAAAGAGCCGGATATTAAATGGTTCGCTGGTGGTAAGCTTAATATAACAGAAAATTGTCTTGACAGGCACATTGCAGAACATGGCGACGCTCCTGCCATTATGTGGGAGCCAAACGATCCAAAAGAACTTTCACGCACACTCACGTACTCCGAGTTACTTTTCAAAGTGAAACAGTTTTCACATGTGCTCAAAAACAACGGCATAAAAAAGGGCGACAGGGTTTGTATCTATATGGGCATGGTTCCTGAACTAGCCATTGCAGTGCTCGCATGCGCTAGGATAGGGGCCATACATTCAGTTGTGTTTGGTGGTTTCAGCGCACAGAGTATTGCAGACCGACTTCAGGATGCACAGGGGCAGTTCGTAATCACCTGCGATGGTGCTTACCGTGGCAACAAGGAAATTCCTTTAAAAGGTGTAATAGATGATGCGCTCGAAAGATGTCCGTTTGTAGAAAGAGTTATCGTACTCACACGGACTAAAACTCCCGTAAGCATGCTGAAAGGCAGAGATGTGTGGTGGGAAGATGAGATCACAAAAGTAGAAGAACAGGGTAATCCTGATTTTCCGCCTGAGGTGATGGATGCTGAAGACATGCTGTTTATTTTATATACTTCCGGTTCTACCGGCAAGCCCAAAGGAGTTGTGCATACCTGTGCCGGATACATGATCTACACTAACTACACTTTTGTAAATGTATTCCAGAACAGGCCGGGTGATATACATTTCTGCACGGCCGACATTGGCTGGATCACAGGACATAGTTATATCGTATACGGACCATTAAGTGCAGGAGCTACTTCACTGATGTTTGAAGGAATTCCAACATGGCCTGATGCCGGAAGATTCTGGGATATCGTGGATAAGTACAGGGTGAACATTTTATATACCGCGCCTACAGCGATAAGGTCATTAATGAGTTATGGAACGGATCCAGTGGTAAACCACGACCTTGGTTCATTAAGGATTTTAGGTACTGTGGGTGAGCCGATCAACGAAGAAGCCTGGCACTGGTATGATGAATATATAGGTAAGAAAAAATGTCCGATAGTAGATACATGGTGGCAAACTGAAACGGGTGGAATAATGATATCGAACCTTGCAGGCATAACACCTTCGAAACCATCGTTCGCAACATTACCGATACCTGGCGTTCAGCCCGTGCTGATCGATGAAAAAGGGAAGGTGATTGAAGGAAATGGGGTAAGTGGAAACTTATGCATCAAATTTCCATGGCCATCAATACTCAGAACCACTTATGGTGATCATGAAAGATGCAAGCTGAATTATTTCGCCACTTATGATGATCTGTATTTTACCGGTGATGGATGTCTTCGGGATGAAAATGGTTTTTACAGGATCACCGGAAGAGTGGATGATGTATTGAATGTGAGTGGCCACAGGATAGGCACTGCAGAAGTGGAGAATGCGATCAATATGCATTCTGGTGTTGTAGAAAGTGCAGTAGTAGGGTACCCGCATGATATAAAAGGCCAGGGTATATATGCTTATGTGATATGCGGACAGGAGCCGCATGATGTTGAACTGATGAGAAAGGATATCAGTTCTACCGTTGCTAGGATCATTGGTGCAATAGCAAAGCCGGATAAGATTCAGTTTGTAAAAGGACTTCCTAAAACACGCAGCGGAAAGATCATGCGAAGAATTTTAAGAAAGATTGCTGAAGGCGAAATGAAGAACATTGGTGATACCACTACTTTGCTCGATCCGGCGGTTGTGGAAGATATCAAAAATGGGAAGATCTGAGAGGGCGTGAGACGTGAGGGTAATGAATCGTATAGCGTGAGGCGTGAAGCGTGAGGCGACAATCTAGAAGCGAGAAAATATTTTCGGTGTCGGTTCTCGTTACCGATTGCCTTGTTTTATAATTGCTTAATGTTTGACTTTTCGCCTCACGCCTCACGCATCACGCTTCACGCCTGACGCCCCTCACTTCCTTATCGTCACCCGCGTTCCAGGCTCAATAAAGCCAAATATCTCATCTATATCCTCATTGCGGAGAGACACACATCCCTGCGTCCAATTGGTGTAATCATCTACAACAATATTGTCATGCGGCCATGTACCATGAATACCAATTCCTCCACCGATCTTTGCGTATCTGGAAATGATACCCTGCTCTTTACGACTGTTGAATTTCTCCCAGCTATCTTTATTAGGATAGTCAAGCATCATGATCTTATGCCATTTTGAGTGCGGACGCTTATCCAGT
>DATLDR010000074.1:0-37868 GCA_035525775.1 Flavitalea sp.
AATAAAAAGAATTTTTCTACCCGGCATTTAAACAGCTTCGCAGGTATGAAATGCCCGAGTTCATGCAGTACTACAAGGATAGAAAGGGAAAGGATTAATTGTCCTGCCTTTACACCAACAGTTGACCAGTCAATAGCTAATAAAAATAATGTCATAGTTTTCAAGCGTCCGCAACGCGGATTTTAAGTTCAGGGAGCCGCAAAAATAAGTTAAAAGTATGTTGGTAAAAGTTAAATAAGGCAGAACGCAAAACGCAAAATGCAAAGGTATTCTACATCGGTTTTGTTTTTTTCATTATAATTTGATCAGGCTTGCCGCGAATTGCCTTGCCTCACCATCACTTTCATAGTATTCATCGAGAGTGGGCTTTTCAATAAATGAAATTTTATTCATTGTTCTTTCAATAACATCTGTCATATCCAGAAAACCAATTCGGTTCCTTAGAAATGCATAAACTGAAATTTCATTCGCAGCATTCAGCACGCAGGGAAGGTTACCACCTTTGAACAATGCATCTGTTGCAAGGGCCAGGTTCCTGAAGGTCCTTATATCAGGCTCTTCAAATGTGAGCTGGCTGGGTTTTCTGAAATCATATCTGGCAAAATTGCTCTTCAGCCTTCTGGGGAACGACAGAGCATATTGTATTGGCAGCTTCATATCAGGCAATCCCATCTGCGCTTTCATGCTGCCATCTTCAAACTGTACCATGCTGTGAATGATGCTTTGCGGATGTACCAGCACCTGCACCTGGTCGGGATCAAGGTTGAAAAGCCATTTTGCTTCTATCATTTCAAGGCCCTTATTCATCAGCGTGGCTGAATCTATCGTAATCTTTGCACCCATGCTCCAGTTGGGGTGTTGCAGTGCATGATCCCTTTTTACGTTCACCAGGAAATTAGGTTTCTTGCCAAGGAAAGGTCCGCCTGATGCAGTAAGAATCACCTTCTCGATCCTGTTACGCGTTTCTCCGACAAGGCATTGAAAAATCGCCGAGTGTTCTGAATCTATTGGAATTACGGGCGCTTTATTCTCAACAGCTTTTTGCATTACAATGTCGCCGGCAACAACAAGCGTTTCCTTATTTGCCAGACCTACCGGCTTACCCGCCTGTATCGCCTGCAATGTGGGCTTCAATCCTGCAAAGCCTACAATAGCTGCGATCATCATGTCGTAACAATCTTCCATTGCGGCTTCTGTAAGTGCATCTTCTCCTCCCAGTACATTAATGCCGGAACCTGTAAGCTGATCTTTTACTTTCTGGTATTTTTTATCGTCGCCGATTACAACAATCGATGGCTTGAATTTCAATGCCTGCTCAATCAGCAGGTCTTCATTATTTTGTGCAGTTAAAATTTCAGCGGAGAACAGGTCTTCATGCGAGGCGATCACTTCAAGTGCCTGAGTTCCTATAGAGCCGGTTGAACCAAATATTGCAATGCGTTTCTTCATCAGATTGTTGGTTATTGTTCCGCGAACCTTTCAAGGTCCTGAACAACTTTTCTATCGTTACTGAGTCTTGGTACTTTATTTTGTCCGCCAAGTTTACCAATAGATTTCATGTAGTCTATGAAACCATTTCTGCGAACCGGCCTGATGTTCAAAGGTGAAAGAATATTTCCTGAAATAAGGTCATCATAATAAATATTCTTCTGCCGCAGGTTGTTGTCTACACGTTCCGCAAAACGTTTGAGGTCGGCAGGAGTATTTTCAAATTCAACGAACCATTCGTGATATGATGTGCCATCACCTATTACAGGAGCCACTGTGAATTCGCGGATGCTGATATTTTCTTCTTTAGCAGCTTTCATGAGGCTGTACTCGACTTCTTCGCCAATTACATGTTCGCCGAATGCTGAAATAAAATGCTTGATCCTTCCTGTAACCACAATACGGTAAGGCTCTGTTGAAACAAATCGAACAGTGTCGCCGATGTTATATCCCCATAGTCCTGCATTATTATTAATGATAAGCGCGTAGTTCTCTCCTTTTTTTACATCTTTCAGCGATAACCTTTCAGGATTTTCATTCTGCAGATCTGATGTTCTGATGAACTCAAAAAAAATCCCGCTGCTGGTATTCAATAAAAGTCCTTCTGTTTCCTGGGAGTCCTGAAATGCGATAAAGCCTTCAGACGCGGGAAATGTTTCGATGGAATCAACGCTGCCACCCAGGCTTTCGAACAACTTTGACCGGTACGGTTCGAAGTTCACGCCACCATGAACGAGGACTGATAATGAGGGGAAAATTTCTTTGATGGTTTTACCTGTCCGGATAATCAGCCTGTCAAAATACATCTGCATCCATGGTGGAATGCCACTGATGAGGCTCATGGGTTCGTTGATCGTTTCCTCAACGATCCTGTCGAGCTTCGTTTCCCAGTCATCAATGCAGTTGGTTTCGTATGAAGGCAACTGGTTCTTACGCAGGTAACTAGGTATATGGTGGTTCACAATGCCGCTCAAGCGCCCCGTTGGGATGTCGCCGATGCGTTCCAGTTCAGGAGATCCTGACAGAAAGATCATTTTACCGGTGGTAAACTGGCTGTTTCCTGAATTTTCTATATAGCAAAGCAGTGCATTCCGTGCAGAATTGATGTGGTTAGATATGGATTCCTTGCTGATGGGAATATATTTGATACCGCTGGTAGTACCCGATGTTTTAGCGAAATAAACAGGCTTACCCTTCCATAATACATTGTGCCTGCCTTCCTTGATGCGGTCGATATAAAGCTTAAACTGCTCATAATCCCTGATGGGGACTGCCTGCCGGTACTGTTCATGGCCCTGGATGTCATTAAAATAATGTTCTTTGCCGAAATCAGTGAGTTTTCCGGTTTTAAGCAGGTCTTTGAGTATCGCTTCCTGATCTTCGACGGCCGTTACCATTCCCTTCTTTATACCTTTATATATATAGCTGGCAAAAGGCTTTGCCAGGAGCGATTTGATCTTCATAGTTCTATTTCAAGCCTTATGGGCAAACGTACGTTAAATCACACAAGAAAAAAACGCTTTAAATTGTCTAGAATTTAGGTAAAGGCCTTACCTTTGCACTCCTAATTTTTGGAATCATGTTCGCAATAGTAAAGATAGCAGGTCAGCAATTCAGGGTTCAGAAGAACCAGACATTATATGTTCCCCATGTTGGAGGTAATGCCGGCGACGCGCTGGAGTTCGGCGAAGTTTTATTGACCGGTGCTGATGGTAAGGTTTCTACCGGTAAAGATGCAAAAGCAACCATAAAGGCAGAGATCGTTGATCACGTGCTGGGCGATAAGGTTATTGCGTTCAAGATGAAAAGAAGAAAAGGATTTAGAAAAAAACATGGTCACCGCACCAGGTATACACAGATACGCATAAGCGATATCGTTGCATAACACTTATCACTCAACTTTTAACTTCTAACTTTTAAGTTTATAAATCATGGCACATAAAAAAGGTGAAGGCTCCGTAAAGAATGGTCGCGATTCACAAAGCAAACGCCTCGGTGTAAAAATTTATGGTGGCCAGCCAGCTATCTCAGGTAACATCATCGTGCGCCAGCGCGGAACAGTTTATCATCCCGGAAAAAATGTTGGTGTTGGAAAAGATTACACACTGTTTGCGTTAAGCGATGGTGTTGTTGAATTCAAAAAAACAAGGAACGAAAAAACTGTTGTTAGCGTTCTTGGCGTTTAATCGCCACATTTATTGCCCTTAAGTTTTTAGCACGTCATTTCCAAATTTTGTGAAAAAATTTTTGGCGGTTTGAAATTAGTTTCTATTTTTACCAAGGATTTTACTATTTACTAACCGTTAAATTCACAAAAAATGGCAACAAAGAAAAAAGCTGCTAAGAAATCAGCTAAGAAAGCTGCTCCTAAGAAGAAAGCTGCTAAGAAAGCTGCAAAGAAGAAATAAGTTTCTTTTTCTCAAGCAGAACATTATAAAGTCCCGGAAAGTTTCCGGGACTTTTGCTTTTTATAGGAAATGAAATTGCGCTAAACAATTATCACCCTTTCACTTTCTACTTTTCTCTGTTCACTTTTTAATCTCTACTGACCACTTTTTCACTTTTCACTTTTCACTTTTAACTTTTAACTTTTAACTTTTAACTTAAATCCCCTGATGGACAACTCCTATATAGCCGATCAGTTCACCATGCTTGCAAAGTTGATGGACATACACGGCGAAAACTCATTCAAGTCGAAATCCTACGCCAGCGCGGCTTTCAACATCGATAGGCTTCCTGTACAACTTACAGACACTGAGCCTGAAAAAATATTTTCACTTAAAGGAATCGGAGATTCAACAGGCAAAAAAATAATTGAGATCATCAACAATGGCACTCTAAAAGCACTAGAAGACATCGTTCTCAAAACACCTCCCGGCATACTTGAAATGTTATCCATCAAAGGTCTGGGACCTAAAAAAATCGCGGTAATCTGGAAAGAGATGGAAATAGAATCACCTGGTGAATTGCTTTATGCATGTAACGAAAACCGTTTGTCGCGTTACAAAGGCTTTGGACAGAAAACCCAGGAAAGCATACAGAATGCAATTTCTTTTTACCTGCAGAATCAGGGCAGCCACCTGTATGCGCAGATAGAAGGCTATGCGCTTGACCTGGATAAAATTTTTAAACGCGCCTTCCCGCGGGAAAAGTTTGAGATCACAGGGCAGATCATCAAACAGTCACTTATAGTCGAAAAGCTGGAATGGGTTACCTCCGTTCCCCTTAAAAAGCTTCAGGATTTTTTTAAAGAACATCAATACACGGAAGAAGAAATTTTTACTGGTAGCATACAATTCAGAACGCCTGAAAAGGTGCTGATAGAGTTTTATTCGAGAGCCCCTGAAGTATTTTATTCAACACTTTTTGAAACATCATGCGGAGAGGAATTCTTAAATGAGTGGAAAAATATGTATCCTCACGATTCATCAGTACACTCATCTGTTGAAGAAATCTTCACTTCTAAAAATATCAATTACATTCCGGCATTTCTGCGTGAAAAGAAAGGCGTCATTGAAAAAGCAAAAATCCAATCATTCAATGATCTTATCCAGCCGTCAGACATTAAAGGAATCATCCATTCGCACAGCGACTGGAGCGATGGTTTAAAAACCATTGAACAGATGGCCACTGCCTGCATTGAGAAAGGCTTTGAATACCTTGTGATCAGTGATCACAGCAAATCCGCGGCGTATGCAAACGGACTTCAGGAAGACCGCATACAACAACAACATTTGTACATAGATGACCTGAACAAAAAACTGGCGCCATTTAAGATATTTAAAAGTATAGAATCCGATATCCTGGGTGATGGATCGCTCGATTATACGGACAATGTATTATCAACTTTCGATCTGGTGATAGCATCTGTGCATGCTAACATTAAAATGCAGGAAGACAAGGCAATGATGCGCTTGCTGAACGCTATCCGGAATCCGTACACAACCATACTCGGACATATGACCGCACGTTTGCTGCTCAGCAGGCCCGGTTATCCCGTAGATCATAAAAAGATTATAGAAGCATGTAAGGAACATAACGTGGTGATAGAGGTCAATGCAAATCCGCGCCGGCTCGACATGGACTGGTATTGGATAGATTATGCATTGGATAAAGGTGTGTTGATTTCAATAAATCCGGATGCGCATAATATCAATGAGCTTGATAATTGCAGATATGGTGTGCTGGCCGCACAGAAAGGAGGGGTGCGGAAGCACAATAATCTCAGTAGCTTTTCTTTGAAAGAATTTGAGGAGTTTATTTCTTAATAATCACAGGTTAAGAAAAATCGACTGTTTGACGGCCTGTTACAACTTCCCCTCTGTATAAAGGCAACTTCACAAAAAAAGTGGTTCCCTCACCCTCAAGCGTTTCAAACCATATATCGCCGTGCGATTGCTCGGCTATGCTCTTACTCATGGCAAGACCCAATCCTGTTCCGGATGATTTTGTAGTGAAATTGGGCATAAAAATCTTATCGCGCGTTTGGGGAGGAATACCACCACCATTGTCACGGATACTAATCACAATGCTTTCACCATTCACATGTTCACTTAATTCAATATTACGCTTGTGCTGGTTCTCAGGTGCCTCAATCGCATTCTGCATGAGATTTGTGAACAGCCTGTTCAATTGTGTTTTGTCGGCATACAACATCACTTTATGATTTACAGGTTCCCATGAAAAATTAAGGTTCTCCATCGGATCGTATAGAGATGCCAGTGAGTACAGCACATCGTGAAGATCGAATATTTCATTACGCTGATTACCGATATTAGCGAATTGTGAAAAATCGGAGGCGATCTTCGAAAGGTGATCGATCTGCTCAATAAGCGTTTTAGCAACATTAGCAGTCATTTCTTTTACCTGCGGTGAATTATTGTCGATAGCTTTCTGCAGGTACTGTATGCTCAGTTTCATTGGTGTAAGCGGGTTCTTTATCTCATGAGCCACCTGCTTGGCCATTTGCCGCCATGCTCCTTCCCTCTCACTCTTGGCAAGCGCTTCCGCACTTTCGTCGAGTTTGTGCACCATCTTATTATATTCATTCACCAGTTCGCCGATCTCATCCTTTCTGTTCCATTGGATCTCCTGGTTGATCTTTTGAAGGTTGATGTCGCGCATCTTTTGTCCTATCAGTGTAAATGAATAGGTGATCCTGTTGGTGATGAACAATGCGATTGCACCCGCCACTAAAAAAATAAACGCATTCAGGTTGATGATAGTTACGAGGAAATTTGATATCTCCTGTTTCAGCTCTCCCTGTGTACTGTATGAAGGAATGTTGAGATAGGCATATGCATTTCCCTGCTCGTCGCGCACAGGCGAATAAACACTTATATACGACACTTTACCCATTTGCTCATCAGCAACGAACTGAACAGCCTTTTGATTATTAAGATTGAAAAAAGCGATAGGATTCATCTTTTCGCTTAATACACCTTTATTGTATATAAGCGGATTTGATGAAACACGTAATGTTCCTGATGTATCATAAAGATTTACATCGGTACCATGTATTTCTGAAATCTCATGCATCAGCTGTTCCACTTCCTGGTTGGCACCGGTTTCAAATAATAAAACACCATTGTTGAAACTCGTGTGATCAGCCAGCTGGTTTTGCACTTCATTCACCATGATCTGGATGGCTCTGCTTAGCTTATCCTGGTTATTCCTGTCGTACCGCTTGATAAAAAACAATATGGTTGCCACACCGATGATGAGGAACGATAATAAGCTTACCATAATGATGGTGCTGTGGATCTGTGAGCGTATGCTGAACTGCAGGTATTCCGATAAAGCACCTGCCCGGAACCGTGAGCGTACCAGAAATGCAGTGGTCCGGTAAATAAATAACAGTAATATGAATGTGCTGAACAGCCACGAAAATAATGTGATGCCCTCAATAAATGAGTTGTCTTTTTTCGCTATCACCACCACTTTGTCGCCCGAATGCCGGTACCATAATTCCTCGTAATCCCTGTTCTTTCTTTCTTCGAACTCGAATTTCGGCAACTGTTTCAACGATAATCTTGTCGGGAACGGATAGTCGTTATAATAGTTGATCAGCCCGAGCTTACTGTAAACGCCGTAATAATATCCCGGTGAGTATTCAGGCACGAGCTCCTTCGTTTGCCTGAACAATTCAGGAATAAGCGCGTCACTTTTGTACCGTTTCGGTTCTGATAAAACAAAGAAATAACCGATGTTGACGCCGAAAGTATCTACCACATCTTTTTTATAGATGTAGGAAAACTTATCGTAAGATTTTTCGAAGTATTTAAGGTCTTCGATGCTCGTTTCTTTACCCTGTATCCTGAAGATAGTATTCAGCGTATCGTAAGAGATAGGCGGAGTATTGAATAAAGATTTCTCGGAACCATCGAATGTAAAGATGCGGGTATCATACTTGTCCAGATAGGCACTGAAACTTTTTTTGATGATACTGTCTTTCAATTCCCCGTTCTCATCGGCATTTCTTTTAAACCTATCAAAATTTCTTTGTAAAAAATCATTGTCGAAATAAGTAAGAGCAATGCTCAGCAATCTTTCACTGGAAGGATCGGCACGCAGGGATAGTTTTTCAGCAAATAATTTTCGCTGCTCAAATTCAATTTTCTTATTCTCAAAAATGATCACTCCGGTGATGGAAAATGAAAATACAAACAGCCAGAACAACACCTCTGAAATATTCAGCCTGGTATTGATGCCTGAGAATATCTTTTGCTGCATCATCAGGATATAAATCACCAGCCATATAAGCACATACAGGTTCAGTTCAACCACAGTTGTGCTACGTGTGAAGGTGAGTATGCCAAGACCAACAAATAATGTAATCAGTATCACAAAATACACCGACCCTTCACTAAGTCTTTTGATCATGTTAAGGATCATCTGCGAGAAGAAAAAATAACTTAATGAAAGTGTTCCAAAGATCAGGAAGCCTATAAAACTGTATTTAGTGAGACTGAAAATATTTGTAACATTAAACGATATCTGTGCATCCGCTACCAGGCTTTGCAGGATATCAGCAAATATGAATGTTACGGTTACCAGCAACGCGAGTGCAAATACAGTAGATACAAGACTTATCCACCTTGGACGCAGCGGCCTTATCTTTTCGGTAGGCAACCGCCTGCTGATAAACAGCATCAGCCAGCAGAATAAAATGCTGTTGATCATCAGATCACCAAGAGAGCTGAATACAAAGCTCGAACCGTATATGGAAGGATCGAAAAGCTCAAACTGACGAAGATCGAGGAGATCGGGATAATAATAAGTTGTCATCCTCATCAGCAAAATCATCAGCAACAGCAAGGCAATGCCTGAAAGCAATCCATAACGGCTTGCAATATAACTGGCTGTCTGGTGAACATATACGATCAGCAGAAATATTCCGGCAAGTAAAAAAATGCGCGACCACCAGCTGGTCTCCTGTTCCATGGCGCTGATCTTTTCCAGGTAAAAAAGTGTATTGCCATAAGAACTTTTAATCGGATACTCTGTTGGTGTAAAACTTACGTCTACTCTTTTGCCCGCTTCCGGATATGCCGCAAATTCCTTTTGCAAATTTTCTAACTGCACAAAATATTGCCACATCACCGGCAGCAGTCCTTCTATCGATAATATTTTGTTGTCGGGCAGAAAAATTTGCTTGCTCGTTTGTACATAGAGTCCGCTGCTCAGCCTCACAATCCTGCTGGCGTCAGATTCATTCATGAAGTTCATTGGTGGAAGTGCCTGCTGAGTGTTCCAGAAAAGCAGGTTGTGCCTGGATCCGGTATCCTTATCATAAATGAAAAACAGGTACCCTTTTTCCTTGTCGGTCAGGTCGTGGAGGGTTTCATAATCGTAATTACGTTTTACAAGTGAAAACATCAATGCTGTATCGGAAGCCAGTTTTTTAAAGTCGCGTTCCTTTTCATAAATATCACCCTGTATAAGCCTTGCGTAATATGACGAGGAGGTGCTGCTCACAATAAATTGGTTCACGAGCACAGCAACGAGGAACATGACGATCGCAGATGCAAGCGTATACAATCTTCTTCCACCAAACTTTATGAAAAGTTCTTTCAAGTACCGGTAGTTTGTTTTTTAATTAAGTTCCAGATGGCATCCATTTCACTCAGGCTCATCTCGGAAAGTGGTTTCCCCTGTTTCTGCGCCTGTTGCTCCATTTCTGTGAAACGTCTGATAAATTTTTTATTTGTACGTTCGAGGGCATTTTCTGCGTCAATATTCAAAAAGCGCGCGTAATTCACCATTGAAAACAGCACATCACCAAACTCATCTTCTATTTTGTCTTGATTATTTTCAGCAACTGCTTCTTTTAGTTCGCTGATCTCTTCTGCTACCTTATCCCAAACCTGGTCGCGGTTGTCCCATTCAAATCCAACCTGTTTTGACTTTTCCTGCAACCTTGTGGCCTTGACCACTGCAGGCAAAGATCCCGGAACTCCGCTTAAAACAGACCTTTTACCTTCTTTCAGCTTTAGCTTTTCCCAATTTCGTTTAACATCTTCTTCATCATCCACTTTTACCTCACCATATATGTGAGGGTGACGGTATACCAGTTTTTCGCTTACAAAATGCAAAACATCTTTCACATCAAATTTCCCCTGCTCCTCTGCAATCCTTGAATAAAAAAGTATGTGCAGCAGCAGATCACCCAATTCTTCTTTAATGGCGTTCCACTTGGCTTCTGTTATAGCATCAGTGAGTTCATAAAGTTCTTCAATGGTTTGTGTTCTGAGGGTCTGCAGCGTTTGTTTGCGATCCCATGGGCATTTCTCACGCAACTCATCCATAATACCCTTCAGTCTCATAAATGCCTCTGCTGTTGTATTTTCCATGACATACTGTTACACTTTAAACAATAATAAAAACACTATGAAAATTTTGATAAAAATACGCTTTCACCCGTTTAGATGTGAAAAAGAAAGGATATTCGCTCCCATTATGATCCGACTAACCAGTATGCTATGTTTAATGATTTCCATTGGTGCACAAGCGCAGTATTATTATAAAGATATTATCAGTCCGGCACAAACAATGAAGAGGGTTGCCATATACAAAACCCAGCGGATTCACTCAGTAAATGTGATGAGTTACGAGAAGGATGGAAAACGCACAGAAGACTTCAACGGCATCCAGAATATTTCATCCGATTACACACGCATTTCTACTTCGTTCAAAACACCACTTTCAGGAGAATCTGAACTAACTACTTTTTTTGATGGAGGCGGCAGACTCGTGAAAAGTATTGACACAGCGGATGGCTCTTACAGTGAGAGCAACTATTTTTATAATCAAAATGGTACCCTCTCGAAGATCACTAACATCTCCACTTCTGCTGGCAATAAAACAGAGAAGGAAGATCACCTTTGGTTCTACAACGCCAATCAGAAACCTGAAAAAATGACCCGTATTAAGAATGACTCAGATACCACTTATGTAACTTTTGTACCTGATGAAAATGGAAATGCAGGTGAAGAAAACAGTACCCGTCGTAATGTTGCCCTCCCGCCCTATTATTACTATTATGATGAGAAGAACAGGTTAACTGACATCGTCAGTTATAATGCGAAGGCAAAAAGATTGTTACCCTTGTATATTTTTGAATACGATCAAAAAGACCAGCTTATGAGCATGCTTATTGTTCCTGAAGGCACTGATGATTATCAGAAGTGGGTATATGAATACAACCAACAAGGTTTGAAAGTAAAGGAAACCTGCCTTAACAAACGCAGGCAGATACTCGGGCGCGTTGAGTACCAGTACAAATAAATCTATACCAGTTGTTTCAATACTTTGCCCAGATCAATCCCTTCAGTTAAAACACCTTTGAATATATCACCCACACTCCTAACCCTCTCAACCGCATTCTTAATAGTATAATCTTTTAGCTTCAATCCTTTCTTTACCTCATCCCAATGCAATGGCATTGACACTGTGGCGCCAGGTTTTGGCCGTGCGGAATAAGGTGCCGCGAGCGTTGCGCCTGGCCTGTTCTGTAAAAAGTCTACATACAATTTTCCTTTCCTGTTTTTTACTATACGTTCAACGCTGGTAATATCCGGCAGCTGCTCATGCACCTGCATAGCGATCCACCTACCAAAAAGCTGGCATTCATCATAAGTATATTTCGGCTTCAGCGGAATATAAATATGAATGCCGGTGGAGCCGGAAGTTTTACAATATCCCACTACGCCAATTGCATCCAATACCTTTTTTGTGGTTTGCGCTACCTGTATCACCTGCTCGAATGTATTGGTATCACTTGGATCCAGATCAATAAGGCACCAATCCGGGTTATCAGGTTTTTTCCTGGTGCTGCTCCATGGATGTATCTCAATGCAACCAAGGTTGATCATGTACAGCAGATCAGCTTCCTTATTGCATACCATGTAGTTTTTAGCTTTTTCATCACTGGTGGTATAAGGAAACAATTCTATCCATCCGGGCACCTTACCGGTCACATCTTTCTGGTAAAAGCTTTGCCCTTCGATACCATTCGGAAACCTGTTCATTGATTGAGGTCTTTCTTTCAGGTACGGTAAAATGTATTCAGCGATCTGGTAATAATAGTTGATAAGATCGCGTTTCGTATACTTTTCTTTCGGCCAGTAAACCTTGCTGAGGTTGCTGAACTTTAATTCCTGGCCATTTATTTTTTTTGCCTGTGATTCTTCCGTTGGATTTAGCAGTGTTTTCCGGTCTTTCGATTCTACGGGTTTAAGCAGCTTATCCGTTGAAGAAGATTTTTTAGCAGGGGTTTCAGGCTGTGCCTTCACCACATTTTTAGCCTTAACAGGTATCTCTCTCATAACTTCTTTTGCTTTTTTGTCTTCACGCATTCCTTCAAATGATGGATGGCGCATCACGCCATCATCTGTCATTTCTGCATAACTCACTTCACAAACCAATACAGGCTTCAGCCATATAACCGCTGCGTGTGGCGGATTAGGCCGGAACCTTGAAGGCTTATTAACATCAGGTACTATAGTAAATGGCGATGATTTTATTTCCAGCTTATTAAACCTTTCCATCATCTCTGCCTGTTGTTTGTCATTGAACCCGGTACCTATTTTACCAGTATATTCAAGGTTACCGTTTTCGTATACACCCACCAGTAATGAGCTGAATGCTTTTTTTGAACCTTCGTTTTTTGTATATCCGCCAATCACTACTTCATGACGCTGGCTTACTTTTATTTTCAGCCAGTCCCTGGTGCGGTCGCCGGGGTGATATACACTTTCCTCTTTCTTTGCAATGATTCCTTCAAGTCCCATACTCGATGCAGCTTCCAGGAATTCAGTGGCTGAAGTTTTAAAGTCTTCACTCATCCTGATCGTTCCTTCTGGTGGTAAATGCTCACGCAAAAGATCGCGTCTTTGAGTCAAAGGAAAGTGCATAAGGTCTTTCCCATCGAGCCACAATAAATCAAACACGTAATATATCAGTTCACCATCTGCTTCACTTCTCCAATTTTGTAATGAACTAAAGTGCGACACTCCGTTTTCATTGAGCACTGCAATCTCTCCATCAATAACTGCATTGATGCCCCAGTCTTTAACCGCATTATAAACCGGGTAAAATTTATCGTTAAACGATTTATTATTGCGCGAGATCATATTCACTTCACCTTCATTGCATAATGCCAGCGCACGGTATCCGTCCCATTTAATTTCATATATCCAGCCTGGCTCATCAAATGGTTTGTCAACCAGTGTGGCCAGCATTGGTGAAATAGTTTTAGGAAACGGAGATTCAGGTGCGTCGGTGAGCGGGTTGTTTACTTTTTTTTTTGCCATTTTCTTTGGCGCTAATTTTTTAACCGGTGCTTTTTTAGCAGGTGCTTCAGTTGCTTCCGGTTCTTTTGATTGCCTGTTGCTTTTCCAGATATTTTTAGAGGATGCTGCTACCTTTTCGATTGTTTTTCCCGATTGTACAGATTTATCTTTTTCGGTTATATCATCCTTGCCTGAATATTTATCCTTGTGCTTTATGAGCAGCCACGAATTTTCACCCATGCCATTCGTGCGAACCAATGCAAATTCACCTTTCAGCTTTTTACCATTGAGCACAAATTTCAAATTGCCCTCGTGTAATTGATTCAGCAGATGTTTTTCCTGCGACTTTTTATCAGGCAATTCTTCTGTCGGATGATACGTACCCTGATCCCACACGATCACCGTTCCCGCCCCATAATTTCCGTCCGGTATAATGCCCTCGAAGTCGCGGTAATCAAAAGGATGGTCTTCTACCATCATAGCCAGCCTTTTAACCGAGGGATCCACGGAAGGTCCTTTTGGAACCGCCCAACTCTTCAGAACTCCTTCCATTTCGAGCCTGAAATCATAATGAAGCCTTGAAGCATCATGCTTCTGGATAACAAAAATCAGCTCTTTCGCTTTTGATTTTCCGCCAACCGGCTCAGGTGTTTCGTTGAAAGAACGTTTTTCTTTATATTTTGAAAGTCCCATGACTAAAAATTGCTAAAATTTTATGCCATGCGGAAGATTATCACTTAAATACATTCGTCAGCCAGGTATAAAATACTTTCATAATCCTTTCCGACAGCATGAGACATGGCTATTTCACAGGTTTTAGTGGAAGAATAGTATCCGTTATACGTGATTTGTTTCACTTCAGTGGCCTCACGGTATGTGGCGGAATCAGTAAGCTCAGGAAACAAAAAACCCCGGTCCCCCGCCATGCCACAGCATCCTGCATGGGCTGGCACCATGACATTATTTCCAAAAAACCTGGCGGTAGCTATAAATTTCTGCCATGTACCCATTTTTTCAAGTGAGCACACAGGATGAACCACAATTGTCTCCTTTTTATTTACATTCTTCACTTTTGGCAATATGGTGTCGTGCAGAAATTCGACACTATCCAGCATCTGCAGCTGATCATACTTTACCTTATTTTTTTCGGTAAGCACCGGACGTATACGGATCAGCGTGTACGCACAGGAGCTTACATCCGTAACAACCGGAATTTTGCCATTACCTGAATATTTCCAAAGTCTTTCTATAATCTCATTGGCTTTGTATTCATGCGCCTTCCTGTATCCCTTGGATGAGAATATCTGCGAGCAGCAGCTGCCTTTAATATCCCGGGGAACATTAACAGATAATCCTGTTTTATTACAAATACTGATGAATGTTTCCATCACATTCTTTTTGCCCTTTATCCCACCACCCATGATGCGCGATACGCAGGAAGGAAAATAGATTACGTCCGCATTATTTTTTCTGCTCTTTGGAATGGATGGCGCCAGGGTCACAAACTTCATTAAACTGCTATTGCCGCTCAACTGGTTAAGCTTAAGATTTATTCCTGTTCTTACAAAAAATTCAAGGAGTGCAAAATTCTTAGCAACCACCAATGCAACAGCATTCTGTAATGGCGAATGATTTTCAGTTCTCAGTCGCTTTACCAGGTCGCCGGTGTTGATGTCAACGGGACAGGCATTCGCGCAAAGTCCATCCACTGCACACGTATCCATTACATCGTATTCAAACTGGCTTGTTAATATTTTATGCTCAGGCCATTTACCAGATTGTTCCAGTCTTTTCAATTCTCTTCGTGCGATAATTCTTCTTCTGGGTGTAGTAGTGATATCGCGGCTGGGGCAAACATGTTCACAATAACCACATTCGATACATTTGTCAACTTCCTCCTCAACAGTCGGCAGTTCTTTCAGATTCTTTATATGAACATTCGGATCTTCGTTGATGATCACTCCCGGATTGAGCAGGTTAAAAGGGTCAATGCATTTTTTCAATCTTTTCATTATTGTATAAGCTTCACTACCCCACTCTGTTTCAACAAAAGGCGCCATGTTCCTGCCGGTTCCATGCTCAGCTTTCAGTGTTCCTTCATACTTGCTTACTACCAGCTTAACTACTTGACGCATGAACTTATCATACCGGTCAACTTCAGTAGCCTCATTGAACGATTGTGTGATGACAAAGTGCAGGTTGCCATCTTTGGCATGACCAAAAATTATAGCGTTGTAATATCCGAAGTCGTGGAATAGCTTCTGCAGGTCAATGATGGCGTCGCCTAACCTGTTTACGGGAAATGCAAGGTCTTCGAGTATCACAGAAGTTCCGCTTAAGCGTACTGCACCTACTGCAGGAAACAATCCCTTTCTTACTTTCCATAAAAACGCCTGCTCATCATTATCGCTGGTAAACACCGGTGGATATAACAAATCGGGAGTACTTACCTGAGATAGGAAGTTTTTTACCTTCGCTTGTAACACGTCTGGTTTATTATCCTGGAACTCTACAAGCAATGCCGCAGCAAGAGGAGGCAGGGTTTTAACTAAAGCAGGCATACCAGGCAGTAACTCAATGGAGCGCAGTGAAGACCTGTCCATCAGCTCAACAGCTTCAGCACCTGCATTGCGTAAAGGAACAATAGCCTGGCATGCTGCATATATGTCTGAATAATATAAAAGCGCTGTTGATTTAAATTCATAATCTGGCACAGTATTCATTACCGCTTCTGAAATGAAAGCCAGTGTACCTTCCGCGCCCACGAGTAATTTTGAAAGAATGTCTAAAGGGTGATCATGATCTATGAGTGCATTAAGTGAATACCCAACAGTATTTTTAGTAGTATATTTTTTTCTTATCTTTTCAAATAGCCCTGCATCTGCAATGATTTCCTTTTTTATGCTCAGCAATTCGGTATAAATAAGCGCACATTCTTTTTCGAACCTGTTATAATCCTCCGGCTTTTCTGTACTGAATGTTTTACCATCCGGAAGAATGAAGCGGATATATTTCATGGTGTGGTATGAATTCAGCTTCACACCACAGCACATGCCGCTAGCGTTGTTAGAAATAATTCCACCCATCATCGCAGATCCGATACTCGATGGGTCCGGACCTATTTTCTTTCTTCTTTTTTTAAGATAGGCATTTACCATACCTCCCGTGATGCCTGGCTGCACACGTACACTATCACCCAGCTGCTCAATACTTATTTTATTCCAGTGCTGGCTAATGTCAACAAGAATGCCGTCGGTTACCGATTGTCCTGAAAGGCTTGTTCCTCCAGTACGAAAAACCAGTGGAATCTTAAATTGGCGTGAGAATTCAAATAAAAGAATGATCTCCTGTTCGCAAACAGGTTTCACTATTGCTTTTGGAAGAAGGAAATAAAAACCAGCGTCGGCACCATAGGTAACGCGGTCAATATACCTTGATTTAATTCTTTCAGCAGGAATGATCTTCAGCAGTTCCTTTTCGATGATGATATCTTTCATTCCCCACAGGTGAATTGGTTAGTTGTTAAGTTTACTGAATCCTCCGTCGATAGGGTAATCACATCCGGTGATGAATGAGGCTTCATCTGAACATAGATATAAAGCCAGATAGGCTATTTCATCCGGCCGGCCCATGCGCCCGATGGGTTGGGTAGCCGATAATTTTTTGAACATTTCGTTTTCCCGGCCCGGATAATTTTTTGAAATGAATCCATCAACAAAAGGTGTATGTACCCGTGCAGGAGATATGCAGTTGCAGCGGATGTTATATTCAAGATAATCTTTTGCGATCGATAAGGTCATGCCCACTACTGCACCCTTGGTCATTGAATAGGCAAAGCGGTCTGGTATGCCTACTGTAGAAGCTATGGAAGCCAGGTTAAGTATTGAACCGCCTTTTTCTTTCATAAATGGCATAGCAGATTTTACTACATGAAACAATCCTTTCACATTAATATTAAATAAACGTTCAAAGTCAGCTTCAGCAGTTGATTCTACGGTTCCTACGTGCGCAACACCGGCGTTGTTTACAATAATATCAATGGAAAAAGCACTCGCTGCAATTTTTTTGATTGACGATGCTACTTCTTCTGCCACACCAATATTGCAATTTATGAATGCGCCAAGTCCGCTTGCAGATTTTATTTCTTCGATGGTTTTATTTGCTCCGTCTTCATCTACATCCAGGATAAATACATGCGAACCCTGCTTCGCAAATAAAAGTGATATAGCTTTGCCGATACCGCTTCCACCACCCGTAATGATTGAGATTTTGTTCTCTAAGCTGAACATACCATACAATTTTAAAAAGGTGAAGGACTTACTGAAGTCCAACCTCCGTCAATGATTAAACTCTGTCCCGTAATATGTTTTGCTTTGTCCGATACCATAAACAATGCAGCATTTGCAATATCCAGTGTGTTAGCAGGACGGCCCAGCGGTGTCAGTTGCGACCATACGGATTCATATTCCGGATCGTCGAGTGTTCTTTCAGTAAGTGTTGCTCCGGGAGCGATAGTATTTACGGTTATACTATACTGTGAAAGTTCTATCACAAGGTTCTTTGCCAGCATTTCAAGGGCCGCCTTGGTCATACTGTATGCGGCAAGTTTTTTATGCGCCTGGTGACCTGTAACAGATGAAGTAAATAAAACTGCGCCCCCTGAACCCTGCCTGATCATTTGTTTCGCCGCAACCTGTGCAAGAAAAAACGATCCGCCGAGATTTACATTCATTACTCTATTAAAAGATTCAGCAGGATAATCAAGAAAATCACCAAATAAAGTGATGCCTGAATTAGCGATAACAATGTCTGTGCTTCCAAATTCAGCAACTGCTGTTTCCACCATCTTATGAATAAAAACCAGGTCACTGGAATCGCCCGCAAGTGCCACGCAATTTGAGCCTATGCGCAATGCAGCTTCAGTGGCCAGCGTAGTATCAATGTCGTTCAATACAACTCTGGCACCTTCTCCGCATAATTGTTTTGCGATCTCATACCCAATTCCCTGGCCTGCGCCCGTTACTATTGCAACTTTTTTATTGAATGAATTCATTTTATTAATGCGAATCGCGTGTAACAATACTTCCTGATCCACCTCTTAAAAAGTCGAAGTCTGCCCCAAGGTGTGCCTGTTCAACATGCTGAAGATAAAGGTATGCGTAGCCACGTTTAATATTTGATTCATCTTCATGGTATACCTTTTTTCTTGCTTCAATCTCTTCATCAGAAACATTAAGATGTAATGTTCGGTTGGGAATATCCAGCTCAATCATATCACCATCCTTTACAATAGCAAGCGTACCACCTGCTGCAGCTTCAGGACAAACATGCAGCACAACTGTTCCAAACCCGGTACCACTCATCCTGCCGTCTGAAATCCGTACCATATCATTGATTCCTTTTGCCAAAAGCTTTTTAGGCAAACCCATGTTGCCAACTTCTGGCATACCGGGATAACCTTTAGGGCCAACATTTTTTAATACGAGCACGCTGTTTTCATCTACATCCAGCTCCGGATCATCAATTCTTGCCTTATAGTTTTCTATGTTTTCAAAAACAACGGCTTTACCGGTATGCTTCATCAGGTGCGGACTTGCGGCACTTGGTTTAAGCACCGCGCCCTCTGTACATAAATTGCCTTTTAATATTACTATTCCTGAATTTTTTTTAAATGGGTTTTCGAGAGATGTGATCACCTGGGCATTTAAACTTTTTGCATTCATTACATTTTCACGTACCGTTTTGCCATTGGCAGTTCTTATATCGGGATGAAGGTAATCAAGCATTTGTTTCATCACCGCAGGCAGACCACCCGCATAATACAGGTCTTCCATAAAATAGTCACCCGACGGCTGAAGATTTGCCAGCAGTGGAATGGTCGCCGACAAGGGATCAAATTCATCAATCGTAAGGTCTATTCCTATTCTTCCCGCAATGGCCAGCAGGTGGATAACAAAATTTGTTGAGCCCCCTATAGCCGCATTTACTTTAATCGCGTTCTCAAATGATTTTCGTGTAAGGATATCCGATAGTTTAAGATCTTCCTTTACCATTTCAACAATCCGCATTCCGGATAATTGCGCGAGTACTTTCCTGTTTGAATCAGCCGCAGGAATAGCAGCATTCTCAGGCAGCGACAAACCAAGTGCTTCTACCATGCAGGCCATTGACGATGCAGTACCCATCACCGCACAATGGCCGTTGCTTCTGCACATGCCTGATTCAGCAAGATTGAGCTCTTCCTCACTCATAATGCCAGACCGCACATCCTCTGAAAATCTCCACACATCACTGGTACCGATATTTCGCCCCTGGAATTTACCCGTAAGCATTGCTCCCCCTGATACAACTATTGTAGGAATGTTAACACTGCAGGCGCCCATTACAAGGGCGGGTGTGGTTTTATCGCAACCGCACATCAGCACAACACCGTCCACCGGATTAGCACGGATTGATTCTTCCACATCC
The DNA here is from genome assembly GCA_035525775.1 of Flavitalea sp. Lineage (GTDB taxonomy): Bacteria > Bacteroidota > Bacteroidia > Chitinophagales > Chitinophagaceae > Flavitalea. The sequence continues at coordinate 19,749 of DATLDR010000074.1, forward strand.
ATGCTTACAAGATTCCTGTATAGCATTGCTGTAGGTTTGATCAGCGTTTCTCCCAGGGACATAACAGGAAATTCTACTGGAAAACCTCCTGCTTCCAGTACACCCCGTTTTACTGACTCGGCGAGGTCACGGAAATGGCCATTGCACGGAGTAAGTTCAGACCAGGTATTACATATCCCTATAATCGGTTTGCCTTTGAATTCATAAGTGGGAATACCCTGGTTCCTCATCCATGCACGGTAAATAAAACCATCTTTGCCCTTTTTTCCAAACCAGTTCTGGCTGCGCAATTGTTTTTCCATCGTTAGTAAATTTAAGGGAGGTTTGTATTATATCTTCACGCGGCATGAAAAAAGAAGCTCGCAGCACAATTAAACTGGCTGTGCCAATCATAATTGGCGAGCTTGCACAAATGGCGCTGCACATTATCGACTCGGCAATGGTGGGCGCAATCAGCTACAAGCAGCTTGCTGCTACTTCACTTGTTATCAGCGCGCTCAATATACCATTTGTAATGGGGATAGGGATGACTATTTCTGTTTCACAGATGGTGTCTATGGCGCATGGACAGAATGACCAAAAAAAAGTATCACACTTCCTGTATAATGGATTCTGGCTGTGCGCGGCAACCGCCGTAATTATATCTCTATTGATGGTCTTCGGCAGAAACATTCTTTATCACCTGGGGCAGGATCCTGAAGTAGTTCAGCTTTCTCTGCCTTTTATGAAACTCCTTGGGGTATCTATCATTCCCATGCTGTTGTTCATGACACTAAAGCAATTTACAGACGGACTTGAATTCACACGCACTGCCATGCTGCTATCATTATGTGCAATGCCGATAAACATTTTTTTGAACTGGCTGCTTATTTACGGCAATCTGGGCTTTCCCCGGCTTGAACTTGAGGGTGCAGGCTGGGCGACACTGATCACAAGAATGTTGATTTTTATAGTGCTTGCAGTAATTATACTCCGTCATAAAACTTTTCAAAAATACATTGCAGCACGCAAAACAGAATGGAGATTTAGCATTGCAACTTTAAAAATTTTACTTCGTATAGGCATTCCTAGCAGTCTGCAGATCGGAACAGAAGCCGGCGCTTTTGCCATTACAGGTATACTGATCGGCACAATGGGAGCAGTTTCACAGGCAGCGCATCAGATTGCATTGAGTTGTGCGGCGCTTACGTTCATGGTGTCATTTGGCTTATCTCACGCGGGATCTATCCGCACAAGCAATGCATTCGGTGGGCCGAACTGGCCCAAGATAGCTTTGATAGGAAAAAGCACGCTCATAACAGGTGTTGTTTACGGAGTATTGTGCGCGATCCTGTTCATATCGTTTCGCAATGTTCTGCCGGGTGTTTTCAATAGTAATGCAGAAGTGATCAAACTGGCATCAATACTCTTACTACTCGCCGGAATATTCCAGATCTCCGATGCCACACAGGTGATCGGTGCAGGATTGCTGCGGGGAATCAAGGATGTAAAGATCCCTACATTTCTTGTTGCCATTGCGTACTGGGTGATAGGCCTGCCGTCTGGATATATTTTCGCCTTTACTTTTAAGATGGGCGCTGCAGGCATGTGGTTAGGGTTCATTGCCGGCTTAACCTTCGCAGGAATCTTTCTGAGTTATAGATTCCTGCGGAAGATTAAACATCATTGATCTTATGTTCTTGATTCTATAATCGACCTGTCCACATTTTCTTCCTCCATTCTTTCACTTTCAATTCTCTTCAGCTTCTTGCCATACGATAATCTTGTGATCAGCACAAACAACACCGGAACAACGAAAATGGCAAGTGTTGTAGCGGCAAGCATGCCTCCGAACACTGTCCATCCAATTGTTTTCCTCGATTCAGCTGCAGCCCCTGAAGCGAATGCCAGCGGAAGCACACCAAAGATAAATGCAAGTGATGTCATAACGATGGGGCGTAACCGAAGTTGTACTGCCTGCAGGGTTGCATGTATGATGTCTATACCCTTGTCAACTCTTTCTTTTGCAAATTCTACGATCAGTATTGCGTTCTTTGCAGATAACCCTATCAGCGTGATCAAACCTATCTGCGCATAGATATTATTGGTAAGCGAAGGAATGAATGTAAGCGTCAGTATTGATCCGAAAGCGCCGATCGGTACAGCAAACAATACAGAGAAGGGCACTGACCAGCTTTCATACAAAGCTGCAAGAAACAGGAATACAAACACGATGGATATTGCAAAGATCACCGCCTGCTGGTTGCCTGCTTTTATTTCCTCGCGGCTCATTCCAGAAAATTCATAACCATATCCGGCTGGGAGACTTTTAGCCACTTCTTCCAGTGCCTGTATTGCCTGGCCGCTGCTGTATCCTGGCTTTGGTGAACCATTGATCTCTACCGACCTGTAAATATTATAATGCGAAACAACAGATGGCGCTTCTATCACCTTAGCAGTGATCAGTGAGCCGAGTGGTATCATATTTCCCAGGCTGTTTCTTACATAAAATTTTTCTACGCCCGCGAGAGAACTTCTGTAACTGCTGTCCGCCTGCGACATCACCCTGAAATTGCGGCCGTAAAGATTAAAATCATTTATATAGCTGCTGCCCAAAAAATTTGAAAGTGTTACATAAACGTCAGATACCTGTATACCAAGCTTTTTTGCTTTTTCCCGGTCCACATTAAACTGGTAGCCGGGAGTCCGTGCATTAAAGAAGGTGAATGCTGCACCTATCTCAGGACGCTGGTACAGTTTGCCAAGAAAATCGTTGGCTACTTTTTCAAACTGCTTGATACTATCGGAACTGGTTGTTTGTAGCAATTCAAAAGTAAATCCTGATGTTGCACCAAGGCCCGGGACTGCTGGCGGTGCTATAACAAGAATACGAGCCTCTTTGATATCCGCAGTTGCAGCGCGGATCTTATTCATTACATCCTGCGCATGATGACCCTCGCCCTTTCTTTCTTCCCAATCTTTCAGGTTAACGAATATTGTTCCTGCATTTGCCTTTGTGGAAAAGCTAACAATGTTAAGACCAGCAAGACCCCCTACAACACGGGTTTCAGGAATTTTGCTGATACGTGAAATAAGATCGTTAAGCATTGCCACGCTCCTTGTAGTGGATGAAGCCTCCGCCATTTCGTAAGTTACGTAAACACGGCCCTCGTCTTCTGTCGGAATAAATCCTGAAGGCTTGTTCTTGAACAATAAAAATAAACCTACGAATAAAATGAGCAGCATGCCCACCACCAATGGGGTCTTACGGATCCACGCTGCAACACCTCTTCCATAACCCCGCGTAATTTTGTTGAATCCACGGTTGAAGCTGTTGAAGAATGATTCGAGCATGTTCTTTTTTGACGCCTCATCCTTCGAAGGTTTTAATAATATTGTACACAACGCTGGTGTAAGCGATAAGGCCACAAATGCTGAAATAAGTACTGATACACCGATGGTGATCGCAAACTGCTGATAAAGTCTGCCAACAATGCCAGGTATGAATCCAACAGGAATGAACACTGCAGCCAGGATAAGGGCGATCGCAATTACAGGTCCTGAAATATCTTTCATCGCTTTCTGAGTAGCCTCCTTCGGCGATAATTTTTCATGATCGATATTATGCTGCACAGCTTCAACCACTACTATGGCGTCATCAACCACTATACCTATAGCGAGCACAAATGCGAATAATGTAAGTGTGTTGATCGTAAAACCCATCGGTCCGAATAATATGAATGTACCGATAAGTGATACGGGAATTGCCAGCACCGGGATTAGTGTTGCACGCCAGCTTTGCAGGAATAAAAATACTACGAGCACTACAAGGCCAAGCGCTTCTACGAGTGTGATCACCACTTCGTTAATAGATGCCTTTACAACAGATACTGCTTCCAGAGGAACAGAAAAATCAATGTCTTTTGGAAAAGTTTTCCGCATTTCATTCAGTCGCGCCATTAATGCTGTATACGTATCAAGCGCATTTGCACCCGGGGCCTGGTAGATGATAAGAAATGCTGCAGGTCTGTCATTAGCATAAGCATTGATAGAGTAATCAAATTTACCAAGTTCAACACGCGCAACATCCTTCAGATAAACTATAGTTCCGTCAGCAGGACGCGTTCTTACAATAATATTTTCAAACTGCTCTTTTGTGTTGATACGGCTGTTGGTAATAACACTGTATTCAAATGTCTGCGTTCCGGGTTGGGGGTTACCTCCTACTGTACCGCCGGCGATCTGCAGGTTCTGCTCAGCCAGCGCGGCATTTATTTCACCCGGAGTCAAACTCAGCGCTGCAAGCTTTTCAGGGTTTAGCCAGATACGCATACTAAAGTCGTCGGCGCGCGAAAACACATCGCCTACTCCTTTAACCCTAGTCACCTGGTCTTTCACATACAGGTTCACAAAATTGCCGATGAACTTTTCATCGTGTGTACCATTAGGTGAATAAAATGCCAGCGCTACCATGATGCTCGGGTTTCTCTTTCTAACGGTAAGGCCTAAACGCTTAACCTGGTCCGGCAGTGTGGGTTCGGCAACACTCACCCTGTTCTGCACATCGAGCGTGGCGATGTTGATATCTGTGCCAACTTCAAAATTTACTGTAATGCCAGACTGGCCACTGCTCGTACTGTTGCTGGTCATGTACGTCATGCCCGGAGTACCATTCACCTGTGTTTCAATTGCAGTAGTAGTAGTTTGTTCAACTGTCTGCGCATCAGCACCAATATAATTTCCTGAGATACTAACAGTAGGAGGCGAAATTTCAGGATACTGGGCTACAGGGAGATTATTAAGTGAAATTAAACCTACCAGAACGATCACTAGTGAGATGACTATTGCTGTTACCGGCCTTTTTATAAAAGTATCTGCTATCATTATCAAAAAACTTTATTGTCGTCTATTTTTTCTTCTGGCTGTTCTGCTGATTCAATTGGCTGCCAGCAACAGATTGTATCACTGCTCCTTCTCTCAGATTTTGTATACCCTGGGTAACTACAGAGTCACCGGCCTTTAATCCTTCACGCACAATTATATCCGTTCCCACCTGCTTGCCAAGCTGAACTTTTGTTTGTGTAACCTTGTTGCTGTCGTCAGGCACATAAACAAAATATTCGCCCAGCTGTTCACTAACAGCTTTATAAGGAATGAGCAATGAATTTATGCCTGAATTATTTTTCACACGCACTGTTCCGTTCATTCCCGCACGCAGTGTCTGCTCCTTATTCGGAAATATTAATCTTGCCTTGATGGTGCCGGATTGCGGATCAACGGCCCTGTCGAGAAATGCCAGCTTACCGGGATATGGAAAAACTTCACCGCCAAAAGCAAGCGTGAAAATTGAATCTTTATCCTTCTGGCTCATGAGCTTTGTGAGTGCATATATTTCTGCCTGGTCAACATTGAAATCCACCGCAAGCTGATCATCCGTTGAAACGGTGTTAAGTACAGTTTGTCCTGCCGATACTGCGGTGCCTGGCTTAACGCTCGAAATACCGATGAGGCCGGTGAAGGGAGCATACACTTTCGTGTAACGCACACTTGTCTGCACACCTGAAATGTTTGCTTTTGCTGCTTCAGTTTGTCTTTTTGCTACTTCAAGCGCGGCATCTGCATTATCAACAAGTTGTTTGGCTACAGCATCATTCTTCGCAAGCTCATGATAACGGTCAGCATCCTTTTGTGCTTTTGCAAGATTGGCTTCCTGAACACTCATGTTCGCCTGTGCCTGCTGAAAATTTGCATTATACAACTGGGCATCGATAGAATAAAGGAGCTGGCCTTTCTTCACCCTGTCGCCGTCTTTGAAATGAACGCCGGTAATAAAGCCGCTTACCTGCGGCCGCAGTTCAACTTCATTCAAAGGAACTACCGTTGCGGGATATTCTTCATTGTAAACAGCATTGCCGGTTCTTACTGCTTCTACTACCACTTTTGCAGGAGGTGGTGGTGGAGGGGGTGGTGTGCTGTTGTTATTGCATGATGCCGCGATAAATGCCAATGCCACAACTGTTAATATAAATTGCCTCATAAAAAGAAATTAATAATTGATTTGACCTAATGCCTGCTGAACATCGATCTTGCTGGCGAGTAGATTGTATAAAGCGTTGTAATAATTTATTTGGGCCGTTCTGAGATCCGTTTCCGAATTGATAACTTCGAGGTAAGTTTTTATTCCGGATCTGTACTGCAGCTGAATGATATCATATACTTCTGTTGCAAGGGAGAGATTTTCCCTGAGGGCAACATAATTTGCAAGATTACCTTTATAAGCTGCCATTGCAGAACTGAATTCAGCATTCACATTATTTTTCAGACTGATGAGATCAAGCTTGTTCCGCTCAAGCTCCCATTGTGCCGCCTGGATATCAGCTTTTCTTTTACCACCCTGAAAAATGGGAAAGTTTAAAGATATCGCGGCAAAAGAATTAGGGTAATTAACATCATACAACTTGTTGAATGTATTATTCTGATAATTTAAATTGTATGCTCCATTTGCCGATAGCGAAGGCAGGAAGCTCCACCTGTTGTAAGTCAGGTTTGCCTGAAGAAGACTGCGTTGCGTCTGAAGCTGGCGGTATTCTATCCGGTTGGTAACATCGGCATTCTGAAGAGTATCAAAATAAAGTTCCTTTTCCATCTGCAGGCTGTCGTATACAATTTCGAGGTGCCTCGAATCAGGATAACCCATCAGTGATTTCAGGTTTTCAATTTTCGCTTTCAGCTGTTCTTCATTTGTTTTCTTCAATGCCTGCGCGTTGTTCAACCCGATTGTTGCCCGTTTGTAATCTGTTTTATCAGCTACCCCCGCCTGATACTGGTTGAATGCATCTTTCAGGCTGCGTTGTATCCTGTTAATGTTTTCAGCAGAAACTTTTATTTGCTGTTCGGTAGCAAGCACATCATAAAATGCTTTTGATACTGCAGCAGCGATTGATATTTTATTGCTGCTGGTATTTTGCCGCGCCTGCTGGCGCACCTGCGTGCGTGTACGGCTTGCAAGCAATACATCACGATCGAAAATAGTTTGTGAAAGGGTAAATTGTCCGGATGAAGTATTATCCGTACCGAGCTTCACCTTATTGTCACCAATCACTGCAGTCTGCACAACAAAATTGTGCTGGTAATTATAACGGAAATTGAGCTGCGGGTACCAGTCCGCCAGCCTGCTTCTGATATTTGCTTCCGTTATTTCCTGGTCTGCTAGCGACTGCTGTATCACAGGTTGGTGAGCAAGTGAATACTCAACGGCCTGCCGCAGATTTACTTTTCCAGGAACAGAGTCCTGGTTCGATTGGGCCTGGACAAAAAAATATAACAGACACGCAATTGAGCCAATGAATATTTTTTTCATTTTACAACTTTAATCTAGATCCTAATTTCAGCCCGCAATCGTTTTGAGCTTCTTTATGTAGTTTTCAAGCAAGGGCTTATTCAGAATATAAGTATAGTTGCGACCGTTTTTTTCGGGCTCTATTATACCAGCTTCTACGAGCGTCTTGATGTGGTGACTTATCGATGGTTGAGCTAATTTGAGAATTTTTACAATTTCAGAACATTGCATGGATCCGCCTTTATGGGATATGTCAGTAATGATCTTTAGCCTGTTTACATCGCCAAGAGCCTTCGAAATTTTCTCTAAATGCTTCAGGTCCATTTTAAAAATACATTGAAAGATGCAAATATATAGATTTATTCCTGATGATGCCTTTTAATTGATATCACTGCCCAGGCGTGCGATCCTGGAGATTATATGTAACATATCCCCGCTTTCGCGGGGATGAGCCAACAGTGCAACACTACTTTAAGGGGAAATAAACCGCAAGATGAAGCCCCCAGTTATTCAGGTTATCAAGTTCATTGTATTTAAAAGGCAGATAATTATAATGTCCACCCAGATTAATACCCGACGTTCTCTTTTCCCGGTTAAATGGAACATTCACTCCGGCTTCCGCGGTAACAGCAGGTTTAAACGCAGTTTTTTTATCACCGAACTCACCGAAGTACCGGGCATACGTTACCAGATCGAACCCTGCTCCTAAACCTGCATACGGACGTATCCAGCCGTTTTTAGTCAGTTCATATTCGCCCTTAATCACTATAGGTGTTGTCTGAATTGAATTCGATACAACAGCACTTAGTATTCCCTGCGACGTATGGTACATCTGTCTTGGAAGCTTCTCGTAATAATCATTATATGAAACTCCCAGTCCCAGCTTTAATTGCTCATTTACGGGATATAGAATTTCCCCCCTGTAACCACGGAATGAATTGTTGCCCATGTAATTCTTGAATGAACCAACAGGCATTCCTGTATTGTATCCAACTTTGAACATCAGCCGGTCCTGCGCATGCAGATCAGTATATTTGGCAGCAGTAACAAATGTGATGAATATATAAAAGATAGTACGTTTCATGTTTCTTTATTGATTGGTGAGTAAATAGGGGGATTGATTGAAGAATGTTTCTATCTCACCCTGCGCGGCGGAAGTGCCGAATACACCTGTTCCACGTGCGAGACCGCTCCATACAGGACGAATGCTATTACTGGATACAGCATCTTTCAGGTTCAGCATATCAACACTTAAAGCACCCTGTGTTACCTGGTAAGTAGTGTAATAATTAGATCCGTAATAAGTAGGATCGTAATAATCATATCCACTATACCCCCAGTAATAGGGATCATAATATCCACCATAATTATCCCAGTAGCCAGGATAGCTCATAATGCCTGTTGAAGTACTGTAAATACGGGAAACGGTTATCCCCAGGTCTGGACTTGCACTTCTGTCTACCAGCTGGAAACCGCGCGCTTCCATTGCAGCTTTAACTGCTGTGATCGCCGCAGCATCGAATTCAGATAAATCTTTGCCGGCTACCTGGTTATCCTGGATATATCCGACTGAATCTGCAATACTGAATGTTTTAAATTGAGAAAAATCCACTGTGGAGTCATGATTGGTGACATAAATCCTCGATTCTTCAGGAGAAAGGTTCTTTAATGGATCCTTCTGACAGGCAACCATTAAACTCATTCCCACTCCTGCAGCCGCCATTAACAAGATATTTTTCATACGAATGCTTTATTTATTATAAGTTCAACAAATACAGTGCCTTTAGACGTTGCTAATGTGCCAACCCTACAGGTGTTTTTGTTAATGGTTCGTAAAAAGGCATAATTTTTTTAATTCATGTCTAAATTCAATTCAATGAGTTCGGCTTTTGTAAAGGAAGATGAGGAACAATGGCTTCATGAAATTGCTCCTACTATACCGGCCCTGATTAATTACCTCACACGTGAGAATAATGGCATCCGCGTGTATGAACAGAAACAAAGCATCTCTAAAAATGGAAAAGAGATCCACCACATGAGCAACGGACTTAATTACATGATTGATGATGAGGGCAAATGGAGTGTAATGTGGTAATTCAGTAGGAAAGATCCACTGCTTTCACCGACCAATTGTAAAGAATATCACCTTTAATTCCAAGTATCTCAACTATAAGCTTCCGTTCTTTGCCTTCTCCCGTAAAAGAAAATCTTCCGTAGTTCTGTTTAACAATTTCATTACCCACCCGGTCAGGATTATTTATTTCGGCACCCTGCGTTTTTGCCGGAGAAGATGTTAACGGAGAAACAGTAATATCATATAATGTATATCCATCTTTTCGTTTCTTTTGTACTATTTCACTATGATGCCTGTCACCTGTAATGAAAATGACTCCGTTAATCTTATTGTCTTGGAGAAATGACATCAGCTGATTGTATTCATAGGGAAAAGCATGGAAGGCATCAAATCTGGAAAACTGGTTCAGCACCTGGCTACCGGTTACGATCACACGAAATTTTGTAAACGGATTACTCTTACTGAATAATATTGCATTCTTCAGCCACTCCATCTGCACGTCGCCAAACATTTTCTTTTGTGTACTGTCGTTCATCTTGTCGCTGCTCCTGAACCACCTGTCGTCGAGCAGAAAAAAGTCAGCATCATTGTAAGTAAACATTGTATAAATACCCTGGCCATCCATACCATAGGAAGGGTTCGCCCAAAACTTTTTAAACACATCAGCAGAGGCTTCTTTCAGCACATAACTTTTGTTCGCATCGTTCGGACCATAATCATGATCATCCCAGATAGCGTAATGCGACATAGCTTTTAAAAAAGGCTGAAGAACAGGTTCTCTTCGTTCATGCGAGGGACGGTAATGCAACCCCCATACACTTGAATAATCAGGGTATCTCGTGTACCAGTTATCACCAAGCCAGAGCATGAATGAGGCTTTCTCTTTCGACATCGGAATAAAAATAGACGAGTCACCGCCATAAGGTTTTCCGGGCCGGTCGTATTCACGCTGGTTGAAATAAAGACAACTGCCTGCAAGAAAAGTAAAGTCGCCGGGCGCCATCCTGTTTTGCCATAATGCCTGTGTAACGAATTTTCCTGAGTCAAGAAATTTTTTACCGGCACCAGCGGAAATATAATATTTATAGGAAGTACCGGGGTCCAGTGCAGTAAGTGTAAATACAGCAGTATTAAATTCACCACCTTTTAACTTCATTTTTTCACTTAAAAGTTTTGATGGCGCTGATGACAATGACTTGTAATAAATCGCGGCTTCGGTTACATTATGTGCGAACTGTAACCAGATCTTTGCAGTCCTTAATTCAACATACCCTGGCATTGGACCAGCCACAATGGGTTTCTGACAAAATGATATCAGGCAAACATTTGCAAGTGCAAATGAAAACAGCAATCTGATCATGAAGCCGCGATTTAAATATTGCTATCCCTTAACAGGATCGAACAGCAAAGGAAAAAACTTTCCTTCCATCTTCATTCCTTTGTGGATACGTGGAACACCCTGCAGCATTTCATCGTTACTGTTAGAAGCAGTTCCATCTGCAAACACATTCAATACAAATGCGCGTCTTGAACGGTTCGATTTATTTTCATACGATCCATGAACAAGCAACGGATGATGAAAAGTACCATATCCGGCCTTTAGTTCAATTGGAATAGGCTTAAACTGCGATTTTTGTTCTTCGGTCAGGTATTCCATAATGCCGTTCATGTCACCGGCAAGCTCAGGTTTATCAAGCAGTCCCCAGTTATGACTTCCCGGAATATAATAAAGACATCCATTTTCATCTGTAGAATCATCAAGCGCAATCCAGCAGGTCAGATGCTGAATTGGTCCGGTCCTCGTCCAGTATGAATAATCCTGGTGCCATGCCACCACGCCACCATGTTTTGCGGGTTTACAAAAAAGCTGGTCGTGCCAGAAACGTACGGCGCGGTTGCCCAGCAACTGACTCGCTGCCATAACAAAAGCAGGGTTCCATAGCACATCATGAAAACCGTCTGTTATGCGCCAGGCGCCCAGTGCATGGAACAATACGGAATTAGGATCTGTTGATTCATTCGAATGAAATTCATAATACAGATGATGTCCCGGATGATCAGGATCCATGATGCCTGCTAGTTGCTGGCTCATCAGGTTTATCTGTTCTTCATTGAGAAATTTTATATCGCTCACATAACCATATTCATGAAAAAATTCCACCTGTTCTTTTGTTAATCGGTATTGTTCCCACTCAGATGCATTTGTAGGCCACGTAAATATTTTTGACACGGGAAAATGAAAGTCTGAAAGATCTGGTATGGTTGCCTGCATAAAATAATGTTTAATTGATAAATGATTTTTATTGAAGAATGATATTGGGCGGAAGATCATCTTTTATTTTCTTTGATACGGTGCCGCTGGTTTCAATAATGATATTCCCTTTTCCATCTGTTTTTCCATTTGTGCCCAGCAGTGTATGATTATTATAATATACGGGTACACCCATGATCACCCCGTTTATTCCTAATCCACCTGTCAGCCATTTAGTATTGAATATTCCGGCACCGCAATATTTTGGTGTGCGAACATAGTTCGGCGCTACAGTGCGTATCTGGAAAGCATTTCCATAAACGCCTGTGTTATCACCCCCTTCAATAGTAATATCAAAAAGAGGTTCTGTAACATCTCCGTTCGCTCTGATAATACTATCGACCTGTGCAATAAGAAAATGAAATTCATTGCTTCTGAAAGCACCATTATAAGGTTCGCCATTTGGTGCAGCGCCTTCGTATCCGTCGATATTGATGGCGAGACCTCCTGAAATTCTTCCTGCTCCTCCATAAAATCCTATGAACTTGTTATGGTCAACATAGCTGTTTCCGTCAATAGACCTTAATGTTATACCATTTGCATTTTTATAAAAAAATTCAAAGCTTATGGTGTTCGATTCAGCACCAAGACCTTTTCCGCCATTGATACGTACAGCATTACCAAAATTTTCTGCCCTGTTGACAAGCACAAAATTCTTATTACAGTTAGTGATGTCTATAGCGGTATTTTTCATCTGCGACCACGCCGGTTGTGTACCTGCATCATGCGTTGCCCTGGTGTGGCGGGGCAGATTCTCAGCACCAATGAGCGACCCATAAAAAAACAGGTGATGCTGAGGGTCTGTGCCGACGGGTGCAGTGATCCTGAACCCATCGCGTTTATTAAAGTGAAGATTGCCCATGCACACAAGGTTCACCTGCTTTGAAGACGGAAGATCAATAGGAGTTGAAACTACCCATTCACCCGGACCTATAATTACAAACTGGCCCTTATTTGCTGCTTTGATAGCCGCCATAATAGCAGGAGCCACATTAGTGCCGCGGGCAGTATCTTCATTCGCTTCTACTTTTGCATTTGGCTGCACACGTTCTCCTGCGGGCATCGCTCTGCTGAAATCTTTTATGTTCAACGCTTCCAGCTTTTCGGCGTCATCACTATTTACATTCTTTAACGCATCGATTGCAAAGTGAGGTATTTCAACTTTTTTCAATTCATGGTAACTGATATCATTTTGGTTGTTCCTTGCTTTGGGGGCATCATTTTGCTGACATGCTCCGAATATACACGTATAACAGAAGCTAACAGTAATCAGTAAACGCTTCATTGGCCGGTTATTTACTTCTGATGAGATCAAGCAGTTTGCGATCGAGTTTTTCTCCGTGCCAATCTTCATACGCTACATCTTCCCTGTTCGAATTCAGCACACCAAAATCACCGGAAAAGTTCCACAATGCAAAACCTATATCATTCTTGGTTAAAATATCAGTGACATCACCAAACCACGCGAGAAATACATGATGAGGAGTTTTTCTCCAGCTGCCACATTCACCGCAATGAACACCTACGCCGCTATTCTTAAGGTCAATCCATGGCTGATAGAATTTTTCAAGTTTCTCACGGCTCAGGTAATCATTCCCTACCTGTCCAGGCCATTTTGGTTCGGGAAGATTGGTGGTGTCCTTCATGGCCCAGGGTGCTTTGTAATGCGAAATGATTCCAGGGTAATAACCCCTGCAGCTTTGTGCAATATTCAGATCTACCAGTTCAGGAATAACATCATTGCCTGTTCTGTTGCCATCCGCTATTATAAGATGGCCGGAATTTTCCTTACGTATTACTTCAGCAGCAGCCTTGGCCACCTTTCTGTACACTTCACCAGGCACAGGACCGCTTTTTGAATGCTGGTCATTCATGTCTTCACGATCGCTGGGTTCATTGAGAAGATCAAAACTTATTTTTTTGGATGATGTGTTCCTGTATCTTTTAGCCCACATACTCCAGTGAAAATAAAATGCGTCCTGCGCAGCCTTGTCACGCCATAAGTTAAAGGGTTCATTGAATCCTGCATTTACGCAGTAGCCGGGTGCGCGGTGCAAATTGATACTTACATGCTGGTTGTATTTGTGTGCAAGTGCTATCAGCTTTTCTATCTTCTCTACCTGCTTCTCATCAATCTTATAGGTTTCTTCAGGAGTAATGTTCCTTGTTCTATCAATGTCAAGGTAATATGGATAAGCGATCGGAAGCCGCACAAAATCAAATCCCCAGTCGCGCATCCAGCGAAAATGGTCTTCGGTTGTAACGTCACGCGAATGGGAAGGATCAGGATTAAAGAAATCAGTAAGATTAAATCCTTTCCATTTCGGAAGTTTATTTTTTAGTGTCCCGGATAATGAGGCAATGGCAGTATTGCCGGTTAATCCAAATGTTACTGCTGCAATGCCTGTATTCCGGATAAAAGATCGTCTTTGCATATTGACAGAATTATTTGATAGCTAATATAAGTGATGTTGATATAAGTTGCAGTATCAGCCTTTCAATGCAAGTTGCACATCAATAAAAACCCCACCGTTGCCGGTGGGGAAAGGAAAGAATATCCTTGAAATCAAGTTACGGAATAAAAACTTTATCTTTTAATGATTTGAGGTACAGATTAAAGATTCACAGGTGCACGGATAAATAATATGTGTATAGGAAGCAATACACATACCACCACCTGAGAATGTGATTTTACTTCTTTTCGACGCTAACCGGGAGAAAATGACAGGAAAAACGTATAAAATTTTCTATAATATTTAAGCCACTTCTTCTCTTGGTTCAGGGACGATACTTTCCTCCAGGCGGATGGTGATCTCCGCTTCAAACTCATGATAAACAGTTGCCGGTGTAATTCCGTATTGTTGATGAACTTTAAATAAAATATCCTGGTTACTTACATTTTCCAACCACTTCTGCGTCACTTCATGTTTGGGATGGCAGTGTTCGCATTTATTCTTTCTTTCTTCCAGGTATGCTGCCTCATGTTTGGGAGGCCGGTGGTAATTAATCATGCTATACTAGTTTCAGCATGCAATAGACACAACAATTGCCGTATCGTTGCATAGTATTTATGAACACGTGTGTATAACAATTGAACCGAAATTTGGAGTACAGAATCCTTTAAGAGCGCTTTTTTATTTCATTGACCACTGATTGGAGGTAATTTTTCTTTAACTGTAGCTCTTCTTTATTGATCATTCCTTTTCCGAATGCTTCTCTCACTTTAAAATAGTCTGCGGTAGCTTTTGCATATTCAAGATGAAGTTCTTTATCGGATAGTGCAGTGAGATACATAGGTTTTCTGCTCCTTTTTATACTTAAAACCATGTGCCACATCATATGGGTATTAACGGGTAACACCTTCGAAAACGGATACCCAACAATTTTTGTGAGCATTTCTCTAAATATTATTACTTATGAATTAATAATTGCAACCCTGGGGTACGGCTATTTTATAACCTTATTTTCATTTCATGTTATCACTAATGCATTGATTTTATTAGATTTACATATGCACAAATGTTGCATTAACTTCTGATTTTGCAAATGGCATTCTGCCGGTGAAGCTTGTATCGTTTGAAAAAATAAAACTATTGATGGAATTGCGGCGCCAACCTGGAGAACCACTGCTGAATTTGATTCGTCACGTTGAAATGAATCTTTCAAGCGAAACCATGTCTATTCCTTAAGCTCATAAGAAGGCTACTTTTCCACTCTTTTCATTCTAAGTGGCGTAACAGGAGATACTATTAACGGAAACTTTTCAACAGTTACATTGCTGGGATCTAATCCGAAGCCTCTTTCTTCAGAAAGACTGATTTCTTTTAACCAAAAATGAAGATCCATAATGATCCGCTCGTTGATTGGCAATTCATTATCCTGGCTCAGGTATTTCTCCAGTACTACAAATTGAAAATCACCTACCACATTATTCTTCTCAAGACTTTCATACCGGCTGTTGATATTCACTTCATTATTTCTTACGAGTTCCTCTACAACCTTTCTGAAAAGAATATTAAGTCGCGGCTGCACCCGGAATCCCAGTTTAAAATCAACACGGATAATGTCGTTAGGAATAATATGCTCTACAATGTATTCAGATGTATATGGGTCATCAAGCGTATCAACATGAACGAACCAATAAATGTCGGCACGCTTCGGCTTTTTATTAAGAATGGAATAGATGATCTTATGTTCAATTTCCCTGTGATTATCTGCACTCGTAAGATATACCAGATGAGTAGCATATTTTGATACAGACTTATCATTGCTCAGTTCCTGAATTTTCGGTAAGTAATTCTCGAGCCTTACAAATTCAACGTACCTGTTTTTAATTCTTCTTGCCCTGTACCAGTCGTACATGATTAAAAAAAGGAGCCCTCCCATCAGCACTGCCACATAGCCGCCATGCGGGAACTTATCCATGTTTGCAAACAGGAAACTTCCTTCTATGGTAAAATAAACTGCCAGGTATAAATAAACAACAGGAGCTTTCGTACGGTGCATCACCAGGTAATTGGCAAATAGAATAGAAGTGGCGATCATGCAAAGTGTTATAGCAAGGCCATAGGCGGCTTCCATGTTCGATGCTTTCTGAAAATAAAGCACAACACCCACGCATCCGAGAAACAATAGCAGGTTTATCGCTCCTATATATAACTGACCTCTGGCTTCCGTTGGATAATTGATGCGGAACTTCGGCCAAAGGTTCAACCGGATAGCTTCACTGATCAATGTAAAGGAACCTGAGATCAACGCCTGGCTTGCAATAATCGCTGCTGCTGTTGCTATGGCGATACCGAAATAAACAAACCAGTGCGGCATGACACCGTAAAAGGGATTAAACCCCTCACCTATCAGGTCAGCAGTAATTATTTTCCCCTTATTATGCTGCAGCAGCCAGGCGCCCTGTCCAAGGTAATTAAGAATAAGACAGGTTTTTACAAAGATCCATGAATAGCGAATGTTCCATTTACCACAATGGCCAAGGTCAGAATATAACGCTTCAGCACCAGTGGTACATAGAAACACACCGCCGAGAATGTAAAATCCATCCGGATAGGCTATGAGCAGATTTATTCCATAATACGGATTGAATGCTTTGAAAACTTCCAGGTCATCAGAAATATGATACATGCCAAGAGCCGCCAGCATGCAGAACCATAATAGCATTACAGGACCGAATGACCTCCCGATAAAAGCCGTACCAAACTGCTGAACAAAAAATAATAGGGATAGTATCGCGATAACAATATAAATGATCGTCCACTGGCTGATGTCACTGAATGCTGGCACCTGCTTCAAACCTTCAATTGCTGAAGTAACCGAGATTGGTGGCGTGATCATGCCATCTGCAAGCAGCGCCGCTCCACCGATCATTGCAGGGATGACCAGCCATCTTCTTCTTCTTCTCACCAGTGCGAACAATGAAAAAATACCACCTTCACCACGATTATCCGCCTGCAGTGTGAGTATAACATATTTTATAGTCGTTTGAAGAGTGAGCGTCCAGATGATGAGCGATAACGAACCTATTACAAGCTGATCACTGATTAGTTTACCACTGGTAATGGCATTTAATACGTAGAGTGGTGATGTTCCGATATCGCCATAAATAATTCCAAGCGCTATAAGCAGACCCGCAACTGTTACTTTATTCTGAGAGTGCATGTATTCATTATAGGTAGCAAAAAACAAAAGTATACCAGATAACAGCAACCCCTTCAATGAAAACGTGTGATCAAAGAAATCTTTATAAAATCTTTATATGCAACAATTTTTCTTTTTCGTAATCTTTTACCTGTAGCAGTATTTTTGCTTCATGGCCGATTTTCTTATCAACAGAATAAGTATCAGCAGGCAATACCTTTTCAGCATTGTGCTGGTTATTGCAGTGGCTGCTGCTTGTTATGGCTTTACGCAGTACATGGGGTACAGGTTTGTGGCGCTGATCCTTTTGCTGACAGTTTCCGTGCTGGCAATTTCTTTTGATATTTTCCCGGTACTTGTTTCCGCTGTTTTATCTGCACTGATCTGGGATTTCTTTTTCATTCCCCCGAGTTTTAATTTTCATGTTGATACCTCCGAAGACATGATTCTGCTGGTCATGTATTTTGTGATTGCCATGATCAATGCTGTAATGACCTACAAGATCAGGCAGGTAGAGAAAACTGCAAGGAAAAAAGAAGAAAAGGCCAACGCCATTAAACTCTATAATACATTACTTAACTCATTGTCACATGAATTAAGAACACCAATCTCTACCATAATCGGCGCAACAGATAACCTGCAGTCAAACAATCATCATCTTACCACCAACAACCGCGAACAACTGCTGACAGAGATATATAAAGCATCATCACGGTTAAATGAGCAGGTGGAAAATCTGCTTAACATGTCACGGCTCGAATCAGGATT
>DATLDR010000080.1:0-12530 GCA_035525775.1 Flavitalea sp.
AATCATGTGAAAGACAAAATATTTTTTCGAAAACCTTCATTCTTATTGCTTTGATTTTATCCTTGAGTGATTGTTATTCTCAACAAAAAGACAACTTAATGCTTTTTTCAAATGTAAATGGTCTTTCAATAGCATATAGAAAAGCTGGAAATGGTCAGGTATTAGTTCTACTGCATGGTTTCACCCAGGACTCAAGAGTTTGGAAACAACAGTTACAAGCATTGTCAGAAAACTTTACAGTTATTGCGTGGGACGCTCCAGGTGCAGGGCAATCGGCTGACCCTTCTGAAAATTTCGACATTAACAATTGGGTTGAATCACTTGCAGGATTTCTTAATTCAATCGGCGTTAAGCATGCTCACATACTTGGTCTTTCGTGGGGCGGTCTTTTAGCTCAGGAATTTTACCATCACTATCCCGACAATGTTTTATCGCTAATCCTTGCGGACACATATGCAGGTTGGACTGGTTCACTTTCTGATTCTATTGCTAAAATTCGTCTTTCGGCTTGCATTCATGATTCATCATTACCGCCATCCGAATTTGTGTTGAAATATTTATCGGGAATGTTTAGTGATTCACCACCCCAATCAGTTAAAGAAGAATTAGCAAATATCATGTCTGATTTTCATCCATTAGGTTTTCGTTTGATGGCAACGGCTTTGGCAATTGCTGATACCCGTTCTCTTCTTCCATCAATTAAAACACCTACGTTGCTTATTTGGGGAGATTCAGACAAACGCTCTCCTATTAATGTGGCGTATCAACTTCATGACGCAATACCTAATTCAAAACTTGAAATTATTTCTGGCGCTGGCCATGTGAGCAACATGGAAAAACCAGTTCAATTTAATTCAATCGTAAAAGATTTCTGCTCGACAATTTCAACAAAAAAGTAGCACGACCGCACAACATCGCATGGGCAATATTTTATGACAACTTACATTTTTGGGGAATTTAAAAAAAGTTGAATTGACGACCTATTTTTTACCTAACCTAAAAAGCGCCTTTCACTTTCCTTCTTCCAATAAAGAATCAATTTTTTTTTAAAAAAATTACAGGCATTGGACCTATTAGCAAATCAGCAAATGCAGCGTTAAAAATTGACGTGGAAGCAATAGAAGTATTATCTAGGTACTTATAAAATTCACGCCGTAAATCAAGGTTTCTGCTTTCACCGACGGAGAACTTTGTAAAATCTATTAATAGTCTGATGGAATGAAACGTGGAACACCTGCTGCAATTGTTGCGTCTAATAAAATCTTTTGAGCATCTATTATGACTTCACGTAGACCGGCCATTACAGAAACTACACAAGATGCACCGCTACAGGCTATCGTCAATTCTTTTACCGTCCAATTACTTACTTTGTAAACCTTAACACCAAGTGCTTCAAGATGTATTACTTTTTCGTTGTTGGTTGATGAACGAACTATTGCTCGTACTTCTGCCTCTCTCTTCAATAATGCAATTACTATTCTCCCACCTAAGTCACCTGTTGCTCCTACTACTAATATTATATTGACCATATTTTAAAGCATTTACCTTTTCTGCGTTAATCTTTGCTGCTCCATGATATGAACTGGCTTACGAATATTTATATTGAGGTCGAGGACAATTTGGCCTATGCAATTGGCGTGCCTTAACTTTTCAAAGTGCGATTAGATTGATTTCTCTCTACGTAAAGGTGTCGTCATTGAAAATGGTATAATCTTTTAAGCGGATGCGGTATGAAACATATACTTCATGCTGATGACAATGAATCGGATAGATGGGCTTTTAAGTATTTAATTCATAATCTCGAGCCGACAATTGATTTACGGAGCTTCCCCAACGGCCTAGAGCTTGCCCAATATCTTGAAACAATGAAAGAAGAAATTCCTGAAACGATAATTTTTATTGATTTAGAGATGCCTATTTGGGATGGCATCAAAACTCTTAAAGCTCTTCAGCGTGAACCTAAATATGCTAACATTCCAATTTATATATGGTCGTCAGCAGAATCGAAGAACGAAAAAAACCTTTGCCTAAAATTGGGAGCGAAAGATTTTTTGTCCAAGCCCGTTAAACCAGAGGAATGGGAAACAGCAAAAGAAACTCTAAAAATGATTATTAATAAATAATCTGGCGTTGTCAGTCACTAGCATAATTCTGACAAGGTTCTTAATCAATGCCGTTATTTCCTTTAACTACTCTTTCTAAAAACTTGTAAATCGTGAGAAAGATCTTCAAATTCTTAAACCTTTCTTTCAATATTGCCTTAAAGAAAATGGTTTTAGTGTAAAACTAGCAGCTCCGAATTTTTAGACTTTTCAAAGTCAGCAACAGGCCAGGAAGTAAAGTAAATAATTACAGGAACCTTTGCGAATTGTTTTGGTCCTTAAGCGTCTGCAGTCAATAAAGCCATTCATTTTAGCATATTTATATCCAACAAAATAAAACAAGCAAGTACTTCATAAGATCTTAGTTTTGTTAGTTGCAAATCCAATAAACAGTACAACAGAAATACAGAAAAAGACAGCTACACATGTTACTGCAACTCGCGGCAGATGTCATCAGCCTTGCGACCCCCCTCGTATTCTTTTAAGGGCTTAATTTGAATTTCGGTAAGGCAGGTTCTTTCATGTTACTTGACCAGTTTAACCCTGGGTTTTGCTAATTAAATGGTCCGTTGTTCACGGGACACCTGCGTTCCCACTATGGTACTTTTCTATAATAGACATATTCTCCCATTTATGGATCGTTTTCTCATTATCCTTTATGATAAACCATTGGTAATGATATATTAACATATTGGCACAGCATTGGGCTATAAAGATTTGCGTTTCAGGAAGAGTCCACACCAATAAATCCCAATTTTCTATGAGGCTGAGATTTAATCATAATTCAACCCTTAGAAATGAAAACATTTTTTACTACTTCAATCTCATTGATTATCCTGCTGAATGTAGCAGATGCACAATTTTCAGAAAATTTTGATCAGGGCCTTACTTCCTTAACCAGTAATTGCTGGACAATGACCAGTGGAATCATTTATACCACTAGTGCAACCAACGTGATCAATGGTACCGGTAGCCTTTACATAGATCCGTCTCCCAATAATTCAGTTGAAAGCGTGGCTACTCCATTTCTGAATGTTAATTCGACATCATTTACTGTTTCATTTAAGTATAAGCTTACCAGTAAACTTGCAACAAATGCAACCAGGATAATCAATATTGGACTGACAGATAAAAATGGTGTGTTTAATTCGCTCGAGACAATCACTTTAAATAAAAACTCTTCTACCAGTGTAGTGAATCAAAATAGTACCTATACGCTCCCGGCAACAGGGGTATTTAGACTTGAAATACTTAATAGTAGTGTTAATGGAGATGGCAATTCAAAAATAATTATTGATGACCTCTGGGCAAGCGCTTCTGCATATTACGGTCCTGTTAGCCTTTGTAACCCTGCAGCTGCCGCCAACAACGACACTTACTCTTCCTCTACTATTTCCACTGTAACAGGCAATGTATTATTTAATGATAATATTCCTGCAGACAATGACAGCTATTCCGTTGCCCTGGTAAGTGCTCCATCAACCGGAACACTGGTGCTGAATGCAAACGGCAGCTTCACTTATACCCCGTCAACTACCTATACAGGTGGAACCATCAGTTTTAGTTATAAAATAAATGATAACGGCTATTCTCCAACTACTTCTAATACCGCCTTGGTAAATATTAATTATGCCTCTCCGGTTGTATTGCCAATCAGGCTGATTAGTTTTATTGCAACAGTATCCGGTTCGATTGTAGAAGTTAAATGGATCGCAGATGATAATAATACCGGTGATTATTTTGAAATTGAAAAAAGTTATGATGGAAAAACTTTTTCTGCAATAGAAAAAATTTATGCAACAATAAATGAAGGTGTGAAAGAATACAGATACTTCGATGGATTTTCGGGTGCTGCCGTCCGTTACAGGCTAAAGATCGTGAATAAGGATCTTTCGGTAAGCTATTCAAAAGTGGCAATGATAAAAGGCAATGCTGAGACACTTGGATTGCAGGTGACAGAAAACCCCGTAAGAGCAAAACTAGGCATTTCTTATTCGTCTTCTGAAGTATCACAGGCATTAATATCTGTATATACGATAGCGGGAATAAAAGTGTACAACGAAAAAGCAAATGTGAATAATGGAACAAATTCAATACGTGTTGCTGTTGATAACCTTAATCCGGGTATATATATAATAACGGTAAGTACATCTACCAGCAGGCAGGCAGTAAGGTTTGTAAAAAGTTAATAGTAAGGGTTCATATAAGAAAAGCTTCGGATATTTTATCCGGGGCTTTTTCTTTTTTAGCTAGTTTCATTTACCTCAAATGGCCATAATTCTACATAATGTTAACGATCTGTAGCTTCCCAAGGCAGAGTAGAAAAAGAAGAATTATACATATGTTTCATTTTAAGAGTTTGTGGTTGCAAATTGGACAAAAATATTTTTTGTTGAAGTCAATCTTGAAGAATAAGGTAAATGGATGTGTAAATCCCGCTGAACATCCAGTTTTGCCATGATGATAAGTTTGAGGAACGAACAACCTTATCGACGCTAAGACCAATCTTATTAAATTTTAGTAGGGTAATATCCATCGTGGACGGTCGGTGTATAATTGTCCTTGTATATTATTATGAACGATCCACAAAAAGCTACTTTTTGAAGGCATTTATAATAGTAAGGATGTTTCACATGCGAAGTGAGCAGCTGACCACGGTTTCGGTGATAACAGGACAGGTTTGAACCCAGCACACGCCTTCAGGAAAAGCAATGATATGAAGAGGCGCAAGTGGCTCCAGAGTATTTCATGTCTACAAATACAGGCACCTCTCGGTTCGAAAGAGGTGAGGGGCTAGTAGCAATATTGGCCAATCAAAAAAGTCAAGTGCTTAGCAGTCAGCAGGGTGACTAATTTTGAACTTATTAGCAGTTTTTAGGGATTTAAGGAGGGTTAATTGTGTTCAAGACTGAGTTTACTATAAAAACGGCACCTGACTAAATTTTACGCGTTTCATAACATTTAAAAATTAAAGTTAACAATTCAATCAATTGATAACTCTAATTCAAGGTTACTTATTAAATTCTCTAGGAAAATGATTTTCCTAGACAATTCACAGTAAGGCACTTATTTATTGGCTTTGCAAAGAGCCGCCGTTGGACTTTGTATTGTCAGTACGCCTGTGCTTGTCGTCGAGTTCTCTGCGCCAAATCTCTTACATGCATATTAAGCGAAGCTGGTATTTCAGTGGAAGCGAAGCCACAAGCTGCTAGCCTGCCGCCTCATACACTGCACAAGAATTACTTTGTAAATGTATACTCAATCAGGGTCGCCTGTATGTCTGTTGGTTAATTCGATATCTGAGTGGAATTGTTCTAATAAAAGTGATTCCCTAATATCCAAGTTAATTATTTTTTTTAGGTTTTTCTCGTAGTAACCGGAGCAGCGATATACATACAAATAAAGTCGTTCGTAAACCTTGCCGTTGTTATTCTCGTTTCAACCAGACCCTTGGTATAATCGTACATCCACTGAACGGAGTTTTTACCATTCAATGAACATGACATGAGTTAATAAAATTTATGGTTACCTCATATATTATATAATCTTGCCTTCTCCGTATTCTATAACTTTACAGTGTATACACAACAATCAACCTCACATAAAACTTAAACAATGAAAAAGGTATTTATTGCCACTCTGGCTTTCATCTTTTTTTCTTTCGTAATTACTGGGGATACAATCTCCAAGAAAGAAAGAATAGATGCAACAGATCTCTTAAGAGACACACATACCGCTTTACTGAAATCACTTGAAGGATTGAATGAAGCACAGCTAAATTACAAAGTGTCGGATTCGACATGGTCAGTTGATGGAAATGTCAAGCATCTTGCTGCTGTTGAACAAACTATTCTTGGTATGGTTGAGGATGCACTAAAGAAACCAGCTAATCCTGATAAAAGAGCTGATATTAAAATATCTGATGAGCAATTGATAAAAAACTACGAGAATCGAACCAAAAAAGTTAAGACTCTTCCGTCGCTGGAACCTCAGAACATTACGTTTGTTTCGACTTCCGAAGCGCTGGCTTCGCTTAAACAAAATCGCGAAAAAGCAATAAATTTTATTAATACTACTAAAGAAGATTTAAGAAATCATGTAATAAAATATCCCTTTGGCAGTTACGACTGTTACCAATCCATACTCATCCTTGGATCGCATATGAACAGGCATACACAGCAGATTCATGAAGTGAAGTCACAAGCGGAGTTTCCGAAGAACTAACTGGAAATTTCAGATTCGCTTACGATAATTCAAGAAATATATTCTTGCAAAAACGGTTGTTATGGGAATAAAAAAAGGGAATCCGTAAACTTCATATCCTGCTTTGAATTTCAAGCTGGTTATAGCGGGAAAACCAACTTAGATATTAAAAAGAAGTTAAGAATGCGGTTGTGAATATTTTGAGGACCAAATAAGGATGAACTACCTCAATATATCAAAGCAATTTGAATTAATAAAAGTTATCGCATGCTCGCTGTTAGGTTACTTTCTGTCAAAGAAAGTAACAAGCGCCGTGTACGGTGGATGTTGATAATAAAGTTACCATGCTACGATACAGAATATCAAAAGTGGCAGTAAGAGTGAGGTTATAAAAAAATAGTGACAAAATCGTAACATATATAAAAAAGGCTCAATTTCTATCGAGTCATGACCCGATAAAGGCCAACATTGGTAAAAGGGTCTCGTGAGGCGCGAGCTGGGACACGTCTACAATTCAGTTTGTTTGGATGAACAGATTTTGGAAGTAGATACTTCGCTTCCGTCATTAAGAGTTAAACGTGGAATAGCCAATTTAAAAAATAATAAACTCCGATTGATATGAACCTTTCGTGCATACCTGCCATCATTATGCGTTGCGCTCCACCTAGTTGACATCTTAAAACAAGGTTGTGCATAGATAACGATGTCTTACTTATTCATGGAAATTGCCACTTTAAGCAGGCGCGTTCAAAAACCTGATACGCCTGGAAAACCCCAAATTGAATAGTTACCACATTCTACAGAAACACAGTTCTTCATCAAAACTATTCTAAAAAAAGGGAGAAGAAGAAAGATGTGAATGCTTTCATAGAGGATCATTTATCCAACCAGTATGTTACACAGCTTCCCTAGCTTATATTAAAAGTTCAGAAAAGATAATTTAATGCGCTCTTAAGCCAGGAATCCACTTCTGAGCATTTTTGAAATATATCTTATCAACTACTTCTTTCGGAAGGTGTAATCCTTTAAAACTTCCTGATACTGCTTCATCAGTTAGCGTTGAATCTGAGGTAAAAAATTTCCAGTGGCTTAACCATGTATCATGCGCATTTTTGAATGATTGAACAGAATCTGTTTTGTCATCGGCTTGCAGATCTGAACCATACAATATTCTGTCCTGGTATTTTATTAGAAAATCGTAAACTTTTTTATGATTGGTGATGGCCTGGTATTGTAAATGAGATACCCTTGCTGCAGTTTCAACAGCCATGTTAGGATATTTATCAAGACGTTTTGCTATTTCATCTACGTCCCATTCCAGGCTGCCAAGATGCGCACCCACAAATATCAGATCAGGGTGCTTGTCGAGCATGTGATCTCGTGCATTAATCTGATCTTCATAAGATGGATATTCAGGATGCAGATACATGTGATATTGTGGATGGTTTTTATAATAACCTTTGTCTCCTGAAACCGTCATTTTATCGATGGGCAACCAGCAATTTTTAGGTTCGCCAAGGTGACCAATAACAGGTATTTTGTTTTTTGAAATGAAGTTAATAACCGTATCAAGTCTCGGATTATCCACCATAACGAATTTGCCGTCTTTATCTTTAAGAGTCATGCCGATGTTCTTCCAGATTTTTACTGCAATGCATCCATTCTCGAAAGAGCTTTTAAGATAGCTGAGTGCATTTGTTTCCCATTTCGAACTGTTCCATTCATCTACGGAAAAAGTAGTGGCATAGTTAAACTCTTCTCCATACTTCTGGTGCTGGAACACATCCATATCCTGCTGCTCCTGAATTGGTGGCGTGTCAGGAGCATCAACGTTTATACTTAGTAAGCGATAATTGTCTTTTATGCTATTTTCAATAAAGTATGGGGATTTGGTAAATATGTGAATGTGCACATCGTACTTCGGCACAGAATAGTAATCTTGTTCTGTGTAAAATTGTTCAGGCTGAGTTTTTGGTTTGCTTTCGTTTTGGCAGGCCTGAAATACGAAGACAAACAGTATAAAAATTATAAAATTTGATATTTTCATTGAGTTATAATTATTCATGCTGAAGGATGGAAATTTATTTTAGACTGTTCACTTGAATTTAATTGCCCGATTGATACTTAATGCGAAACTGTTAAATAAAATAGCACAGAGTTAATTCACTTCAATTGTAAATGGAAATTGCTGATTTTTCATTTCCAAAGAAGTAAACAATCGTCCAACTGCATGTGATAAATCATTTTCTGTACTGCTTTTATACGGATTATAAGTATATACCGGCCAGGTAAGATGCATTCCTTTAGGAATATGTAAAGTCCATCCATTGTGCTTAATAACTCCGCCTAGTTCATCATCGTCTAAATCTACTTTATCCTCACCAAGTATAATTCTTTTCCCTGTTCCGGTTTCCAGTACCTGACCTGCTTTTAAAACCAATTGCAAATTAAAATCAGCAGAAGCCTTTCCTAATTTATAATGAGTTTCCACTTTGAATTCCATTTTATCTGTCAGAGGTTTATAAAAGTCGATATCTGCAAAGAAAACATTATAAGCGAGCGATAGTCTATCTTTTTCACCCATTTTAAGATTGCTGCTAACGGGCATATGTATGCTATCACGGCCTATTGTTTCAAGAAATGTCGCAAGCTCAGGCTGATGCTTCGAATTGGCACCACTTATTATCAACCCGGTTTTTTTATTATAAACACTGAAGTTTGCCTGGCGATCCAAAAAGAAATTATTCATCGACACAATTGGAGCTATGATTCCGGAATAAGTTACTACCCATGATCCTGTTTTTCGTATTCCCGCAGTGATTTTCATTTGATGAGCATAATTGCTTTCCTGCGGAATAGCGGCTTTATCACCTTCATGATAATAAAGAAAGTCCTGTGCAATGCGTGCTAACGATTGAATATCTCCACCATATGAAGCCCTATCTCCATGGAGTGGAAAAAAAGAAGCAAGGAATGAAGCGTACCTTCTTCCATCCGGAAAATGAGAAAATCCAAAATGCCCCCACATTGAAACTCCCCAGTAACGATTACGGTCATTAATAGTTTCAACAGGTGTGCCGTCAGGATAGGTAAAAAACTTATGAAAGTCTTTTGATTTGCGTAACGCTTCAATCGCAGCCAGATCTTTTGAATATTCCCAATACACAGCAATCTGAGTAGACGTTACATAATCATACCCTGTTGTAGGGCCTGCCTTGCTATGCTCACCCCAGTAACCATCGGGAGTTTGTTCTTGCACACAAAACCGGTGCAATACATTCGTCGACATGGTAACCCAATTCTTTTTATTAAACACATGCCCTCCAACCAGTAATGTAGAGGCATATATTGCGTAATGATTGGGTGATGTGGTAATAAATGGTGCATTGTACTGTGGAAAGTCTTGATATTTAACGATTAATTTTTCAAGCAATTCAAGATTCTTCACAAGCACTCTTTTCCAATTTTCACGTCTTTGTTCATCTAGCTTATTTTGCAAAAGACGATAGGCTTCCAGCCACATATATGTATCCCAATCAGTATCATTCCGGGCCGAATATTTTCCTTTATCATATTCACTAACCAGCAGGTCACCTATACGTTCAGCAAGCGCCAATAATTTAGGATCGCCAAAATGCTTATTCAAACGATGCGATTTCGCATATAGCACTGCAGGCAACAGAATGGCATGTGGAAAATGTCCAAACGGTTGTCCCTGTTCCAATAAAGCTAGCGTCGGTTCCGGAAACGAATCCAGTTTATTTTCTATCCTTTCAATTCCCGCTTCAACAAGCGCAATATAATGTCCAGGCAATTGCACATTTGTTTCACTTTCATCAGAGGCCTGTGAATACGAATGCAAGCCTGTTAAACAGCAGACAATTGTTGCCAACAGAAAGATTTTTCCATACATCATGATATCAGTTTGTTTAGTTACCGTTGCTATTTAGTTAAGCTATTTTTTATGAGTGGCCTTGTTTAATTGATAAACTTTGCCATCTGCTTTAGTTAAAATATATATTTCATTTTCAGGGCCTATCCCAAAATGAAGATCAACGCGGTCGCTACCACACTGGTCTTTAAGATTAGTAGAACGTCCATTAATTGTTATACGCCATTCTTTTATTACTGCCTGTTTCCCTTGTTTGATATCGTGAGCGTTGATATAGAATAACCTGCCTGATGGAATATCACCAAACAAAAACTTGCCTTTTAATTCCGGAATCGCAGTACCCTGATATTCATATCCTCCTGAAATGGCTTTACCCTCATCGTGATCAAATTCTGCAATGGGATATGTTATTTTATATATACTGTCATTTGAAGGCAATGAATAAATATTATTTAAGTTTCCATAAGGATTAAATACAAAATTGCCTTCACGAACAGGCCATCCATAATTTCGTCCCGGCTCAACAAGATCTATGGCCTCTATATTAGCCTGACCAATGTTACAGGCAAGAAATCCAGCGGACTTCGTCCAGGCTAATCGATGCGGATTGCGAAAGCCGAATGCATATATTTCTTCATGAACTATTTTATTTTTTTGTTTAGCAAATGGATTATTTACTGGAATCCCATATTGGCCATTCATACTGTTGTTGCCTAAAGGATCGATTCGAAAAATAGAACTCCAGATTCTTTCCTTGCTCTGAGCAATAAATGGAAATCCTAATTGCACACTTGCACCATCGCCAATGCCGATATATAACAACCCAAAATCTTCCATGCCCCCTTTTGCTAAAGGATTGAAGGAAATTTCCTGCATTCCGTGTGCACTTGCTACCATATTAAGCCTCAGCAATTCACGGCTTGTACCATTAAGTGTATCAGCATTCTTATCAGAAATTTTCCATTCTGTCAATACCCATTGCAAGGTTACGGCTATGGAATCGTCGTATGAATAATCAGATTTACCAGAGCGTGGTTGTTCGGTATGCGTTGTATACAATAGGCCGTTTTTAGAAAACAAAGGATGGAATGCAAAACTTCCGAAGCCGGTTGCCAGCCCTGGCTCATCAATAAATTTTGGCCTGACTTTTTTAAAGTCGAGATAAACAGATATTTTACCATTCTTTAATTTGTACAATTCTCCGCGAAGATCATTTACAAATAAATTATGTGAATCGGGCTGGTATGTTAACTTGGTGATCCTTGTTAACGGAAGTTTATTGCCTTTGATAGATGAAGGAAGTTGAATTACCGGTTTCACATCTACAATGAGGTCCGATAAATTAATCTTTTCCCGAATGGGATTTGAAATGCTAAGTAAATCGTCTTTTTCTGATTTAGCAGTAACATTGCTCGTATTTAAAAATGAAATAATAGCATTCACATCTTTGTCTTGCAAAAAGTCAAATGCGGGCATCACCGACTGATATCTTTTAAATAATGAATCTGCGTGATTGTCTCCGGACGATAACAATTGCTTCGGATCTTTAATGAACCTGCGCAGCCATTCAACAGATAATTTAGAGGTAATGCCGCTTAGTTTTGGTCCGATTCCGTCCTGTGTTAATTGGTGGCAACCAGAACAATTTTTTTCGAATAATGTTTTACCCGCAGCGATCTCAGAAGGATTCGAAGAAATCAAACCAGCATTATTGCGGGATGATTCATCCTTACAAGCATCAAGGACTATCACACCCAATAGAACAGTAAGCACGTACAGCTGACGATATTTATTCATTAATAACTTTTATATTGCGCATCGGTTGCTCATTAATGATCATTTATTTTATCCGGCGAATTGGATTTTAGAAAATATTGAAAGAAATCGCATATCAAATCATTGGATTCTGCTGAAGGTTCATGATGAGGGCGATGTGTCATTCCTACCCTGTTTTTATAACCTAGGAATGAATTCACCTTTATTGTATGATTAAGGGGGATCCAACGTTCCGGTGGATCTTCGGATCCGCCCGAAACCAAAAATGGTCGCGGAGCCATAAGTGCATGTAATTCATGAAGGTCATGTCCCTGGCTCCGTAATACGGCGTACGCACCCTTATTAGTCCCGCCTGCGAAACCCCATTGCGTATGATGTAACGCTGAATGTGCAGAATCTTTTTCCGGGCCCCACGGCGGAGGATAATATCCAAGATACCATGGATCCTGATAATTTACATTTGGTCTGGATTCATCGAACACAATCCCTCCATCAGACCATGCCGCACATGAAAACTTCTCATATAAACATGAGGCAAACATCGCCCATTTGCTTCC
>DATLDR010000086.1:0-7507 GCA_035525775.1 Flavitalea sp.
TGTATAAATTGCTGTTTATTTTCAAGTTTACCTAATGAATGACCATACGTTAAATCGCTGTCTGTTAACTGGTCGAGCTTTGCACTGTCACCATCGAGTATCGCCTGCCGGAACATTGCTACAGTCTTTTCAACAGCTTTCACTGCTTTATCCTGTGCACAAACATTGAAAATAATGAAAGAGAGTGCTAATGTGATAAATAACTTTTTCATACTTTTTTGATCGCTTTTACTTTAAATGATTATTGAAACTTTTTTTGCTACGTGTTATCCTCTCAAATGATATGCTTTCGGTTGAACAAATGCACGTATGCCCTGATACGACAATGTACTTCCTAATCCTGAATTGCCCCTCCCCGACCAGGGCAGTGTGGCGCTCACGCGGTCGCAGCAGTTCCAGTACACAGTGCCCGTATTCATTTTCTTCATCACCTTTTCCGCACGTTCATAACTGGAAGAATAAACGGCAGCCGTTAATCCATATGAAGTATCAAGCATCAGGTCAACAGCCTCATCATCATTCTTTACTTTTTGTATGCCCACAATTGGACCGAAAGATTCTTCTGTCATAATTTTCATACTGTGATCGACGTTTACAAGAACAGATGGTTCAAAATAATATCCTTTGCCTTCTTTTGGTTTTCCTCCGGCGAGAAGTTTTGCGCCTTTCTCAACAGCATCTTGCACCTGGCCTGCTAAAAATATTATTTGTTCTTTCCTGCTGATGGGTCCTAATTCAGTCGCTCTATCTTTCGGATCACCGGTTTTTAATTTTTTGAGCTGCTTCAGGTATTCATCAACAAAATTCTCATAAATATTTTCATGAACATATATCCGTTCTACAGCACAGCAACTTTGTCCATTATTATACACTACTCCTTCCAATGCAGCACCGGCGGCAGATGTAATGTTTTGCACATCATCCATAATATACATAGGATCTTTGCCACCCAATTCCAGCTGGCACGGCACCAGTCTTGGTGCAACTTTCTCAGCAATGTATCTGCCTGTTTTATAACTGCCGGTAAAAAAGTATCCATCAAGCGGTAATTCAAGCAGCAATTCACCGACAGACCCTTTTCCGATAATTGTTTCAAAAACATTTTCAGGAATGCCTGCCTCGTACAACAAGCTTTGAATATGAAGTCCGGTAAGCGTTGAATATTCTGAAGGCTTATATAAAACTGCGTTACCGCCTATTAAAGCAGGAATAAAAACATTAATGCCCACCAGATAAGGATAGTTCCATGCTGATATGTTGGCGATGACACCTAACGGCTCGTAAACAATTTTCTCTTTTGTTGATCCATCCTCAGTGATCCATTCATCCGCAAGGTATTTTTCTGAATGTTGTATAAAATATTTAAGTCTTGCTCTTGCTCCATTCAGCTCATTATATGATTCCCGAATTGGCTTCCCCATTTCGCCGGTAAGTGTTTCAGCTAGTTCATCCTTATCTTTTTCCAGCAGTTCATCAAAGCGTGCAATGCAGGCTATGCGATCTTTCAGCGGTACTTCGCACCACTTACGCCACCCTTTTTTCAATGAATTAAATTTTCTTGTCACCGATTCACGGCTATCTTCTTTTAATTCTGCCAGCGTTTCCTCATTTGCAGGATTAATGATCTTCATTTTTTCAAATTAGAATTGACCGCTGATATAAAGTAATCCCTTATATTTTTTGAAAGCGGTGAATTGAATATATCCGCTTTTTCCATTCTTTCAGGGTGCCATTGTACCGCCAGCATGAATGATCGTTCATTTTTATGTTTCCACTCTATTCCTTCAATGATGCCATCATCCGACCAGCTGTTGGCAACAAGATCATTGCCCAATTCCTTTATCGCCTGGTGATGCGCAGAATTTACCAGCGCTGAATTTACTTTTACAATGTCGTGCAACAGCGTACCACCTTCTACATTAACATTGTGTTTGTTATCGCAGTCTGTATTTGTTTCTTTCTCAGTATAGTCCTTATGAATGTTATTTTTATATTCCCCGAGGTCCTGAACCAGCGAGCCATTGCAGTAAACATTAATAAGCTGCAAACCACGACAAACACCGATTACAGGCATACTTCTTTTAATAGCTATTTCAAAAGCCTTCAATTCGAAATCATCTCTCGCTTCCCAAAATCTGGAGGGCCGGTTAGTATATGAGTCATTGCCTTTATAATATTTTGGGTGCATGTCAATACCACCTGAAAGCACAATCGCATCACATTCTTCAACACTGTTGCCATTATCTGCAGACAGTGTGATGATATCAATTTCATCATTGTTACCCTGGATCCATTTTATATAATTCAACTGCTTGTCGTCTCTTCCGGTATGGGTGATGCCTATTTTCACTTTTATTATTTACAGCGCTTCGAGATATAAATTTCTGAAATCATCCCGGGTAACAGGTTTTGGATTATTAGGATGCGCGAAATCAGCAATTGCAAGGTCACTCAGGGCTTCAATATGTTCTTCCTTCACACCAATTTTTCGCAGCCTCTTCGGCATACCAATTTTTTTATTAAGATCGAACAAATGCTGTACTACCGCTTTAGCAGTCTTCTTTTTAAGGTTCATCGCAGCAGCTATCTTCTCAAACTTTTCTTCATTGCCTTTAATGTTAAACTGCATGCCGTAAGGCAGATTGACAGCATTCGCCAGTCCATGATGTGTATCGAGCAAAGATGAAAGTGGATGAGCAAGCGAATGGACCACACCAAGTCCCTTCTGAAAAGCAACTGCACCCATCAGGGAAGCGATCATCATTTTACTTCTTGATTCAAGTTCCGGTTTGTTCACAGCAACTTTCACTGAATCATTGATCAGCGAAATGGCTTCAAGTGCTATTCCTTCACACAGCGGATGAAAACCTTTTGCAAGGTAGGCTTCCAGGTTATGTGTGAGTGCATCCATTCCTGTAGCGGCTGTAATAAATGGTGGAAGGTCGAATGTGAGCAAAGGATCAGCGAAAACGATCCTTGCCAGCAGCTTCGGAGAAAATAAAATTCTTTTACGGTGCGTGTCATCTTCTGAGATGATGGCGCTCCTTCCTACTTCACTGCCAGTTCCGCTGGTGGTTGGCACTGTAATAAAATACGGAACATCTTCCGTTACATATATGCCGCCGCCGATAAGATCATCATAGTCGAACAAATCACGATGATGATTAATGCGCAAAGCTATGGCCCGTGCAACATCCATGGCAGCGCCACCGCCCAAACCGATTATCGCATCACGGTTGAACCATTTGTAGATGTCGCCACCATTGAGCACATCAGACTTAACAGGATTCTTATGAATAGAAGAAAATACTTCAACCGAAATTCCTTTAAGAGTAAGTTCTGCGACAATCTTTTTAAAAAACCCGAGCTGTGCAACATTGGGATCAGTAACGATCAGCGGTTGCGTTAATTTCTTTTCAATCAGATGTGGTGCAAGTTCATGTATTGCGCCTGCACCAAACCTTATGACAGTCGGAAAATTATATTGTCTTATAATGTTGAAATCTATATTCATGATTCATCAGATAATCTCAAAATATCTTTTTAATTCCCAGTCTGTAACTGCTTTTGAATATTGCCTCCACTCCCATTCTCTTGTGCCGGTAAAATGTTCAACAAATTTGTCTCCAAACAATTCTTTTGCAACTGCTGAGTTTTTCATGGCCGCAGTTGCCTCTGATAAACTTTTCGGCAATACACCATTTGACTGGTCGGCGTATCCGCTTCCCTTTGTTGGCTGAATAGTCAATTTCATTTTATTGCGAATGCCATATAATCCAGAAGCAAGGCACGCGGCCATTGCGAGGTAGGGATTACTGTCGGAACCAACAACGCGTGTTTCGAGGCGTGTTGATTTAGTGCCTCCGCATAACACGCGAAGTGCAGTGGTCCTGTTGTCGAACGCCCAGGTGATGGTTGTTGGTGCCCATGCTCCTTCAACCAGCCGCTTATAACTATTTACGGTGGGTGCATACATGGGAAGGATGAATGGCAGGCAGTGAAGCTGACCCGCAATGTAGCTTTCGAGTAAAGTGCTGATGTTACCAGCACGGTTAAGATCTGCAAAAAGATTTTGCGATCCGTCGGGCGACCACAGGCTCTGGTGAACATGACCACTGCATCCAGGCAAAGATTCATTAAATTTTGCCATGAAGGTGGCCATGATATTATGACGGTACGCAATTTCCTTTACGCTGCTTTTAAAAAGATTTGCACAGTCGGCAGCTTCGATTACATCAGCATATTTTATTGCTGCTTCATAAACACCGGGACCTGTTTCTGTGTGTATACCTTCTATCGGAACGTTAAATTTAGTGAGCATGTCGAACAGGTCGTGGAAAAATGTGCTGTGCTGTGATGCACGCAGAATAGAGTAACCGAACATTCCGCTGGAGATGGGTTGAAGATTGCGGAATTGCTGCGTATGCAGATCATTGCTGTTGTTTCTGAAGTTGAACCATTCGAATTCCTGTGAAAAATATGGAATATACCCGGCGGATTTGCACTGGGCAGCAATTGATTTGAGCAAAGCACGCGGGCAAGCCGTGTGTGCGTTGCCGTTAGCATCACCGAAATCGGCAAGAAAAAAAGCCAGGTCATTCTCCCATGGAATACTCCTGTAAGAGTTGATGTCGATAAGTGCGGTGGCATCGGGATATCCGGTGTGCCAGCCTGTAAAAGAAGCGTTGTCGTACGCAAGGTCAGCGGCATCCCATCCAAAGATCACGTCACAAAATCCGAATCCTTTTTCAAGGACAGATAAAAATTTATCATAAGCGATCATCTTGCCCCTGAGAATGCCATCGATGTCGGTCACCGCAAGCTTTACTTTTGTGGTTCCCTGTTCATTCAGCTGCCTTGTTATATCACCGGCAGATAATTTATTCTGCATTGCTGGAAGGTTTATAATACAACTGAAAACCGGTATAAGTTAAAGCTATAATTGCAAAGAATACTAATGCTAAAGTTACATAGAGGGTGATCATGGCGATTAAAGCAATTGATGCTACCACCAATGCAATGATAGGTGTATACGGATAGAAAGGTGTTTTAAAAGGCCGTGACAGATGCGGTTCCTTTTTACGCAGTACCAGTACAGACACCATGGAAATGATGTAAAGCGAGAGGGCGCCGAAACAGGCCATAATGATGATGTCGCCGGTTTTGCCGGTAAGTAAAGCGATGATACCAGCGATCATATTGATAAGTAAAGCATTTGCAGGTGTTTTGAAAGATGGATGGACGCGGCCAAACAATTGGGGTATATACCTGATGCGTCCAAATTCAAAAGTAGCCCTGCCGGCGGCGAGAATGATGCCATGAAAAGATGCGATGAGTCCCATTAACCCTATTGTTACTAGTAAATGATACATCCATCCAGTTGCGCCGGTGATATGCGATAATGCGAGTGGAAGCGGAGAATCTGATGGTTCACTACCGGCTGAAGGAAAAACTATTGCTTGCCAACCAGCTACTCCGATGGAAGAAATGAAAGTGAGAATACAAAGGACTACCAGTGTGATCAGCGCTGAACCAAAACCTTTCAGTACATTTTTTTGTGGGTTGATGGTTTCTTCGGCAACATTGGCAACGCCTTCGAGGCCAAGAAAAAACCAGATGGCAAAAGGGATGGATGCCCATATGCCTGTGATTCCATTGGGGAAAGCATTTTGCCGGAGATTGTTGAAGTGGAAATGCGGCAGTGTGATACCTGCAAATAATAACAATTCAAAAACCGCAAAGAAAGTAATTATTAATTCAAAAAGAGCGGCGGCCCTTACACCATATATATTAAGTGCGGTAAAAATGAAATAAGCGTTGATGGCTATGGATGTTACCGAAAATTGCGGAAGGAAAATATGAAAGTAAGCGCCGATTGCGGCGGCAATTGCTGGTGGCGCGAAAACAAATTCTATGATCTGCGCTATGCCTGCAATAAAGCCAATATTTTTTCCCATCGCGCGGGTGGCGTAGTCAAAAACACCGCCGGCTTTCGGTATGGCGCAGGCCAGCTCAGTATAAGAAAAAGTAAAGGTGATGTACAGCAGGATAATAAAACCGGTAGCTATGGCGAGGCCGCCTGTACCTCCCTGTGGCAGACCCAGGTTCCAACCGAAATACATGCCTGAGATCACATAACCAACTCCCAGACCCCAGAGCATTAAAGGACCAAGGGTACGTTTGAGCTGCGCCAATTCAGGTATAAGTTATAAGTGAAAAGTTAAAAGTCAAAAGTGAAAAGTGAAAAGTAAATTACACCAATAATACTGTATAACTTATAACGCATACCTTTTAAGTTCTTCCGCAAATGAAAATTATCATTAGTGTTACTTTATGCATGATCCTTGGAAGCGCGTGTGCGCAGCACGGATCCATGGATTTTGAAACATACAATCCTAAATCGACGCTTGTAGTGCCTGAACACAAGCTGGCCAGTGCGAAGTATCCATTTATCGATGTGCACAATCACCAGTGGGAAATGGGACCAGGAAGATTAAAGGAACTGGTGACCGACATGGATAAACTGAACATGAAGGTAATGGTGAACCTGAGTGGCGGAGGTGGCAGCAAGCTGAAAGGCTTTACAGACAATGTGAAAAAAACATTTCCAAACCGTTTTATAGTATTTACTAATGTTGATTTTAATGGTGTAGGAAATGAAAACTGGACTGAATACGCGGTAAAGCAACTGGAGGAAGATGTGAAAAACGGCGCTAACGGACTAAAAATATTTAAGAACCTGGGATTTTCCGTGATGGACAAGAATGGAAAAAGGGTTGCGGTGGATGATCAAAGGCTCGATCCTATCTGGAAGAAATGCGGTGAGCTGAAGATACCGGTGCTGATACATACAGCGGATCCCAGATCTTTCTGGGATGATGTGGATTCAAATAATGAGCGATGGCTTGAACTTGCTACACATCCCAACAGGAAGAGAGGTGCTGGTGATGCCACGTTTGAAGAACTGATCAGTGAGCAGCACAGGATGTTTAAAAAGCACCCGGAAACTACATTTATTGCGGCCCACTTTGGATGGTTGCCGAACGACCTTGCCAGGCTCGGTTCATTTTTAGATGAAGCACCAAACGTGGTGGTGGAGTTTGGTGCAGTGATAGCGGAGATTGGCAGGCAGCCAAGGGCGGCAACTGCATTTTTTACCAAATACCAGGACAGGATTTTGTTTGGAAAAGATTCATGGGAACCTAGTGAATATGCAACGTATTTCAGGGTGCTTGAAACAAGTGATGAATACTTTCCCTATCATAAAAAGTACCATGCTTTCTGGCGGATGTATGGGTTAGGATTGCCTGACAGCATTCTGAGAAAAGTATACTATAAAAATGCGATCAGAATT
This sequence comes from Flavitalea sp., assembly GCA_035525775.1. Lineage (GTDB taxonomy): Bacteria > Bacteroidota > Bacteroidia > Chitinophagales > Chitinophagaceae > Flavitalea. The sequence goes on from DATLDR010000086.1 coordinate 7,355, forward strand.
ATTCCGGGTATAGAAAAGAACTTATTTAAAGAATAAATAGTTGTTTACCTCAAATCATTACAGGCAATAATTTCCATGATTGCAATCAATTTCGACATAAAAAAGTGATTACTTTAATATAGAAATCACTGAATAATAATTATTTATGGAGAT
>DATLDR010000089.1:0-6478 GCA_035525775.1 Flavitalea sp.
GAGAGAGAAACGAGAAGATTATTTTGATAGTTGATGTTCCAATAGCTGTATAATTTTTTCTTTATCAGCCAGAGCATTTTCAAGTATCAGGACTTTTTCGCGTAATGCCTTAATTGTTTGTTCGTGACCGGCATATACAGATTCGTTTTCTGCAAGTGTAGACACGTGATCCGATTGAATATACAGGTGACTGATGATCATTTGTTCTTTGCCCGTGACCAGCCAGGTGATGTTTAGGTCTTTGTACTTTTCAGTTATTCTTTCAATAATATCTGAACCGATGGTTCCTTTTCCCTTTGTTTGTTTATTCAGGTAGCCATTCGCTATACTGCAATTACGCTCAAAAGTGTAGGGCGAAATGTTTTTTTTAACAAGGTATTCCTGCAGTCTGTCAATAGTACGCATTTAGAAAAAAAGTTAAGAGGTATTAGAAAAAACTCTAACAAAAATACACATAAATATAGACTTTAGTTTAATATTGTGGAAACTTCCTGAGAATAATCGCTATACTTCTTTAACCTCAAAATTTACACCATGAAAGCATTTGATCACCATGAAGCCTGGGAACTGAAACCACGAAAGCTTACAATTGAAGAAATGGAGAATCCGGAAACAGCTATTGATGAATTTTTCCAATATGCCAACCTTCCTGAATTACGATGGTATTTATGGGAAGGAACGAAAACGCTTGTTACGGGCACTTTTCATAGCTTAAGGAGCAGGGAGCGGTGCAATCTCATTTATTTTTACGAACAGATTGAAAAACTGATCGAGATAAACCATGTTTTACACGAACGAAACAGAAAAAACAAGGTATAATCAGGTTGTAAAGCTTCATTTAAAGGTCGGGGCACAGTTTTTATGAAAGATAATCCCGACCTTTAAAAAAAATTTAAGCAACCGATATGATGTACGTTCACGTTTGGAATAAATACCTGCCTATTATCAAGATACTAATGAAGAAGACCTCAGCAGGAAACCAAACGCTTGATTTGAACCGCATAGATTTTGAAAGAGCGGGAAGTGGTAGAAAAGCAGGTTACAAATTTTCAATTGATTTTAAGCAGGGAAGAGTTTCAAATATCATCAGTGGATCACCCCTCGCAAGTGATCTTGCAACAGTTTTACTGAATGATCCGGCCAGCAGAGCTATCCTGTCAAATGCAGACATTAGTATTGCCCTCAACACAAAATTTCAGCTGGCTCTTATAAACAAGAGTATTGTTGAAGAAAAAATGAAGGAAGAACCAGAGCTGCATGAGACACCTCAGGATGATGCTAGTTGAGTGAAGGATCAGAAAATGTATTTCCCTGCGACGGGTCACCCGTTTCATAACCTTTTTTAAACCAATACATCCTTTGCTCAGATGTTCCATGCGTAAAAGCGTCTGGTACTACTGTTCCCTGTGACTGCTTTTGAAGCCTGTCGTCTCCTATAGCATTTGCAGCATTCAGTGCTTCATCAATGTCTCCTTGTTCAAGGATTTTTGCCCTGTTGGCATAATGTGCCCAAACACCCGCAAAGAAATCGGCCTGCAGCTCAAGTTTTACAGACAGGCGATTATATTCCTTTTCACCGAGCCGCTCCCGTTGTGCAGCCATTTTATCACTGGTACCAAGCAGGTTCTGCACGTGATGTCCCACTTCATGGGCTATAACATAAGCCATTGCAAAATCACCAGGCGCATTGAACCGGTTCTGCAATTCTTCGTAAAATAAAAGATCGATGTATAATTTCTGATCGGGAGGACAATAAAAAGGTCCTGATGCGGCACTTGCATTTCCACATCCCGACTGAACAACATCTCTGAAAAGCACAAGTGTGGGTTCTTTGTAATCACTACCTTCTTTCTGGAAGACAGTATGCCACACATCTTCTGTTTCAGCGAGTACAACCTTGACAAATTGTGCGCGTTCATCATCAGCAGCGCTTTCCTGTGGTGACATTGGCTGACTCTGTTGCTGAGGTAGCATTTGGGGAATCTGCGCAGGATCCCCACCCATCAGTAAATTAATAATGAGGGCTATCACTCCTATCACACCGCCTCCTATTGCCATTCCCCCGGCGCCTATTCCGCGCCTGTCATCAACATTAGAACTTTGCCTTCTGCCTTGCCATAACATGTGAAATAGATTTTAATTACCCTTTTTTCTCGAGCAGTTTAAAGAACTGGTCGAGCTGGGGAAGAATTACAATGCGTGTGCGTCGGTTGCTTGCCCTACCTTCCTGTGTATCGTTCGACACAAGTGGAGAATATTCGGCTTTGCCACCTGCCGTCATTCTTACCGGGTCGATTTTATAATCATTTTGCAAAATGCGGGTTACAGATGTTGCGCGTTTTGCGCTCAGATCCCAATTATCCAGAACACAGCTGCTCTTTATCGGAACGGAATCTGTGTGTCCTTCAATAAGGATATCAAGCTGAGGGTTTGCATTCAGCACCTGTGCTACTTTTCCAAGAACGCTCATCGCACCTTCCGAAACAACCGAGCTTCCACTTTTAAATAACAGCTTATCGGAAATTGAAATAAACACCACTCCCTTTTCAATCTGAATATTTACATCTTTATCATTTACATCAGTCAGGGCACTTTTCAGGTTCATCACCAATACCATATTCAACGAATCTTTCCTGGCCAGTGCCGACTGCAGATCCTGGATATATGCATCTTTTGAGCCAAGGTTTTCAAGAGACTTTTTTACACTTTCTGCCTGGGTAGCTGAAAGTACAGACAGGTCCTTCAGCTGACTAAGCACATTTGTATTATTTTCTTTGAGAAAAGCATTCTCTTTCCTTAATGCATCGAGTTCTGTCTGCATGTTAGCTTTCTGCCTTGCAGAGAATTCTTCGCAATTCCTAAGGTCAGACTGCAATCTTGCATATTCCTTATTCAGTTCCTCAATTCTTAACTGTCCCGCTTTATACTTTTTTGAGCTTACGCAGGAAAATAAAATAATAGTGGATAGAAGAAAAACTAGTGTGTGTTTTAGCATGACAGGTGCATTTGTTTTAATCCTGATAAAGGTAATTGTTAGCAACAAAATACCGTTACGACAAAAACAAAAAAAGGCTGTTCCGATGGAAACAGCCTCATTCAAGCGCCCTATTGGTTGCCACTAATGTCTTAATGTACCCTTGTTGTGTCTGATGGGTTCGGGGTTGTGCTTGTAGTGTCAACCGGCATGGTTGATGAGGTGTCACTTCCCATTCCTGATGGTTGTGTTGATGTTGAAGTATCACTGCTCATTGTTGGCGATGATGTGTCTGATCCTGTTGATTTTTCTGGTGTATCACAGCCTATAGTTGCTATTGCTAAAAAGGCAATGAAAAGAATGCTTTTCATGAGAAATGCTTTTGAGTGATAAATATTTTGTTCAAATCCTTGTAAAAAATGAGCCATCATTAGGATTGTGGCTCTAATTCATGCAAACAATATGCATAAGTGCATAGTGTTCAGAAGATTATTAAAAGTAATAGGTGAAAGGGAAATTTAAATATGCTGGTAAGTTCATTGTAGCAATACTTCTACATAAAAAGAAAAGCCCAATCATAGGGTACGAATCCTAAATTGAGCTTTTTCACCTTCAAACTAAACTGAAGTTTTACGTCCTCACTCTTAGCCGTTTAATATTTTAGACCTGTTCAGATAGAGTTTGGAGGGATAATAAATAAACAGGCAGCTTCCTTCTTTAATTGAGTTAATAATTGTATCCCTTTCACTGGCCGGCACTGCGGGACAGCCATAACTTCTTCCTATAAACGGATTATCTACAATATAGTTGTCCCCTACATATTCTGCACCGTGAATAACAATTTTACGCGACCATGCCTTGTCATTGATACCTTTTTCAATTCCATTAATCTGTAATGACAATCCATGTACACCCTTGTAGGTTGAACCAGTGATATAAAATCCGAGGCTGCTTTTAAGTGATTCAGGACGGTTGGAAAAAGTTTGTGCAAATTCACCACCGGAATTGCGACCATGAGCAACATAAGTGTTCATGAACAATTTCATTTCCTGAAGATCTATAATATATAATCTCTTATTACGTGATGACTGGCTGAAATCTGCAATTGAGAAGTATCCGGCATTTGTGATCTTACCTTTTTCATAAAGGTTAAGATATCCCCTCCATGCATATTGAAATGCTTTCTGGTTAAGGCCAAATTCACCAAGTTTCAAACTGTCGTATAAAACAGTTGAAGAAACTGTCAGTAAAGATTTGTTAATTCCGGTATAAAGTGCGGTAGTGTATTTGGTTTTGGAAGTTGTACCTGACATCAACACAGGTGTGAACAAAGTGACCGCAAAGAAAAACATTACAACTACAGACTTCATCTTGCTTAACATTTCATTGGGTTTTTTCGGATATTATATTCCTCTTCTTAAACGGTTACAGGATCCAAAATATTATGAGAAACCCACGAGTGCAAGCACTATACCGAATTTATTTTATTGTTTGTTAAAGTGGATTTTTTTTTGAACACGCTAAGCATATACCCTTATGAAGAGTAATTAGTAACCAATCACTTTGACGGTGATTCTGAATTGCGCTCCATGCCAAATTCATTGGCATATATGCGTATCATGATAAGAAACAGGGAGATAACAATGGGCCCGAATATAATACCAATAAAACCGAACATATTAACGCCTATAATTACGCCAAAAACTGTAATCATCGGATGCACATCACCAAGTCTTTTTGCGAGCCAGAATCTGAAAATATTATCCACACTGCCAATTATGCCTAATCCAAAACCGAGTGTGATAAACCCTCTTACATTGTCGCCATCTGCAAATAGCAATAATGAAAGCGGTATGTAAGCAAGTGCAGCTCCAACCACCGGAAGAAGTGCGGTAAACGCTGTTATAACAAACCAGAAAAGAGGTTCAGGTACTCCTATTAACAAATAACCAATTAAACCAACAATTCCCTGTAAAAGCGCTATGAGCGGAATACCGATTGCATTGGACAATACCATTTTGTTAAGATCTTTTCTCAAGAGCAATATATTCTCATCCTTAAGAGGTGCCCATTCATAGAATTTTGATTCCATCAGCCTGCCTTGTGTAAGCATAAAAAACAGAATGAAATACATAACTATAATTGCCACAAGCGTACTTAGTGTAGCGCTAAGTATTTGAGGTAATGTTTGCGCTCCCCAGTTAGTAAGTTTACTGATGTTTGTTTCTGTAAGGATGTCTATGCGATATTTTACTTCATATTTTTGAATAAATTGTTTGATGCTTAACAATACATCATTCATGTGCTGTATCGCGAAGGCGATTTTCGTTGACATCATATTTACCAAAATGTAAATTGGCAGCAGAATGATGATAAATGATAAAACCATTAACACAATAGCTGCCCAGGTAGTCTTCATTTTATACTTCCCTTCGAGCACAAACATGTATTTGCGCATGATCACATATAAAGTATAGGATCCCAGGAAAGCAGGAATGAATGTCTGCAACTCACTGAATAAAATAACACCCAGTAATAAAATAAAAAGGAGCAGTAATATTTGCCTTATTGCGTTGTTAGGTATCTGTTGCTTCATAAAAATATTGTAGCAGGGAAAATATCATTCCATCTTCTTTTTGACCAGTCGCACCATAAAGCCGCCACCCGGCTGTAAGGTGAACGAGAGTTTATCTTTTAAAGTTACGACGCGGCTGCTCAATTTATAATCTGATGCGTAGCGGTCTGCATTTAAACCGTCTTCACAAATCGTTGCTGTGAATTCTCCATGTCCGATAAAATTTAACTCAATATCCAGTTTGCGACGAACAGAATCCGTCATGGCGCCTAGATACCAGTTGCCATCTTTTTTACGGGCTGTAACAATGTACGCGGCAACGCCTGCATCAAGTACCATAGTAGTGTCCCAAACTGTTGGAATGCTGCCCAGCAGTTCCATAAATGCTGGTTCCAGCAATCCCTGCGATGGGTTGCCAGAAAAAAACTGGATCGGACTATCATACACCACATACATGGCAAGCTGGTTGCTGCGGGTGCCATAAGACATCACATTTTCGTCAACCGGCCGAAAGTTTTTAGCAGTAGCATTATTCAGCAAACCCGGCTCATAGTCCATAGGACCAGATAGCATTCTGGTGAAAGGTAATGTAACATTGTGCCGGGGTGTTGCCTTTGCCGACCAGATGTTGAATTCCGAACCGAGTACACCTTCCCTGGTGACTGCATGCGGGTAAGTGCGGTTAAACCCCGAAGGTTTAGGCGCTCCATGAAACATGATCATTATCTTATGACGGCCGCAGGCTTCAGCAATTCTTTTGATCATGTTCATCGTTTTCTGGTCATCCCTATCAAAGAAATCGGTCATGATGAAATTGACTCCCCATTTGTTAAATCTTTCAAGTGCAGGCTCCAGTTGGTTGTTCAGGGTCATAGCCAGCGTCCACATATTTATCCTTACACCTTTACTTTTTGCATAAGCGAGGATCT
>DATLDR010000096.1:0-3296 GCA_035525775.1 Flavitalea sp.
CTATAAAATTTGCGACTCTAAGGTAGGGGATGAATGAAGACAGCAGGCTTGCTTAAACGTCCAAATAGTTTTCCTAGACGTCCACAAAAATATTTATGATGTGGATCTCAAACTATTTCTTTTTCGGTATTGACTTGGGGAGACATCATAATTCTCTTTAAATACGCGGTCGAAATGGGTAACATTTTCAAATCCACTATCTGAAGCGATCTCGTAAACATTTTTATGCGTGGTATTTAACAACAGCGTCGCATGATTTAGCCGTTTGATTGTCAGCCATTTTCCCGGGGTCATCTTATAATAATGAAAAAAATCTCTTTTAAACGTGGTAACACTGCGTTGCGCTAAACGGGCAAAATCAGGAATCGTTAAATTAAAAAAGTAATTTTCTTCCATCACTTCATAGATGGGCGTTTTATCTTGGTCGCTTTTATCATTAAGGTAAGCAAGAAGTTCAAAATTCTCAGGATTTGACAAAATGTTAAATAACAACTCACGGAATTTCAGTTCAAGCAACTCTTCGGGCGGGGCAGGTTGCTGATCGAAATAAGGTAAGAGACTGTAAAAAAATGCGCGTGTTGTTTCGTTTACCTTCACCTCAATAAACACGTCACTAGGCGGTTTGACGTGTGCGTTAAGCGGCCACCTATGTCGGTTTTCTTTGAAGAACCGATAAAGAAATTGGTCTGGGATATAAAACGATAAAATCTCCCATCCCGCTGTACCAATCTCTTGTTTCCATGCAGCTTTTTTCGCAAACAGTGAACTGTGTTCTGTCAGGTACCATGTTTTGGAATTTCGATGTAATATTTTATCGCCTCCTAGCGTAAAACTGATTTGATTGAAGTGGTTGAATAAGTTGAGGTATTTGTCAACCTGAGGGCAAATATAATGGAGGAACAATATATCCTTTACCGCAAGCTGCTTAAACTCATTGGGGCGGCTGGACAGATAATCATACGTATTGTTCATTGTACAATAAGTTACGGTTTTATATAATCCATCAAGAAAATTATTCTATTCATAATCCGAAAACCTAGAACAAGCCGAGCTACAGCGAAGTGAGAGAGGCGTAACGGGATTAAATTATTGGATTTAGCCTTTCGCATTCCGAGATGCGAATAGGTTTTTTTGCATGCAAAATATTTTTTTATTACTGTTATTCTTTTAAACGGACAAGGCCAATCTCAAATGTGTATTTGCGCTTTTCGCAATTTTCGTGGATTACCTTAAAAAAAAGACTGTCGTTCCTATAAACGTACTTGTACCTACCCGTATCATCATAGCTGCATAATTGCGTTGGCTCGTGATGATTATCTTTGATAAAAAAGGAATCTTTTGATACAAAATAATTACCGTCAATCACGAGGCGTATCGGATCCTGAAACGCTATTGTAGTAAAACTGTAATTTTCTTTGAACTCGATAGAGAGATCCACCTTACCTGCTTGTTTCACCCATGCGGATGTCCATTTACCTTCGAATGGATTTTTGTTTGGCGAGCTTACACATCCTGCAATGTTTATGATGACAGTGCATAAAATCCAGGTATATTTCATATCAAATTATATTCAGTAAATTCCATTTATGGTAATGTATGGAAAAAATATCTTCCTGATTTTATTTTTCCATTGCTCGCTTACATATTCCCAACCAGAATTAGATAATCTTAAAACGTATACGACAAACAATGGCCTTTCCTTGAGCGAAATCAATTCTGTCGATTCGGATCTATCAGGTTTTGTTTGGGTTGCAACCAATAATGGTTTGAATCGGTTCGACGGAAGGGAGTTTACCAGGTTTTATACATCCCAGGCGCATAAGAATGGATTGTCGGGGAACAGGATCAAGCAAATCATTTGTGATAGTTTAGTTGTTTGGGTTGCTGTTGAAAACAGGGGAATAGCTTGCTATTTTGACCAGGCAGATTATTTCATTCCTTATAGGCATGACAGTAGTGAAAATAATAGTCTGGTGGATGACAACGTGGAATGTTTACATCTTTCCAAAAATAAGAAATTATTCATTGGCACTACAAGAGGATTAAGCATCTTCTCGAGAAGCGATAACACTTTTCTCAATTACGAAACCAATTTCGAAAGCCATAAACCATTACATATTACATCCTTTGCAGAAGGCAACGATGGAACAATCTGGATAGGCACTAATCACCAAGGTCTATTCTGTTATGAACCCAGAATGGGGTTATATGCAATAAAAGAATTACCTCGAGCAATATTGTCAGAATCTATTACCAGCATAGTGTACTTTGACTATAAAAGTGAGCTTTGGTTAGGCACTACGAAAGGTTTATGGATATCAAAAGTGAGCGGCAACAAGATTGGGAAATTTGGACAGCCTCATACCGCATTTAATGACTTAAGTATTGAATGTATCCGTCAAGACGACCTTCGATCAGTCTGGGTTGGTACAAAAACCCGGGGGTTATTTTACCTGAACAATACAAACGTTGTAAAAAACTATGTCCATCGCTCCGATGGCATCACAAAGGGCTTAGCAAACACTAACATTAAAGACATCCACATCGACCGAAACGGAAGTGTTTGGTTTGCCACTCCATCCGGATTGCAATGGTGGCATAAAAGCATGCAGCGATTCAGTTCATTCAGGACAGATATGAATGGTTCAGGAGACGTTAGTACGTCCATCACGCGGTTGGCATCATGGAACAAATATATAATAGCGGCAAATGATCGAGGCATTACAATCAGTGACACTGACGGGGTCACAATGACAAAATTTTTAGTTGGTCAAAGATGGAACAAGTCAGCCACGTTCAACAGGTCTACTACAATTGACAATAACTTTTACTTGTTTGGCGCCGATGGCATATTTCAATTGATTATCCAGGATCATCGGATAAGACTAGAGGCTCCAAATCTCTTCCGCAAACTTGGTAATTTCGTAACACAGCCTGTTGAAGATCTGGTTCAATTGAGTGATTCTATCTTCTGGTTATCTACCGGAAAGTTGGTCTTCGCAGTTAATGTTAATTCAGGCAAGGCTGATACGATAGTATCCAGTTCAGTAAGTGTACAGAGTGATATAAATATTCGTTTGTTTAAAGACGGTAACAATCGAATTTTGCTTAGCGATAACCGCGGTGTTCGTTTATATCGCTTTCCGGGTCCAACAGAGATTTATAAGCAGTTTGTTACTGATAAGTTTGAGATCAATGATATTTGGTGCGATGAAAAGAATGTATGGATAGCCACCTCCGATCTTGGGCTATTTATGTGTGATACCAGCCTCAATGTTTTGTCAAATTACACTACG
>DATLDR010000144.1:0-10438 GCA_035525775.1 Flavitalea sp.
AGGTATCAGCAATCCCGATTTCAATGCCGGTTGTAGTATAATTTTTTGAAAACTTTTATTTGGATATTTATAAAATTTTATTCACTTGAATTTTATCATGCAGGGATAGCTGATACCTGATACCTGATAGCCCGTACGACAGCTATTTCAAAACTCCCTCATAAAAAGCAATCAGTTCTTTTTCCTCATTCTGCCAATTCAATACTTTTCTTGCTTCGAGACAATTTCGGATCAGCCTGCTATGTAATTCGTCATCATTCAGCAAACGATTCAAAGCTTCCGCGATCATCTCTGTTTGAGGTTCATCAATCAGAACAGCAATGGTGTACTGATTGTTCAACTCTTTATATAGAGGATAGGCTACGCAAACCTGAGGAACACCTGCATGGCAATAATCGAAGAACCGGTTAGCAAGGGAAAAATAATTGCTGTGTCCTGTTTTATCAAACAAAGTGACACCCGCCCAGGCCTGTTCGGTGATTGCTTTCAATTGTTCAGGGAGTAGCCTTCCCTTAAAGATGATTTTATCTTCAAGTCCTAACTGAAGCACCAGTGATTTAGCCTGGGATAGAAAATTACCTTCTCCGCAAATGACCAATGGAACATTCACGTTTTTCATGGCAGGAATCAGGGTTTCAAAACCTCGTCCTTCGTTAACAGCGCCCTGATAAAGAATGAATCGTGATTTTTTTTCGCTGAGGATTCGATTGGTGAATACCGGAAGGTTCCGGATCACACGGTAGTCAACCTTATACATTTTTTTAAATTCTCCGGCGATCAACGCATTTACAGTATAACCTGATGTGAATTTTGGTACTGCATATTTTTCCACGGTCTTCCAGGCACGGTAGATCTTTGGCCGTGTAACGATCTCTTTCATTTCACAAAACAATTCGTGCGCATCGTAGATCCTGTACACTCCTTTTAGTTTTGAAATGAAAAGGTTGGGAAGGATCGTATCCAGATCGATTGCACATACAACATCCATTCTCTGAAATAATAAATAGAAAAAAAGGCGGATGTTGAATTCTATATAAAACCCTTTGCCTTTCAAGAAGAAACACGGCAGTCTTTTTTGCTGATATGGCATTTCAGCAAGCGGCAACTGACTGTTTCCTACACGACCCACCAGTATAACATCGAAACCTGCTTTGGAGAGGCTGGTACAGATGCGGGCCATCCGCTGGTCGGTCACCAGGTCATTTGTTACACTGAAAATGATACGCTTTTGCTCTTTGTTCATGAGTTAAGTAACAAGAACCTGGAAATGAGGGGTGAAAAAATTGCAAAGTGGAGTGTTAAGCTGTAAACGATATTGGATTTGTACCCCAGTCTGGATATACATATTTGAAATACTATCACGGTGGAACGTAGGATCGTTCGTTGTTGCAGAACCAAGCAAATTTTAGTCATTTTAATACAGCCCGGATTTTACTTTAGTTACTTTCTTTGCCTCAGGAAAAATAATGTAACAAGACGCAACCAGCTGACGTAAAATACATTACCCTTCCCATCCTTCTTTGCACATGCCTGAAAATTTAAGCTGGAAGCAAGATAAAATGTCGTTTTTTTGCCTACCTTCGCCGCCTAAATTAAGAAGATAAATTTTTGGATGATTTTAAAAACTTTGAGATGTCTTATCTAACGAAAGAAAAAGTTTCCGGTATTTTTAATGAGTATGGTGGAAAAGGCGCCAATACAGGCTCAATTGAAGGACAAATTGCTTTATTGACAGAACGTATTAACAGCATTTCCGAACACCTGCAAAAGAACAAAAAAGACTTTGCCACACACCGGGGATTGATGAAACTGGTTGGACAGCGCAAGCGCTTATTAACTTACCTCAGCAGACATAACCTCCAGGGTTATCGCGGACTCATCGAGAAACTCGGCCTCCGTAAATAATCAACTTTCACTGGAATGGTTATTCCCAACTGAACAAGCAGTTGGGAATCGTTGTTTAGTTACACATTGTTTCCATCGCAGCTTCAAATGCTTTTGTGGATTTACATCACTCAATGCTTCGCTATAAATAAAAGATTTTTCTATGCTCTCCCAACCAGTGAATGTTACGTTTGATATAGGAGGTGGCCGCATGGTGACCATCGAAACCGGAAAACTTGCCCGTCAGGCAGACGGAGCGGTGACAGTAAGACAAGGTAATAGCATCATGCTGGCGACAGTTGTTGCGAATAAAGAACCAAAAGAAGGACAGGATTTTTTTCCGCTCAGTGTTGATTACATGGAAAAGTTTGCGTCCGCAGGTCGTATTCCCGGATCATTCTTTAAAAGAGAAGGGCGGCTGAATGATTATGAAGTACTGATCAGCCGTTTGATCGACCGGGCACTTCGCCCTTTATTTCCTGAAGATTATTTCTGTGATGTACAGGTCATCATTACACTCGTATCCAGCGATCCCGAAGTAGTTCCTGATGCACTTGCATGTCTCGCAGCGTCAGCAGCACTTGCAGTTTCTGATATTCCGATTAAAGAGATCATATCGGAAGTGCGTGTTGCAAAAATTGATGGAAACATGGTGCTTAATCCTTCAAGATCAGAGCTTGCAAAAGCTGAAATGGATTTCATCATCGCTGCCACAGAGAAAAACCTTATGATGGTAGAAGGCCAGGCAAAAGAATGCAGTGAAGAAGAACTTGTGAAAGCCCTGGAACTCGCACATGAAGCGATTCGTATACAGATCAGAGCCCAGCAACAATTGCGTGACAAAGTGGGATTGAAAGAAAAACGTTCTTATACGAAACCTGAAGTGAAACAAGACCTGTTGGACAAAGCACAGGCACTCAAACAACAGGTGTACCAGATCTCCCGTTCCGGTTCAGGCAAAACAGAACGCACAGATGCATATGATGCACTAAAAAAGCAATTGGTGGAGAGCCTGGGAGAGGACGCCGAAGACACAGATAAAAAATTGATCAAAAAATATTTCGAGGATCTGAAATGGGAAGTTGTACGCAACATGATCATTGATGATAAGTTTCGACTGGATGGCCGTGGACTTGATCAGGTACGTGAATTATCTATGGAAATTGACGTACTTCCTTCACCCCATGGATCTGCTCTTTTCACACGGGGTGAAACGCAGTCACTTACCACGGTTACTCTTGGAACTCCGTTGGATGAACTGCTTGTTGAAAGCGCAGCGACGTCCGACTACAGCAAGTTCATTCTTCATTATAATTTTCCTCCATTCTCTACCGGTGAAGTAAAATTTCTTCGTGCTCCCGGTCGCAGGGAGGTAGGACATGGAAATCTGGCGATGCGATCTCTTAAAATGCTGATGCCGGGAACGGATTATCCATATACTGTCAGAATCGTAAGTGATATCCTTGAATCAAACGGTTCGTCTTCTATGGCGACAGTCTGTGCGGGATCACTTGCATTGATGGACGCTGGTGTTCCATTTCAAAAACACGTAAGCGGTGTTGCGATGGGATTAATTACACGGAATGATGGAAAATTTGCCATTCTTACAGATATTCTCGGTGATGAAGATCATCTGGGTGATATGGATTTCAAAGTGACAGGTACTAAAGAAGGAATTTGCGGAGTGCAGATGGATATTAAAGTGGATGGGTTGAGTATGGATACCATGCGACAGGCGTTAGAACAGGCACGTCGTGGCAGATTACAAATCCTTGAAGCAATGTATGCATGTACACCTGGCCCACGCAATGAAGTGAAACCGCATGCACCAAGAATGGAGAAACTGATTATCGATAAAGAATTCATCGGCGCAGTGATCGGCCCGCAGGGCAAAGTGATACAGGAGATCCAACGTGAAACAAAAACAACGATCAACATTGAAGAGATCGATAACAGGGGAGAAGTAAGCATATTCAGTCCTGCGAAAGAAGGATTGGAGAAAGCAGTTGCATGGATCAAGGGTATCGTATCAGTGCCTGAAGTCGGCGAGGTATATGAATCAACAGTGAAATCCGTAATGCCTTATGGAGCATTTGTAGAATTCCTACCCGGTAAACAGGGACTGCTTCATATCAGTGAAATTTCCTGGAAACGTTTGGAAACTATTGAAGGAGTATTGAACGAAGGTGATACCGTGAAAGTGAAACTAATCGGAGTGGACCAGAAAACCGGCAAGTTTAAATTAAGCCGTAAAGCGCTGATGCCAAAACCTGAAGGGCAGGGGCAACGTCCGCAGAACACAGAATAAATACATTTCACGCAAAGCTACTCGCCACCTTCGGTGGCTTGAAAATACATAAGACGCAAGGGGTTATTCTTTGCGCCTTTGCTTCCTTTGCGTCTTAGCGTGAAACAATTGTACATGCAAAATTTCATTGCCATACATTTTAATGACATCGGTTTGCCAGAGCAGGAAATGCTTATTGCCGGATTGAGCGAAGCCGGTTACGAAGCCTTTGAGCAAACAGGCAATGCATTCGTTGCTTTCATCCCGGAGAAATCGTTTAATGAAAAACATTTACGTGATGCGAGTGTTTCGTTGTGCAACAGCTACCGAAAAGAAGTGATTGCAGAAAAAAACTGGAATGCGCTCTGGGAAAGTAGTTTCGAGCCGGTGCACGTCGGAACATTCTGCACCATAAGGGCAGCATTTCATCCTCCTCAGCAAAAGGCGAAACATGAAGTGATCATTACACCTAAAATGAGCTTCGGCACGGGCCATCATGCAACAACTTTCCTGATGGTGTCGATGATGGAACACCTGGATCTGAAAAATAAATCAGTACTGGATTTTGGTACGGGAACCGGTGTGTTGGCGATACTTGCTGAAAAATGTGGTGCGGGCTCTATTACTGCAATTGATATCGACGAATGGAGCATCAATAACGCACAAGAAAATATCTCATCAAACGCCTGCACATCAATCCAACTTGAATTATCAGGAAGTCTGTCTGACAAGAAAAAATTTGATGTGATACTGGCCAATATCAACAAAGCCGTACTTGATACAGAACTGCCCCAAATGGTACAACATTTGGAACCCGGAGGCGTTTTAGTTTTGAGTGGCATCCTGAAAACCGACCTGAGATCAATAAAAGATCAGGTGGTCTCATTAGGACTGAATTCTTTCAAAGTTGTTGAACAACTTGAATGGATTGCAGTAAAATGTAGTAAACAGTCTGCCATTTAACAGTGAGGAACAGGTGTGGCTGAGGGTTTTTAAGTATTTTTATATTTCCAACTTCAACCAACTATTCAGTGAAAGAATTTTTACTCATTGCAATAGCATATCTCATTGGTTCGATACCCACCGCAGTCTGGATTAGTAAGGCGTTCTTTGGGATCGATATCCGTGATTATGGCAGTGGCAACTCCGGGGCTACCAATAGTTTCCGTGTGTTGGGCCGTCGCTGGGGCACTGTAGTAATGATCATCGATGTGATCAAAGGCGTTTGTGCAACTTCCCTCTATATTCTTCTTCCTTATTATATGTCTAGCGAATGGGACCGTACCAACTTCATGGTAGGCTTAGGATTAGCAGCGGTGCTGGGGCATATCTTCCCCATTTGGGCTGGTTTTAGAGGCGGGAAAGGTGTAGCGGCCTTATTCGGAATGATTCTCGCCATTCAACCCCTTGTGGGTATTTGTTGTGTAGGCGTTTTTGTCCTTTGCCTTTATCTTACCCGGTTTGTATCACTTAGCTCCATTCTGGCAAGCATTGCCTTTGCTGTATTTATACTTGTCATCTTTAATGAGCGTGAACCGCTATACCGCGCATTTGCTATAGCTGTGGCACTACTGGTGATTTTGACACATCAGAAGAATATATCCCGTCTCCTGAGGGGAAATGAAAGTAAAGTTCCCATCCTTCGTCATCGCGATCGTAGAAGAGACAGAAGAAGGATTGAAAAAGACCTCGATGCGTTTTAATACTTCCTTAAGTTAAAGCTCCCTTTTGTAGAAATGTTTATGTTGTACCGGTTATGCTTGGTATAATGATTGATTTAACTGGGTAAACAGACGTACAATGAAAAAATTATTCGTTGCGTTTTCCTGCATGGCCGTTATGGCATCATGTACAAAAAACGCTATTACAGGAAGAAGTCAACTTGCGTTATTGTCTGAAACTGAATTACAGACTATGGCAGCACAGGAATATCGCCAGTTTCTCAGCGAAAATCGTGTAGTCAGCAGCACTAATAATAAAGATGCAGAAATGGTTCGGCGTGTAGGCCAACGGCTGACTTCTGCTATTACAACGTATTATTCTCAAAAAGGTCTTGCAAAAGAACTGGAAGGTTTCAATTGGGAATATAATCTCGTTGACGACAAAGCAGTCAACGCATGGTGCATGCCTGGAGGAAAAATCGTTGTGTATACAGGTTTGTTACCGGTTACGCAGAATGAAGCAGCGCTTGCCGTGGTGATCGGTCATGAAATTACACATGCGATCGCCAAGCATGGTAATGAGAGAATGAGTCAGGCGATGATCGCTCAGGGAATCGGCGTTGCAGGCGGATTGTTAACATCAGGAAATGAAAAAGTGAATTCTATATTTAATAATGTATACGGTCCTGGAGCACAGATCGGAGTTTTACTTCCTAACTCCCGCAAACAGGAATTAGAAGCAGATCGTTTCGGCTTGATCTTCACCGCTATGTCGGGTTACAATCCACAGGAAGCAATTCCCTTGTGGGAACGCATGGAGGCTATGAGCAATGGCCAGAAACCACCGGAATTCTTAAGCACCCACCCTTCAGAACAAAATCGTATTGTTCAATTGAAACAATTGATGCCGGAAGCAATGAAGTATTACAAACCAATGAATTCCAAGCGTTAATTTGTACGCTCTCAATTTTTGATTTACATAATCAAAGACCCTTACTACCGGCTATTTTCGGTGGGTAAGGGTTTTTTTATACATTTTTTTTCGCGCTCCGCCTGCGTTCCGTTAATTTTGCCCTCCCGTTCTCTCGTATCTCATCTTTCACTTAAACTTTCATGCATGTTGCAAAATTTGTTAGAAAAGCTTCAGCTCCATGAAGAAAAAAATTTATTGATCCAGGGACTTCCTTCTTCTATTGAAAAACAATTTGCCAAGCTGGCTTTCGCAAAAAATGTAACTCCGCTACTCAAAACACGAAAAATTGATTTTGCCCTTGTGTTTGCTGTGAATGAAAACCAATTGAATACTATTTTGCGAGAAGTAATGCCTGCCTTGCAAACGGATGGAAAATTCTGGATCGCACATCCCAAATCAACTTCCAAGATCGCCACGAATCTGTGTAGGAATTGCAGCTGGGACGAATTAAGAAATGCAGGTTTTGAAAGTGTAAAAGAGGTCGCGCTCGATCATGTTTGGACTGCGGTCCGGTATGCAAGGAAACAAACAACCCCGCAATTGTCTAATGCTTCCGTGAATCTGGATGGTGTCCTGGATGCATTGGTGGAAGACGTTGAGATCACTCCGCCGGCAGATTTTGCCAAACATTTGCGTCGCAGTAAAATTGCTGCTCATTTCTTCGACACACTTTCCTTTACCCACAAACAGGAATATGTTTCCTGGATAACGGGCGCAAAAAGGGAAGAGACCCGGTCCAGAAGGCTTGAGTTGGCTATTGACAAGCTGATTGCCGGTAAGAAGCATCCCGGAGAAAAATAACAGAGTTTTCAGTTGCTGGTTCTTAAGGGAGTTTGGTAGTTTGGAAGTTTTTAGTTTCCATTTTACTTCTTTTTACTTCTCATACTTAATCTTCCAAACTCCCAAACTAACTGACTAATAATTACTTCACTATCACCGTCCCGGTCTGTTTCACTAACTCTGTTTCCAGTTCCTTTAGGTGACGATGTGTTTTGAGCAACATCATTTGTTCATCTGCAGTAGGGGCGCGTTCAAGGTCTATCTGGTTTTCCTCAATCATGCGTTTCACCTTTCGAAGTTTGAGATAATTTACTGTAGAAGTAACTTCTTCAATATATAATTCGTCGCGCGTAAAAATTTTCCCTTCGAAATGCTCTTTCCAGTTCGGGCTTAACTCATAAGGAAACTCCATCAATCGCACTACATAACTGCTCAATTGCTGATCTTCATCATACAGGAAAGTTTTCACTACCGGCTCACGTCCTGCTTCATACCATTGTTTGTAACGTTCCATAATCAGGAGTAAATGAACATCATCAATCAGCCCCTGCCCGACAAATTCTTCAAGGAGATAGTCAGCTACTGTTTTATTTCCATCCCAGGTTTTCAATCCGAATTCCAGCAGGCATCTGACAAGACCCCTTTCCTGCAATTCATCTTTCTGTAATAATTCCAGCGTATCTTCCTCAGGTGGCGGAGTTGGTTCATGCTCGACTTTTTCTTGTACGGTTCTTTCTAACTTGCCATATTTTTCACGGATGTATTTATTGACAAGTGTATTCAGTCCATTTTCATCGATGCGGAGTAATTGTGCGCTTTGGCGGATATAATCCTGCTGCCGGGTAAAATCTTCTGCCTTATTAACCTTTGCAATTGTTTCGGCAACATGGTTTACGACAATAGCCTTCTTTGCCGAATCATTCCCTGCTTCTCTCAATAACACTTCCAGCTGAAAAAGAACGAAATCTTTTTTCTCCTGTTGAACAAACTCTTTGAATTTCGTGGCGCCGACCTTGTTTACATAACTATCGGGATCTTCACTACCTGGTATTAAAACAAGTTTCACGTTCAGACTTTCTTCCAGCGCCATATCAAGTCCACGCAACGCGGCTTTCACACCTGCCTCATCGCCATCATAAATAATTGTGAGATTGTTTGTGTATTTTTTAATTAACCGCAGCTGATCGATTGTCAGCGATGTACCTCCTGATGCGACCACATTTTCGATTCCTGCCTGATGCAAAGAGATCACATCGGTATAGCCCTCCACGAGGAGACATTCGTCTTGCCGGTCTATTGCCTGCCGTGCGAACCAGGTTCCATACAGAAGTTTGCTTTTTACATACAATTCATTTTCCGGTGTGTTAATATACTTGGGTGCCTTATCATTCTTTGCCAGGATGCGCGCACCAAACCCAATGATCTTTCCCGTATGATTATGGACAGGGAAAATTATTCTCCCGCGATAATTGTCAACCGGCGTTTCATCACGAAGTACAACAAGACCTGATTTTATTAGGCTATCCAGCGAATATTGCGAAGTCAGTGCGGTTCTTACAAAAGCATCTCTTTCGGCAAGGCAATAACCCAGTTGAAATTTCTGTATGATATCCTCCCGGTACCCCCGTTCTTTCAGGTAGCTTAATCCTGTTGAAATGCCTTCGTCATGGTTAAAAAGGATCCCGGTAAAATATTTCTGAGCAAAGTTGTTTATGATATACAGACTGTCGGCGACCTGCTGTAATTGCTTTACTTCAGGACTTACTTCTGTTTCTTCAACCTGCACATTGTATTTGGCTGCAAGCCATCGCAGGGCCTCGACATAGGAATACTTTTCGTGCTCCATCAGGAAACTGATGGTATTACCGCTACGTCCGCAGCCGAAACATTTGTAAATCTCCTTAGTAGGAGATACGGTAAAAGAGGGGGTTTTTTCGTTGTGGAATGGGCAAAGTCCTAAGTAATTCGCCCCTCTTTTCTTGAGTTTTACAAACCCACCCACGATTTCTATAATATCTATCCGGCTGAGGATCTGTTGTATCGTTTGCTGGCTTATCACTTTGATTTATAAAAGAGTATTCTTATTTTACAGGAGGGTAAGTGTAAAGATAACCGTAGATCTATAATTTTTATACGCCTGATTCCGTTAGCAACCCGGTCTAAATCCAACCTATGAAAAGAGCTTTACGCATGCTTGTATTATGCCTGCTTGTTACCCCGGCAACAGGTTTTGCAAATTCGCCGAAAGATCTCGCTCATGCGGATTTTACAGCTGACCAGACTTCAGGTTGTTCCTCCTTTATTGTTCAATTTACGGATCAATCGGTGGCCCCTGCCAACGATCCGATCACTCAATATAAATGGATTTTCGGAGATGGATCCGAATCAGATGAAGTAAACCCTGCTCATCAGTTTTTATCTGCAGGTATTTTTAATATAAAGCTTGTAATCACATCTCAGTCAGGTTGGAAGGATAGTGTTACAAGAATGAATTATATTCAGGTAAATCCTTCTCCTATTGTAAATATCGGGGCAGATACGGTTGTATGCGACGGCTCCATAATGTTTCTCGACGCCGGAAATCCGGGAGCAACTTACCAATGGAATACAGGAGATATGTTTCAGGAAATCCAGGCTTACTGGGCCGGTGAATATTGGGTAGAAGTTACCGCTAATGGTTGTTCCACCCGCGATACAATTCTTATTTTTTCGGTTCCGGGTTTATATGCAGATTATACACAAACCGAATCTGAGGGATGTTTACCTTCCACCGTTACCTTTCAGAATCTTTCTTCTACTTGTGGCGGCACACTAACAGAAACTTATTGGGATTTTGGTGATGGAACGAGTTCC
>DATLDR010000158.1:0-20518 GCA_035525775.1 Flavitalea sp.
CCTGTCATGTTGTTTGAAACGGGGTGCAAAGTCTGTGACACGGTACTTGCCATCTTCCGTAGTTATCTCAGTGCACAGTACGTTAGTGTTTTCCCTGTAGTATTGCTTCGATGTGAACTCCGCTGGTGGAAGTATGGAAAATTCACCGCCTTTTTCTTTATCCAGCAACCCGCCGAAAACGAATGAGCTGTCGAAGCGGGGCCAGCAGAGCCATGTAATGTTAGTATTGATGTTAACGTGGGCCAGGTATGAGCAGTTTCCTATCAAACCAGCCTGGTACGTGTGTTTTTCCATGTACTTATATTATCAAAATGCGTTCCATACAAATCTTAAAAGTTAAAAGTAAAAAATGAAAAGTAAAAGTGAAAAGCCAAAAGTCAAATTTCATTTACAATCAGAGTATTTAACTTTTAACTTTTAAGATTTCAGATTTCACTTTTAAGATTTCACTTTTCACTTTTCACTTCTTTCATCGCTTGTTCAAGAAAATTCGGTATTACATGCGAATAAGTGCAGCTGATCTTATCAGGATCATTTAAATGATCTATCATAGACTGCCATTTATCGATTCCATAATTTTCTATTACCATTTCTTTTTTGTCCTGCCGCTCAAGATACATGGTCATTCCGGTAGGATCTGCTTCAGGGTGAAATTGGGTGCCGATCATATAGTCATTGAAGCGCAGCGCCATCACAGCCCTTTCCAGCGGAACGTGCGGACGTTCTTTCTCTATCGCAAGCACGGTAGCGCCAATGTTTTCTATTTTATTGTAATCCGGTTCAATCACCTGGTAATCCCTGCTGTCTACCGCATAAAACGGATCTGGCAGGCCGCTGAATACAGGTTCATTTTTTGCCTCATCAACAAGATGTACAGGGAAAACGCCGAATGCTGTGGATTTTCGTTTCGCAACATTTCCTATTTCAAAATACCTGCACGCCATCTGGAATGAATGACAGATAAACAGAACATATTTTTTACGCAGGTTATTATTATTACTGTTATACTGTACTATATCTTGCAGCCATTTAAAATAAAAGTCTTCCCACTCATTGTTTTCATCACCCAGCGGCGACCCTGGTCCGCCACTTGAAATGTATATGTCAAAACTTGAATCGGGAAATTCCTTCCGTAGCCTGATATCAAATTCGTGTGATATTATTTCTATGTTATTGACAGCACCATACTCCTTCACGAGTGATCTTATGCAACGCATTCCTTCATTTGCCGCGCCTTCATACAGGTCGAGGATCGCAACTTTTACTTTCTTTTTTACATCGGGCATAACGGCAAAAATACGACGAAAAAAACGATCAGAAATTCAGGTACTCAACAACTTCCTTCAAATACTTTTTGTCTGTTTCACTATAATCATTGTATTTATCACTGTCCACATCAAGCACTGCAACAACTTCGTCGCCACGAATCACGGGAACCACTATTTCTGAAAGTGAAAGACTGCTGCACGCGATATGACCTGGAAATGAATTTACATCAGCAACGATTAACGTTTCTTTTTTCAACCAGCTGGTACCACATACGCCTTTTCCTTTTTTGATACGTGTACAGGCAAGTGGCCCCTGGAACGGACCAAGTACCAGTTCGTTATCCTTAACAAGATAAAAACCTACCCAGAGCCAGTTGAACTGCTCTTTAAGGCACGCACAAGTGTTAGCAAGGTTGGCGATAAGATCGCTCTCTGCTTCAACCACTGCTTTTATCTGCGGCAGCAATGAATTATACTGCTCCTCCCTTGTGCCATTTATCACCTGCAGATCTTCAGACATTAGTATACATCATTTAAAAAAGAACCATGAATATAATCCACTACGCTTATCAGGCTGTTCGTTTCTTCATAAACCTTCAACTGCCTGTCTGCGCCTGTACCGTTGTCCATCATTTTGCTAACATAGTTAACAGCATGACGACTGCCAAGATCATCCAGTACATCATCTACAAACTCAAGCAGCTCATTGAGCAGGATCCTTGTTCCAACTTCCTGCTCCTTACCAAAATCAATCAGCCTGCCATCAATGCCATAGCGGCTCGCGCGCCATTTATTTTCATTGATCAGTGCACGGCTGTATTGTATGAAATTCAGATTTTGTGAATGAAGCTTATAAATTTTTGCGCATATCGCCTGGAACAAAGCTGCGATAGCGATTGTTTCATTAACAGTCATCGGCACATCGCATATCCTGAATTCCACCGTATTGAAAAAAGGATGAACACGCAGATCCCACCATATTTTTTTCGCATTGTCAATGCAATTGGTTTTTACCAGCAGCTTCACATAACTGTCATACGCTTCTATACTTTCAAATGTTTCAGGAATGCCGGTACGCGGAAATTTGTCAAAAACTTTAGTGCGAAAAGATTTATAGCCAGTAATCCTACCTTCCCAGAAAGGTGAATTGGTGCTCAATGCATATATGTGCGGTAAAAAATATCGTGTTGAATTCGCGATATGGTTTGCCATATTTCTGTCGGCCATGCCTACATGGACATGCAATCCGAAAATCAGATTGCTTCGTGCGGCTTCCTGAAGTTCATTCACAATTTCACTGTAGCGAGCATGGTCAGTTATGAGCTGGCTTTGCCAGTGACTAAAGGGATGCGTGCCTGCTGCACCTACCCAGAAACCAAAACTATCAGCGATCTCTGCAATTGTTCTTCGCAAATAAGAAACATCTTTATAAGCTTCATCCGCATTGGCGCATATGTCGGTGCCTACTTCAACAACTGCCTGGTGCATTTCTGCCTTCACCTTGTCTTTGATTACTTTCTGGCCTTCATTCACTATTTTCTGTTCGTGGCTTTTGAGCTCACGGGAAGAAGGATCAACCACCATGTATTCCTCTTCTATTCCAAGGGTGAAGAGGTTATTCGTAATATTCACCATAATATACGGTCCGTGTTCCGGAAAAATTGATCAGGTAAGCCTTTGCTTGTTTACTGCTTTGTTTACAAATTTACCCCATGTTAAATTATCGGTGTCAGGCTTTTGCACTATTGCTCTTTCGATTGCATAATTAGCAGCTGTTTCAACCACCCACTCGAAATTGTCATCGCCTACACCTGATCTTTCAGCATCCGGTGCAGGATTGCAAAAGTCAATTGCATAGGGTACTCCATCGCGTATCGCCAGTTCAACGGTGTTGAAGTCGTACCCCAGATATTTATTAAGCCTGATAACAATTTCTTCCATTTGTTTCAGCAATTCCTGTCCCGGTTGGAAGTCGCTCTGGTAACGCAGATGATGAGGATTGCGTGGCTCGTAGTTCATGATGCGTACATATTTTCCACCTATACAATAGCACCTGAAATACTGTTCAAATATGATCTCTTCCTGAAGCAGCATTACCAGTTGTCCTGTTTCACCATGCTTATGGTAAAAGTCATCAATGTCTGTAAGTCTGTAAACGTTTTTCCATCCACCGCCGGCAAAGGGTTTCATGTAAGCAGGAAAACCTACATATTTGAATATGCCTTCCCAGTCGAGTGGATAGGCAAGGTTGCTGAACGACTGGTTAGATGTGTCGGAAGGGATTTCTCTGGAAGGAAGTATTACTGTTTTTGGTACCGGCACACCGATTTTAACAGCAAGCGCATTGTTAAAAAATTTTTCATCAGCACTCCACCAGAACGGATTATTAATGACGGCAGTGCCACTGATTGCAGCGTTTTTAAGAAAGGCACGGTAAAATGGTACATCCTGTGAAATACGGTCGATAATTACTGCGTAATCACCTGAATCTCCCTGTACCACTTTGTCTATCCGCACGGGCTCTGCAACAATGTCATCTGCGTTCTTGCTGTTTACCCTTTCAATGAAGGCCATTGGAAAACTTCTTTCCTGGCCGAAAAGGATGCCTATTTTTTTCATAAAACAGAAAATTGATGGTATGAATTTTTGAGAAGCAGGTAGTAATCAAATTTATCGGAACAGGGTCGAATAAAAAAATTGAATATTGCATTGAATTCCAGCACTGGTGAATATAACAAGATGAATTTTCGCATGGAAGCAGAACAAATTGATGATTTGATGATAGAGAACATAGAACTGCAATCACGGTATCTAAACCGAACAGTCAGGATTGATCTGTATCACACGGATGCCGAATCGGAAAACTACAGCCTGTTACTGGTGAATGATGGCCAGGATCTCGTCAAAATGAATTTCAGCAGTGTACTCGCCAATGTTAAAGTGAGGCCTCTTATTACCGCAGCTATACATTGCAGTGAAGACAGAAAGAACGAATACGGCATGAGTACAGGAGCTGATTACAAAGGATCAGGAGCAAAGGCCGGAGCATATGAAAAATTTATAATTAGTGAACTGATTCCTTTTCTCCATAAACATTTCAGCTATATATTTTTTACAGATACTGCCTTTGCAGGCTTCTCACTGGGTGCTCTAAGCGCTTTTGATATTGCCTGGAATCATCCAGACATTTTTAGCCTGACCGCAGTTTTTTCAGGGTCGTTATGGTGGCGCTCTATTGACAAGGTCGAAAAAGATTATGACCCATGGGTGCACCGCATGATGCACAGGCAGGTAAACCAAAGTGAATATCATGAAGGCCACCGTTTCTTTTTTGAATGTGGTGAACTTGATGAAACGGAAGACAGAAACAAAAATGGAGTAATTGATTCAATTGACGACACTATCGACCTCATGCGGATACTGGTTAGAAAAGGTTACCGCGAGGGAAAAGATATGTATTACCTGCAGATACCTGATGGCCGTCATGATGTTCCCTCCTGGCGCAAAGCCTTTCCATATTTTTTGAAATGGGCATACGGGTGTAAAAGTTAAAAAGTGAAAAGTTAAAAGTGAAAAGTTAAAAGTGAAAAGTTAAAGTGATAGTAAGTTTTAAGGTTAGTATAGGACTTTTGACTTTTAACTTTTGACCTTTCACTTATCCCCCCTCTCATCGTTTCTAACTAACTTTGCTTAAAATTTACAGATGCTCGATTCAATACAAAGTGCTATTGAAGACATTAAAGCAGGGAAGCTCGTCATAGTTGTTGACGATGAAGAGCGGGAAAACGAAGGCGATTTTCTCACTGCTGCCAGAAATGTAACACCCGAGATGGTAAATTTCATGAGCAAGCATGGAAGAGGACTCATCTGCACTCCCTTAATAGAAGACCGTTGCGATGAGCTTCAGCTGGATCTGATGGTAAATAATAATACTGCATTACATGAAACTGCCTTCACAGTATCTGTTGACCTGCTCGGTCATGGTTGCACAACGGGTATCTCCGCCCACGACCGTGCTAAAACCATCCAGGCATTGATTGATCCGAATACGAAACCGGAAGACCTTGGTAGACCGGGTCATATTTTTCCTCTTCGTGCGAAAAAAGGCGGAGTACTGAGAAGGGCAGGACACACTGAAGCGACAATTGATCTTTCGCGCCTTGCCGGTTTGGAACCCGCTGGTGTTCTGGTTGAAATTATGAATGAAGATGGCACTATGGCAAGGTTGCCTGAACTGAGAAAGATCGCCGAAAGATTTGACCTGAAGCTGATCTCTATCAAAGAACTGATTGAATACAGGCTTAAGTCTGACACTTTAATTGAAGAGATCGTAAGAGTCGAAATGCCAACAAGGTTTGGCGACTTTAAGCTGGTGGCATTCAGTGAGAAAGGAACACCTAATGAACATCTTGCTTTAATTAAGGGAACATGGGAAAAGGATGAACCGGTACTTGTTCGTGTACATTCATCATGCTTTACCGGCGACATTCTTGGCTCACTGCGTTGTGATTGCGGTGAACAGCTTCATTGTGCCATGCAGATGGTGGAAAAAGAAGGTAAAGGTGCGATACTATATATGAACCAGGAGGGACGGGGTATAGGGCTTGTTAATAAACTCAAAGCTTACAAGCTGCAGGAGAATGGAATGGATACTGTGGAGGCAAACCTTCACCTCGGTTTTCCAATGGATAAAAGAGATTATGGAATCGGTGCACAGATACTCCGTCATCTGAATATTACCAAGCTCCGGCTGATGAGTAACAATCCTAAAAAGCGTGCAGCCCTGCTAGGTTATGGAATTGAGATTGTTGATGCAGTGTCACTGGAAATTGAGCCTAATCCTCACAATGAGAAATATTTGATCACTAAGAGGGATAAGCTGGGTCATGAGATATTGAAGAGGTGAGGGGTAGAGGGCAGAGGGCAGAGACAACTTAAGATATCATCAATAAGATTAACAGAAATATTTAAAAATCAAATTTTAAAAAAATTTATTTACAGGTTATAAAGGAATTTTTTATTTTTTCTCAGCCATCTCACTTCTGCCTTCTGCCCTCTGCGCTTTGCCCCTTTCAGCCTGCGCATTGCGCTTCTTCCACAACTCACCAGTATGATCGAATTCACGGCGATAACTGATGCTGGCACCAGAACGGTTTTCTCTTGCACCCAGCCTGGTATAATTATAAGTGTCCCTGTAAAAGAATGTCAGCGCAAGCTTACCATCCGGAGTTATCCTCCATTCAGCGGTAATGTCTGGTAAAAAAGGAAGGTTTCGCGTATTTGTCGACTGGGCAGAAGTGATCCCAAAATCTGCGGCACTTCCAAAAGTGAATGTGAGCCTTTCATTGAAAAGACTTTTACCAATTGAAAGATTCAGGTTCGTTCTATCGGGAATGAATGTGTTTCGGTTGAAATCGTTGAATGCATTTGAACCGGAATAGAATTGAGCATTGAAGTTTACCCTGATGCTTTTATCATTGAATATTTTTTGAAATATACTCGAGAACTGACGGTTAAGCATATTCGAAAGAACCCCCGAAATACTGCCTACCACAATACCTTCAAAAGCAGTGTTGGCTAGTGTTCCCTGGTTACCTGAAGTTGACAGCGGACCAAAACTGTTGAATACTACAAGGAACGCTACCTGTTTGTTCAGCTCATTTTCATCATTCTGTATTAATGTAAGTATCCTTGCCGCCTCTACATCATTTTTAAGCGGACTGTTTGCTGGTAGCTCTATCTGGAATTTTATTACAGGTGCCAACAGCTGTTCTGTTAAAGTAGCTACTACTAATACCTTACCCCTTGAGCGTAAAACATTTGAATTAATGGTTAATTGTGATTGTGATGTTTGTAAACCAAGGTCACTGAAACGAACATTCTCCGCTTCATATTCCGCATCAACTTTGATAGTAGCGTTCGCCGGATCTCCAGTCCACTGAATATAATTACCTACCCCTTCCCTTAGCCTGAATGGCTTCTTGAGCAGCGATTCGAAATTGAAATTGTAATTGCCCCTGTCTATATCGTACCTGCCTGTAATATAAAATTCGCCGTTGGTTGATGCCTGTATCTTTAAGTTTCCTCTTCCGTTTGCCTGTATAATGTCGCCGGTCAGTTCATCGAGGATCACATACATATTAGCATAATTATTTGCAGTAACATCAAGATTAACGGTGAGGTTATTGGATCCGAATTCCTTTTTCGTTTGCATTTCACGTCCGTATACTTTCCACACAACAAAATCTGCCTGGCCGCTTTCTTTTCCTGTCTTTGTATTGATAAATAATGATGAGCTGTCCGCTGGTTGTCCCTCAATGTCCATCCGCATATCTTCAAGAGGACCTGTGAATGTCATTTTTGCTTTTGCAATTACGTTACCATAATAAGGATCATTCCCTGTATTGGTGGTATTAAGGACAGTGATTTTATTGGTGTTCATGGCGAAATCGAACGACAGATTATCAAATCCCTGATGATATAGAATTCCCTTTGTGATTTGGGCTCTGTTCTTTTTTTCGTCTTCAAACATAAAAGTGCCGAAGTCTATCCGGTCTTCCTTTAATTCAATATTAGCATTAGGTATCCTGTATAAAACATTGGTATACCTGACCCTTAATATGGCATCCGCCAACCAGACAGAACCTATATAGTCAAGATTTTTAAGTGGGCCTGTAATTCTTAAAACACCAGTGGCAAGTCCGGTAACCTCAGTGAAAACTCCGGAAAGATACCGTTGCAGCAGATCGATCCTCGTGTTCTTAAGGTTCGTGAAAATGTCAAGATTTTCAGTTTTGGTACTGTCTCCAAGGTTATAAATTCCCTGGAGGTCGAAATTGTAATTCGGATTAAGGGCGGTAGCATTGAAGTTTACTTCTTTTAAAGAACCATAATATTTTCCTTTCAATGCTACTTTGCCTATAGAGTCATCGTCGAGCCGGAATTGCTCTGCTTCGGCATTCAGGTCAATCCTTATTTTTTTGAATGGTTCGGAAACATTTACAGTGCCGGTTAATAATCCTTCAATCCTGTTTGATTTAATGAGGTATGGAGTAAAATCGCCGATGTTTACTTTCTGTAACTGAATGCGCAGATCATTGCCTTTTCCGGAATTAGAGGGAACGGACGTAAGTTGGATTTCCTGCAGACCGTTGTACAATTTAATTCCACTTGCGGTGATCAGGCTGTCGGTTAGGAGAACTTCTCCGTTCTTTTCGATGATCCAGTTTTTTCCGTTTATGTCGAAATTACTTTCCTGGAACTTTATTCTTGCTCCGCCCGGCAATGTTTGAACTTTTGCTGATATGGCAGCCGAATTCAGTGTCTGGTTTGCGCTCGTCTTGATATTGAAATCAGAAATATCGTTTGATGAACGCAGTTTGAACGAAGTCCCGGGGAAATTAAGGCTATCGTTGATGTATACATTTGCAATGTCGCCCTGAAGCAACAGGTTTTCATAAGTGCCGGTAGCCTTTATTTTCACATCATTGAATGTGAGGTTACTGTAATTGAACTGCGGTACGTCCGCATTAAGGTCTAGAAGGTTTTCTTTAGTGTTGATCCGTCCGGTGATCGTACTGTAATTGAATCCTTTTAGTTTCGGATCTATCAGTCCAATATATTCTTCTACATTCTTTGTAGTGATTACAAAACTGAAATTCTCATTGATAAGAACTTTTTTCGAAGGCCTGATATAGGATGGGTAATATTTATTGAGGAACGTCTGAAATGCGGCAGGAAGATCATTAATTGAAAACTCTCCTGCAATAGCTGCATCGAATTCATTGCTGATAGCGGTGATTACCTTGTTGCTGTCGAGTATCTTCGATTCGAGGTACAAGGAGTCGAATGAAATTCTTTTACCACTTTTGAGTAATGAGGCATCATACACTCTTGCAGTACCAAGAAAGTTATCAATGTTACTTCCTTTGAAATTAAACCGGAATTTTCCGTAAAAGTCTACCTGGTCTTTGAGCAGGTTCAATTTTTTAAGATCTGCTCTGCTGATATTAGCATCAAAATTAAATTCAGGAATGTCTTTGCTGAAATCAACGAGACCATTAAGGTTTGCCTGCAGGTTAGGATCTTGAGTTATCAATTCACCATTAAATAATTTTTTGGCTACTTTTCCTTTGACAGTAATCGACTGATACGGATAATTATTGAACTCAAATAACCGGATGTTACCATCCAGTTCAGCATTTACAGTTGATGCGCGTAATCCGCTTCCATTTACGTTACCCTCGAAAATAATATTACCGACAGATTTGTTGTCTATCAGCGTTCCTAACTGGAAACCGTTAGTTTTTATGCTGCCGGAATAGCGTGAAATATCATTGTCAGGCAGCTTCATATTAAGGTCTGTAACAACGGTACCCAATTTCGTTTCGAGCGAACCATAGGTTACAAAGTCATTGATGAAACCGGTAAAGTTGCCGCGGAAAATAAGGTACTCTAGTACATCGAGCCGCGGCTGGCTTACATTTTTGAGTTGCGGAATAAATGCAACGGCGTCCTTGTAGGTTGTACGAAAGTTCTCTGCTTCGAAGTCAATATAAGTTTTGTTGATATCTGGCAAGCCTGCCATGCTGATGTTTCCTTTCAGGTAAGTATCAGCGCCAGCCTCGATGACGATATCTTTTGTGTTTAAATTGTCAACAGTTCCCTTTACATTACCATTTATCTGGATCCTTTTTTTCCAGTCAGACAATTCTGTTGCGAAATAGGCAATATCGTCGCTGCTGATGATGGCATCATTGAAGTTCCCTTCCATCCGCACTTTCGAAATAAAATCACTCATATCATAAAATGACGCATAGCGCATAGCAAAGTAATCCGTGAGGTGGCTGCGTGGTGTTTTCAAGTCGAGGTTTGAAAATTCCATTGCCTCAGGATGCCATTTCATATTGGCAGAAAGGCTGTTGACCGTAAACCCGCTTCTTTCTTTTGTTTTCAGTGCAACCTTTGCCATGATTGTATCATGCACCACACGAAAGCCCGTAAAAGAACCGGTAATGTTGCCAAACATGATGTGCTGTCCATCAAAACTTGCATAAGGTTGTCTTTCCGTTTGCTGGTCGGATCTGAACAACCCCTTATCGATATTTATTTTTTCGATGGAAACATTCCAGCCGTCAGGATTCCAGCGAAGATGCAATGGATCATTCACGATCACTTCCTCTTCATCGTTTGCAGGAGTTTTTTTAGGAGGTCGTTTTCCATCATAATTATATAATGAAAAGAATGGCCTGTCGAGATCGAGGTTAGAGATACGAATCAACTTTTTGTTAAAATTTATTTCACGTGCATCAAGGTTTAGAGCTTTAATGAATGCGCTCATATCTTCGCCTCGCCATTGGTCTCTTTGAACTATGGTGATATTGTCGAATTCAACGCGGTTAAGATTCAGATCTATATTCTTTTTCTTTTTAGCAGGACCGGGTGAAGCGAAATAGTCGAGAAGAAACCGGTAGTTCCATACAGAGTCGGAACGGTTCAGATGAATAACAGCATCCTGCAGTCCGATGTAATTAAGTTCAATCTTATCCTTAAAGAAAAACCAGTCTGTAATGTTTACGTTTACTGATCCCGCATAAAGAAGTGTGTCTTTGTTTCTATCCAGTACCAGCGTTCCTTCAAGGAGCATACTGTTGAACAGTGCAAAGTCAACATGTTTGATCCTTACTGTAGTATTAAGATCGTGAGAGATTGTTTTAGCTGCACGGTGTACAAGGAGATTCTGAATAAAAGTAGTTTGTACAAGCAGCCATACCGATATGATCAATCCTATCAATAATAATAGTACTGTACGGGATATTTTCCAGAATTTTCTCAGGCTGATGAAGTTGGTTGCAAAATTAACTATTAACACTGACGGCGCAAATTCAATACCATAGAGTTATAAAGGAATGATAAACATTTACAATATCTTCGTCCGCATGAAATTCCGGGGCTTTTTACTACCTCTTTTTTTGTTTTTATCTAACGTCCGATCAATTGCCCAGGCACCTCCTTCATATAACTCAGCAGATATACTGCTTCGTATACACAAGCTCAAGGTTCTCGGTTCTGTGCTTTACATTGCGGCACATCCCGATGATGAAAACACGCGTCTGCTAGGGTGGCTTTCCAATTCCAAACTCGTAAGAACCGGGTATCTTTCGATCACCCGTGGTGATGGTGGTCAGAACCTGATTGGCGATGAGCAGGGAATTGAGCTTGGACTGATTAGAACACAGGAGCTGCTTGCCGCCAGAAGGCTCGATGGGGCAGAACAGTTTTTTACGCGTGGCTTTGATTTCGGTTATAGCAAAAGTACTGATGAGGCACTCACCTTCTGGGTAAAGGACCAGGTATTGTCGGATGTAGTGTGGGTGATCCGTAAATTTCAACCTGATATCATTATTACAAGGTTTCCTCCTGATAACCGGGCCGGGCACGGACAACATTCGGCATCAACAGTACTTGCCAATGAAGCGTTCAAAACTGCTGCAGACATCAATGCGTTTCCTGAACAGTTTAAACATGGCGTAAAGCCATGGCAGGCTAAAAGGATTTTTTGGAACAGCTATAATTTCGGTGGCAACAATTATACAGACCCCAGCCAGATTCAGATGGATGTAGGTGGTTTCAATGCTTTACTGGGAAAAGGTTATGGAGAGATTGCTGCGGAAAGCCGTAGCCAGCATAAAAGCCAGGGTTTTGGTGTGCCCGCAGGCAGGGGCAAATGGCCGGAATACTTTTCGTTTACCGATGGCAGTAAGCCGGCTGCAACCATCAATGAAAATATAAACATTGGGTGGAGCAGGGTAAGGGCTGCAAGGATATCTTCACTGATTGATGCCATTATCAAAAAATTCCAGTTCGACCAGCCTTATAAATCAGTACCGGCACTTACAGGTTTATATAATGAGATAAGCAAACTGCCTGAAGGATACTGGCGTACACAAAAATTAAAAGAGTTGCAGGAAGTAATATCTGCAGCAGCAGGTTTATGGATGGAAGCGTATGCTGGCAATGCACTTGCTGTTCGGGGTGATTCACTGAAATTGAACATCGTCTTCAATAACCAGGAAGGGGCTGCAATAAAGCTTAACAGCATCAGTGTAGCCGGAGTTGATACCGTGATAAATGCCCAGGCAGCAAAAAATGAGAATTTTAATTTTACACCATCTTTCATCGTGCCTTCGAATACTCCTGTAACACAGCCATATTGGTTGAAAAATAAAATGCAGAAAGGTTATTATGTGGTAGATGACCAGGAACTGATCGGCAAGCCCGAGTCTGATCCGGCATTTACAGCGGAATTTCATGTTACCATTAGCGGTCAGCTTTTTACTTTCAGCAGGCCCGTCAGGTATAAATTCACCGATCCGGTAAAAGGCGAGCAGTATGAACCGCTTATTGTTGTGCCGCGAACTGCTGAAGCCGCATCCTTTGGAACACTGAGACATATACATTATGATCATATTCCTGATATTTATTATTTCAATAAAGACAGTATTAAGATTGTTCTAGATTCTGTGAGAACTGATGGAAAGAAGATCGGTTATATTGAAGGCGCAGGCGATAAAGTTCCTCCGGCACTTTCGCTTATGGGATACGATGTAAGCGTGATAAGGGAAAAAGATCTTAGTGAAAATTACCTGCGCCAGTTCGATGCCATAGTTACAGGTATAAGGGCATACAACGTTCACAAATTTCTTTCAGATAAAAACGATGTGCTAAATAATTATGTGAAAAACGGCGGCAATCTGATAGTTCAATACAACACGAATAGTTATGTCGGCCCCAACACTGCTACCATTGGCCCTTATCCCTTCCGGATTTCACGGGATCGTGTAACCGATGAAACCGCGCCGGTTAAATTTTTACTGCCAGATCACCAGGTGTTCAATTATCCAAATAAAATCAGCACTGCAGATTTTGAGCACTGGGTGCAGGAGAGGGGTATATATTTTGCTGAGCATCTCGATAAATCTTTTGTAACTCCACTGGCTATGAAGGACCCGGGTGAGCAGGATCAGAATGGCAGCCTTATCATTGCCGATTACGGAAAAGGAAAATTCGTATATACCGGATTGGTATTTTTCCGGCAGCTGCCTGCAGGTGTACAGGGAGCTTACCGTCTGCTCGCGAATATCATTGCATTAAACAAACAGCCGAAATGAGTAATATGCCGCAAAGCCGGAGGAATGTAGCACTTGTAGTATGCATTGTGCTGGGACTTGTAATTGGACTTTTCATTAAAAGGGTATCGATTGGTTTACTGATCGGAATTGTATTGGGTGTGCTTGTTGGAGGTATGATTATAGGAAAGAAATAAAATAATTGCATGAGCATTATTGACTGGATCATACTGATTGCAACATTAACTGGTGTAATTGCCTATGGACTCTATAAAAGCCGTACAACCCGTGACCTGGATGGATATTTTCTCAGCAATCGCACCATGCCTTGGTGGCTGGTGCTGCTGAGTGTGATGGGTACGCAGGCAAGCGCGGTTACGTTTCTTTCAGTACCGGGCCAGTCGTATATGGACGGCATGCGCTTCGTGCAATTCTATTTCGGATTGCCACTCGCCATGATTGTTTTATGCATCACGTTCGTTCCCATTTTCCACAGGCTGAAAGTATACACCGCCTATGAGTTTCTGGAAAACCGGTTTGATTCAAAAACGAGAACGTTAACGTCGCTGCTCTTCCTGCTGCAGCGTGCAATGTCTACAGGCATCAGTATTTATGCGCCAGCCATCATACTTTCTTCGCTGTTGCACTGGAACATTTACTGGACAAATCTCTTCATGGGTGGTTTGCTGATCGTATACACTGTTATCGGCGGTGCTAAAGCTGTTGCGCACACGCAGATGTTCCAGATGATCGTTGTTTTTACTGGAATGTTTCTCGCCGGATATATACTAGTAAACAGTATGCCTGAAGGTGTAGGCTTCATGGATGCTATCAACCTGGGAGATAAACTTGGTAAAATGAACGTGGTGACAACAGGTATTACGAAAGACGGCTTCGATTGGGGAGACCGGTACAATCTTATCAGTGGTTTAATTGCCGGTACCATTTTTCAATTATCATATTTCGGCACTGACCAGTCGCAGGTTGGCCGGTACCTAACTGCCAGTTCTATAAAGGAAAGCAGAACGGGACTCATCATGAATGGCATTGTTAAAGTGCCTATGCAATTCCTTATACTTTTACTTGGTGTATTAATGTTTTCCTTCTATATGTTCTTCAATCACCCGGTAACCTTTAATACACATCAGCTGGAGGAACTGAGCAATTCGAAATACAAAGCAGAGGCTGCACACTTACAAACCCGGTTCGATTCAGTGCAGGGAAGCAAGCAAACAATAGTAAGACAATGGGTGAATGATAAGGAAAATCTTCAATTGATTGACCATATCAAATTGCATCTTCAGCAGGAAAAAGTGATTCAGGATTCCGTAAAGAGCCTGGTTAAGAAAGTGGATAGCTTCAGCGAAACAATCGACACGAACTATATTTTCCTAAAGTTTGTTATTGATCATCTTCCGCAGGGATTAATCGGGCTTCTGATAGCAGTGATCTTTCTGGCGGGATGGGGAAGTATCGCTGCAGCGCTCAACTCTTTATCGTCAACAACTGTAGTAGATATCCACAAGAAATTTATTGAAAAGAACTGTAGCGGCACAAGAGATTACAGGTTGTCGAAAATGTATACACTAGGATGGGGAGGATTCTGCATCATCACAGCGATGTTTGCAACAAAGATGGGAAGTTTGATTGAAGCGGTAAATATTCTTGGTTCACTTTTTTATGGCGTGATACTCGGTATATTCCTCGTTGCATTTTACATGAAAAAAGTGGGCGGCACTGCCGTGTTTATAGCTGCTGTAATCACAGAGTTGATGGTGGTTGCATTGTTCTTTTTGAATCAATACAAGTATATTAGCCTGGGTTTTCTCTGGCTTACAATGTTGGGAGCACTGAGTGTGATGCTGATT
Source organism: Flavitalea sp. (assembly GCA_035525775.1). Classification (GTDB taxonomy): domain Bacteria; phylum Bacteroidota; class Bacteroidia; order Chitinophagales; family Chitinophagaceae; genus Flavitalea. The sequence goes on from DATLDR010000158.1 coordinate 15,265, forward strand.
TCGGCGGTGTTGAATATTGTAATAAAAAAAGCCAGGCCTGTTGACCTGACTTAAATATAATATGAGCGATTGAAATAAGAAATTATTTCAGCGTAGCCAACAATTTTTCATTCAGTTGTACATAATCATCGTTCCTTGCTTCTTTAGCCAGCTCAATTGATTTGTTGGCGGCTTCCACTGCTTCCTTCTTTTTTCCCATCCTGGCCAATGCATTCGCCTTATTATGATAGATCCAGAAACCTTTCGGGTTGTCCTGTATCGCTTTGTCCATCCAATCAACAGCCCTGGTAAGATCTTTTCCGTTGTCGAGGTAATACATGGCTGCCTGGAAATACGGAGGTTTGTCAGTTTTCATCAGCTGATCTATCTGGGCGCTTACTTTTGAATCTATTTCTGTTGAGATAGGAAAAGGAACAACAGTTTTATCCCACATGATAACAGCATCCATTGAGGTAGGTTTGATGTTATCAAAAAAGATATTAAATGTTTCTACGGGAAAGGGAAGTTCTAAAGGTTTCACTTTTATGCGTACAACATCATTAGCTTCCTTGTATGCAGAGGGGCTTGATACATCCGTAGATTTTGTGATGATCACCGTCCATTCCTGCTGGCCCGGGATGGTAAGTAATCCGTATTTGCCGGCAGGAACTTTTTTACCACCTATAGATACTTCGTCGCCGAATGTGATGATAGTAGGTGAATTGGCACCTGTTCTCCATACTTTATCGTAAGGAACGAGGTCGCCGAAAATTTTTCTTCCTTTTACGCCTGGTCTGGAGTAGGATAGTTCTACCGAAGAAATTCCAAAATCCTGTTTGATAGTGGTTGAAGGTGATGGCGCAGGAACTTTCAGTTCCTGTTGCGAATAAGCGGCGCTACTTATCGTAGCGCACGCTATTAATGTCCATATTATTTTCATTGATTGATTATTTGTCGCAAAGATAGGGGCTTACCCTAGTTTTTGGCGACATCAAGTTTTCTGAAAATAGATTTTACGATCTTGTTCATGTCGTCCCTGTCTATCCTTTTCCTGGTCACTTCCGTTTCAGCCCAACCCTGCCAAACCAGTTTCTTTGATTCATTATCAACAATGTTGATGGTGACCGTTCCTGATTTGTAAGGCACATCGTAACTGTTCTGTCCCATGTAACGTGAAGGATAATACAGAGAATTTATACGCCCTGTATACGGATTATAGAAATACCGTACAAAAGATCTTGAATAAACCGGATCATTTTGTGAACGAACTGCATTTTCAATCATTACGTCGTAATCGATCAGCACGTCTGCATTGCCATTTGATCTTGCTTTAACGAAGCCGTTCTTTTCGAGTTGCTGGGAAATGAGCCCGGTCAGGTAAGTGTCCTGGAAGTCTTTGTATGGTTTATCGTTTTTCCTGCTATTTTTTTCGCCGATCCAGGCATAAGTTCTGTAGCTGTTAAGATTGACTGAAGGATCTTTTTCAACATACGACTGTACGCCGCAACCAGTGATAATAAATGCTGCGAAAACCGGTAACCAGATTCTCATCACATTTTTCATATTTGATTTGTTATTTGATATTTAGACGGTAAAACAGTACGAAAGACTTATTGCGTCCAGTTAAAGGATCGTGAAGATTAGGGCCGAGGGCAGAGGCAGAGGGCAAAAGGCAGAAGATAGACCGCGGAATGGGGTCTACACACCTCTTGCGTGGTGCGAACCTTTGCGTGAAGTATTTTTCTACTTGTACGATGGATGAAACTGCTGCAGTGTTGCCCGTAAATAATCCCTGTCAAGGTGGGTATAAATTTCAGTAGTCGTAATACTTTCATGTCCCAGCATTTCCTGCACTGCCCTCAGGTCAGCACCGCCTTCAACAAGATGGGTAGCGAAAGAATGCCTCAGCGTATGCGGAGATATTACTTTAGTAATACGTGCTTTTTTAACAAGGTCTTTTAAAAGAAGAAAGATCATTACTCTTGAAAGAGCAGAACCTCTGCGGTTCAGGAAAAGCATATCTTCCTGTCCGCCGGCGATTTTGACCTGGTTACGCACAGTTTTGAGATAGATCTTAATGTGCTTTACAGCAGTGCTGCCAATCGGTATCAATCTTTCTTTGTCGCCTTTTCCGGTAACACGTATAAAACCCAAATCAGGATAAAACTGCGAAACTCTCAGGTTCACCAGTTCAGAAACCCTCAACCCGCAACTGTACATGGTTTCCAGGATAGCTTTATTTCTGATGCCTTCTGGCGTTGAAAGATCTATTGAAGAAATGATCTTTTCTACTTCATCCACACTCAGTGTGTCTGGTAACTTTCTTCTGGTTTTGGGCGCTTCCAATAATAGCGTAGGATCGGTTTCAACCATGTTTTCTGCAACACAATAATCATAAAAAGAACGTATGCCTGAAATTATACGTGCCTGAGAGGTAGCCGATATACCCAATTCATTGATGAATGACGTGAATTTTTGAAGATGTTTCAACGTCACTTGTTTTGGAGACAATTGCAGGTCAGCCGACTGAAAAAACTGGGTAAGTTTTTCAAGGTCGGAAAGATAGGCCGACACGGAATGGTCGGACAATGATTTTTCTAACTGCAGCCAGGCCTTGTAGCCCTTTTTATAAGAATCCCACAATTGTGAAAAAGTTGAAGGCAAAAGTTAGAAGTTAAAACTGATTTCGAAAAAATCTTCTTTATTTTTATTCCTCATGGAAAAAATAAACCTGCGGCATTTCAGAAAAAAGGTTGCTGAAAACAGATCTGCATTCAGAAGATTTCTTACAAAGATTGAAAATAATCCACCGCGCAAACTCGACATGATGGCAGTTGCTGCAGATCTCGAAATGTGGAAGCAGACTGATTGTTTGTCGTGTGCTAACTGCTGCAAAACCATGTCGCCTACTTATACACGAAGTGACCTGGTCCGCATATCATCACATACCGGCATGACAGTTGACCAGTTCCAGAAAAAATATCTCCTTAAAGACCGCCAGGGCGACTGGATCAACAGAACACAGCCATGCCAGTTTCTTAATTTAGACGACAACAAGTGCAGTATCTATGAAGTACGTCCACGTGATTGTGCAGGTTTTCCGCATCATACCAGAAAGCGAATGATCGATTACATGCATGTGTTCAAACAGAACATTGAATTTTGTCCGGCCACCTATAGGGTAGTGGAGTTGATGAGAAAAAAATTAAGGGGTGTAGATTAAGAATTCAAAACAATCATTTAATAGAAATATACGTCTTCAATAAATAAATAGTCTGTTGGTTTTCCTTCTGAAATGATTATTGACAGAATGTCGAATTGAATCTTCTTAACTTCCCTGAATCGTGATAAAAAAGCCGCTGCTGCTTTTTTAAGGAAATAGAATTTTTGCTTTGTTACACTTTCTTCAGGATATCCGAATTTGACGGAATGTCTTGTTTTCACTTCTATAAAATGGATCTTGTTTTCTTTGGTAGCGATAATATCTATCTCGTAATGACCAGAACGCCAGTTGCAGCAGATAATTTCAAAGTCTTTCTTCTGTAAAAATCTGAAGGCAAGCGCTTCGCCGTCTTTTCCTGTCTCAATATGTTTAGCCATTTTGGTAATTTGCAATAACATGGGAAATTCTGAAAAGATCATTAAAGTAAAAGGTGTTTTCAAACACTATGACTGGGGTGGAAAAACATTCATTCCAGCGGTTTTACACCGCTCGAACGAAGACAAAAAACCTTATGCCGAATACTGGCTCGGCAGCAATCTTCATCCTGAAGCAGGAGACCTTCCATATCTTTTCAAATTGCAGGATGTAGAAAAAATGCTGTCTATACAGGTACATCCTTCAAAGGAAGCGGCTGAAAAAAAATTCATCGAGGAAAACGAGAAGGGCATTCCACAAGATGCGCCTAACAGGAACTTTAAAGACAGTAATCATAAACCGGAACTGCTTTCTCCATTAAGCGACTTTTACCTGCTCCATGGTTTCAAGCCGGCACACCAGTTAATTAAGACTTTAACCGAGGTGCCCGAACTTAACTTCCTCCTGCATGAATTTCGTTCCTCAGATTACCGCAGGTTATATACAAAAGTGATGACTATGCCACAGGCTGAGGTGAACAGGATATTAACTCCGCTGCTAAACAGGATCATTCCTTTATACAATGAAAACAAATATGATAAAAGCGATGAAAATTTCTGGGCAGCAAGAGCTGCCATAACTTATAACACTCCGGATAAAACCGACCGCGGCATTTTCTCCATCTACCTTTTCAATATTGTAAAAATGAAAGAAGGTGAAGCGTTGTTCCAGGATGCCGGCTTGCCTCATGCTTACCTGGAAGGTCAAACCATGGAGATCATGGCCAATTCAGATAATGTTTTGCGTGGAGGCCTTACTCCAAAACACATTGATGTTAAAGAGCTCCTGGAGCATATCCATTTTGAATCTACGATACCGGATGTTATGACCGGTTGTTCAGAAGATACACATGAAGAAATTTTCAAAACGCCTGCGCGTGATTTTCAGATGAGCAGGATCATTATAGAACCCCACAGAGGAATAGCATTGCCCGCTTTTGGTCCTGAAATTTATTTTGTGTACGATGGCATCGGTTCCGTTACTTCCGATGAGGAAAAAACCGACTTCCGGTCTGGTGATTCACTGCTGGTGCTTCCGGAGAATGTGGCTCACTTTGCTTCGGATACGCGAGCAGTACTTTACCGGGCAACAGTTCCGGCATGATCAAAAATAAAAACCTATTTTCGCGCAATATCTGAAGTTTATGAGATCAAATATGCACACATTGATTACCCTGCTCATGATGATTATTGTTGCGGCGCTGTACCGGGTTATCCCTGACCGCCCGATGGGGTTTGCACCTCATCTCGCGATGGCCCTGTTTGCCGGTGCTGTGATAAAAGACAAAAAGCTTGCATTCGCATTCCCGATCTTTTCTATGTTCTTTTCAGATGTTATCTATCATCTACTTTACTTAAATGGAATAACTGCTATTTCAGGTTTTTATGAAGGTCAGTTTACCAATTACCTCCTGTTTGCTGCCATGACTATCATAGGATTCCTGATGAGAAAGATCAATGTGCCAAACATTGTGATGTTTTCTTTCATCATTTGTTGTGCTTTCTTCCTGCTATCTAACTTTTTCGTATGGAATGCGGGTTCAGGATTCGGAAGACCACATAATTTTCCCGGTCTGATGCAAGCTTATGCAGACGGATTGCCCTTTTTCAGAAACAGTATTTTTGCAACGCTTGCTTT
>DATLDR010000177.1:0-4890 GCA_035525775.1 Flavitalea sp.
TGCGATCATTGCATATAAGCAACCGATCACAAAATCTGATATCGAAGCTATACGGGGTGTAAACTGCGATTATTCCATTCAGAAGCTGTTAGAAAAAGAACTGATAGTGATCAGCGGCAGAAATGAAGAATTGCCGGGGAAACCGCTTATCTACAATACGTCAAGAACTTTCATGGACTACTTCGGCATCAATTCACCTGTTGACCTGCCGAAGCTGAAGGAAATTTTTAATGATGCATCTGTACACCCAACTAGTATGCACTCGCAAAATATCGATGAACGGGCAGATACAGCAGCATTAATCGTAACAGAAAACGGTGAACTACTTGAAGGTAACGACAATGATAACAACAGCGAACAAGAAGGAACAGACAAATGAAATGCGGCTTTCACATGAATTTCTTGTACAGTTAGCGAACCGGTATGGAACCCCACTGTATGTTTATCATGCAGAAAAGATACAACAGCAATTTCAAAGGCTCACTTCCGCATTCAAAGGTACAGATGCAGCTTTTTTTTATGCATGCAAAGCCCTTACAAATATCAATATTCTCAGGTATATAAAAAGTATAGGCTGTAGTGTCGACTGCAGCTCATCTAATGAAGTACATCTTGCACTGCTCGCAGGCTTTTCGCCTAAACAAATCTTATATACATCGAATAATATTTCTTTTTCTGAACTCGAAGAAGTTGCCTCCCAAGGGGTAAATATCAATATAGACAGTGTTTCAAATCTCCGGAAATTCGGACAAAAATTTGGATCATCTTATCCTGTCGGTATCAGGCTGCGGCCAAATATTATGGCTGGTGGCAACCTTAAAATCTCCACCGGACATGATGCAAGTAAGTTCGGTATTCCTTTAGAAAATATTACTGAGATTCATGACGTGATCAACGAAACCGGAGTCGCAATCAGGGGATTGCATATCCATACAGGCAGTGATATTAAAGATGTGGATGTTTTTGTGAAAGGAGTGGAGCTTCTTTTCAATCTCACCGAACAATTTCCTTTGATCGAGTTCCTTGACCTTGGTGGAGGGTTCAAAGTATCATATAAGCAGGGTGATCACGAAACGGATATCGATGAATTGGGCGCCAAGCTTAGTGAATCACTTGCATTGTTTGAAAAAAAATCAGGCAGAAAATTAAAACTGTGGTTTGAGCCGGGAAAATTTCTGGTAAGTGAAGCGGGATATTTTATTGCTGCTGTGAATGTTATAAAGGAAACACCTTCTGTAACATTTGCCGGACTGAATACTGGTCTTAATCACCTGATAAGGCCCATGTTTTATGATGCATGGCATACAATCATAAATATTTCAAATCCAACCGGAGATATCAGGAGATATACCATCACGGGAAATATTTGTGAAACCGATACGTTTGCTACCAACAGGGAAGTAAATGAAATAAGAGAAGGCGACTTTTTGATTTTCCGTAATGCAGGTGCCTATTGTTTTGAAATGTCTTCCAATTATAATTCAAGGTATAAGCCCGCTGAAGTTTTAGTAGAAAATAATACACCCAGGGTGATAAGAACGGCAGATAATTTCAATGACCTTCTTAGGAACCAGATAATATAACAAATACCGTTCTCGCTTTTACCTCGTAGTACGCCCATTAAAATCATCTGTTAATAAAAAAGCCACCAGAAAGGGCGGCTTTTTTAATGAATTCAACTAAGGGGTCATCAACTGTAACTTGTTTCATCGGGGTACAGATTATCTGTACAGATTCATTGGCTCTTCTCGAGGAGATTAGCGGTTGTTTTCATGGATAGGCTTTTTGTTACGATCATAAGTCTGGTAATCTATAGTATTGGATATATGTACGGTTTAAAAACGGGCCTAAATTTTAAAGAAAACCGGACCTCGCAAAGAGGTCCGGATCCGAAATCGAAATCCTAAATAAATCAACATGATGAAAAGAACTGTAACTGTCAGATACTTTTCATAAAAACTAAAGTATAGGGTTTAAGGTTTATGATTCAAGTTTTATTGTTCGGTTTTTTTCGTTTGCTTTGGTTATTCTCACTTGCTGAAACAAAGATGAAAAACATTTTACGCTGCTCAATCTTTATTAGACAAACAGGTATTAAAGCTCGCCGAAACAACTTTTTTGCCCGGCAAGGCCTATAAAATCGTGAGTCTTTTGAGCACGTCGGCCCTTAAGCTTTTACTAATGGGGATTTCAATACCATTGATAAACAGGTCGTTTTCCCTGATATTATCAATTTTCAGGAGATTGATGATGTAAGACCGGTGAATTTTCATGAAGTATTCCTTATTCACCTTTTCTTCCAGGTTTCTCAGGCTGTTATAGGTAACGTATTTCTTATCACGTGTAACAAATTTCACATAATCACCCATGCTCTCGATAAAAAGGATGTCATCATTATTCAGCCGCACAAGCTTTCCATCGGTCTTTATAAAAATAAAATTTGCATGGGAAGACGGACCAGTGCCTTTATTATCTTCCTTGGCAGACACTTTATCAAGGGCTTCTATAAATCTTGTATAAGCAAATGGCTTTTTCAAAAAGTCTTCAACATTGTATTGAAAAGCGTTGTATGCGTATTCTTCCTTGGAAGTAGTAAGGATCACTTTTGGTTTATATGCAATTTTATCAAGCAGTTCAAAACCTGTCGCTCCCGGCATTTCGACATCCAGAAATAAAAGATCAACTGTGTTAATGTTGAGATACCCGAGCGCAGATGTAACATCAGGAAAGCAACCTTTCACTTCAACACGCTGGCTTTTTTCACAACACCGTATGAGGTAGTCAGCCGCTACTTTCAGGTCTTCAATTATTATACAATCTATCTTCATGATATAAATTCTGTGAGACGGTTGCACTCTTCTTTAAGGATGTTTTTTCCCTCCTTCATCAATTCTGTCAGCTCTATATATTGTATAGTGATGTTATGTGTGTTTAAGGTATTCTCACATAAGTGTTCAAATCTTCCCATCATTTCCTGGTGATGAAGCATACCGGTAAAACCAAAAAGGGGTTTTATTTTATGAGCAGCTTTTTTTAAAGAATCAATATCAGAAGATTCAAACGCAGAGGTAAAGTGACCGGTTTCTTCCTTTAGTGTTTCAAGGCTGGTGCTGAAAACTTCTGCGATGTAGGCATAGTCATGTTCATATAGGCTATGAATATAGGTATCTTCTATTTTTTCATTGAAAATGAACTTTTTATGCACGTAAGCCGGGTTCATAGGTAATAGATTGCGCGTTTTACCGTTAACAATTGGATTTCTCTTATCCAATAACTGTATGAAAAAGAAATTAGTATATCTCGGATGGTTAATTTACCGCGATATTCTTTATTCCGGCATAGATGGTGCTACAACTAACGAGCAATCAAAGAAAATCATCCGCCTCAATCAGTTTGTGATATTGGCGCTCCTCGTGAACTTTTTTTCGGTGCTCACCTATTTCTTCAACAGTTTATATATCAGTGCTCTCATTAATATTACATCTGCATATTTTTTTCTGCTTGCCTATTACTTTAATGCTAAGAAGAAACTTGAAATAGGCCTCATCATTTCGGTCATCAACCTGAATTTATATTTAATTGTGGTGAGTTATATAGAAGGACTAAAAGCAGGTACCTATCTTTTTTATTTTCCTTATTTCCTTGTGCTCACTTTCGTTGTAAGCATCGGAAAACATTTCAAAGGCTGGATAGTAGTATACTCTATAACCGTTCTATCAGCAATGCTTTGTTTTTATTTAAGCCCGCAAACTAACAGTGCAGTACAGGTGATCAGTCATGAGATGTATGCGAAGTTATACAGGAGTAATCTGCTGATTGGAATGGCGCTGACACTTGCTTTTTCCTATGCAATTCTGAGAACGAATAAGAATAATGAAGAAGCGATTTTAAATGAAAACGCTAACCTGCGGAAAGCAGAGATGGAATTACTGAAAGCAAAGAAAAAAGCGGAGGTCGCTTCCAATACAAAGTCTCGTTTTCTTTCAAACATGAGCCATGAATTGCGTACTCCTTTAAATGGTATCATTGGTGTTTCAAATCTTTTGCTGCAGGAAATGCATCTTCCAGAACAGAAAGCAAGCCTGGATATTCTTAAATATTCATCGGAACACATGATGACGCTGATCAACGACATTCTTGATTATCATAAAATTGAAGCCGGAAAGCTGGAGCTTGAACTGAGGCCTATCAATATCATGATGTTCATGAACCGTATCATTAACCAGTTTGCCGGACAGGTACGTGCAAAAGGATTGAAATTTAATACTGCGATTGATATTCATCTTGACAATGAAATGTTTACTGATGACACACGTCTGAATCAGATATTAAGTAACCTGTTGTCGAATGCTATTAAATTCACTGAACGCGGAAGTATCAGTGTTACAGCAAAGCAGTTGCATGAAACAAGTGAAAATGCAACCGTTCAGTTTGTAGTAAAAGACACGGGCATTGGTATCCCTGAAATGAAACATCGCGAAATTTTCAGAAGCTTTACTCAGGCCGACATTGATACCACCCGGAAATATGGAGGCACAGGTTTGGGATTAACCATCAGCAAAAGACTAATTAACATGTTCAACAGTGAGCTGATGCTAAAAAGCCAGGAAGGTATTGGAAGTGAATTTTTCTTCACTGTTGTTCTGCGCATCAACCAGGAAAGTAAATTATACATTGAGGAAGATCAAAACAGGCAGTTAACATCACTTGAAGGTGTACGGATATTGATTGCGGAAGATAATAAAGTGAATATGTCTATTGCTAAAAGATTCATGAACAAATGGGGAATTGTTGTTGACGAAGCAGTTAATGGCAAAGAAGCAGTAGAAATATTCAGAAATGGCTCATATGATCTCATGCTGATTGATCTAGAAATGCCTGAAATGGATG
>DATLDR010000180.1:0-4851 GCA_035525775.1 Flavitalea sp.
TAAGATCGCGCCGTACAGGAGGTATATCACTGATATCCCTTATTGAGTTTGCATAGATTTTCTTTTGCGTTCCCCTCCGGAAATCAGCGAGAAAAGCGGGAAAGGTATCTTCCCCAGGTCCTATAAAAATTGTATCAGCATGTAGTGCCGCTTCTTCAGGAAGTGATGTAACATGAAGGCCGCCCAAACAAACATGGGCTCCTTTTTTCCGGTAGTGATCTGCCAGTGCATAGGCGCGAAATGCGTTTGTTATGTACACCTGTATCACTACCAATTCCGGACTGTCGTCTGTTACAAGTTCTTCAACGTGTTCATCCTGCAGGTCAATTTCATCATCAGCCCTGCAATAAGCAGCCAGTGTTGCAAGACCCAGTGGAGGAAACAGCGAATATTTAATGGGTCTCCAGAATGGGCTTTTAGCCTCAGTAAGCGCCGGAAGGATCATTTTGATACGCATGGTTTTGAATTAAGGTTTACCATTCAATTTTTTTCGAATACTTCATAATCACGGCAAGTGAAATAAACAACCCAAGGCTTCCCAGCAGGAGTGAAAAATCCTGAAGCTGGAGGATTGTAAAAACATAAGTGTAGATGAGCAAGAGTGTGAGTGATAAAATACCGGTTGAGCCCAATGAACCCAGTATGCCTTTAACAAACCACGCAATCAGTGCAATTGTAAGAAAGGAAGCAATGATATAAGCTGCATTAAACCCCGTGTATTCTGAAATAGAAAGCAGCAATAAATAAAATACTACAAGCGCAAGACCGATCAGGCCATACTGAAATGGATGAACAGATTTTTTTCTTGTTATTTCAATGAGAAAAAAAGCAGCGAATGTGAGGAGGATGCATAGCATTGAATATTTCACGGAACGCATCGTTTTCTGGTAACCGCTTACAGGCAGGTAAAGATTTGCCCCAAATGCGCTGTTGGATATATTGTATCCTGAACCTGGTTTATCCGGGTCATTAAAATTGTACTGCGCATCTGTCCACTGTTGTGAAAATTTTCTTTTATGCGCCATGCTTTTCCACGTAGCGGAGAATCCACTGTCTTTTACTGTTGTAGATTGAGGCAGTATATCACCCGTGAAGCTTGGATGGGGCCACTTTGAACTGAGCGTAACGGTAGTTGACTTTCCGAGTGGAGTGAACAACAACTGCCCTGAGCCGTTTAAATGAATGTCTGCGGAAAAAGGAATGTTTGCAAGGTCTTCTGGCCCATTTAAAGAAATTTCCGCTGAAAGTATTCCATCACCCCTTTTGGTAACCGCGCCTGTGCTGAATTTCAATGTTCGGTTTCTCCATTGCATCTTCACTTCATCGTTCAGTCCTTTTATATCACTGATGCCTACCTGCACTGCAGCTTCCTTCCAGATTACCTGGTCCGTTGCTAAGTTCAATTTTGAAAGATCAATGCTGTCGAATGAACCGGTGATGCGACTGTGCGAGGAATACAACATCACTTTATAAATACCCCTTGATCTTTCTTCAGGTACAACGGAGGCATCAACCTGCAGTACATCCGGCAGGATATACGCATAGTGCTTTGATTTATAAATGCCAGTATCCCGGTACGGTAATACAAGCATAGGACCAGCAAAATTTTGTGTGCCTGCCCATTTAGAGCTTACTTCAATGGCTGCATTTTTTTGTGTAGCTTCTCTCTCATAAACAATTTCTTTCACAAAAAATACGGCGAGCTGCAGCATCAGGATTATTAAACCTATGATCCCCACTTTGATGATCAGTTTATTTCTCATTCCTGCTATTGGTTCTATTGTTTCCATTTTTATTGATTGTTGTTAATGACATTTTTTGTTTTACGGTAGCATACATACAGGGGTATGAAGCCAAATACACCAAAGGAGCAGTCGATGAGGATCCATCCCCAGGGAATGCCCCTGAGAGAGCCGGCAATAAAGGCAAGTGGAAATATGAGCACACAGGCGATCATGCCAAATTCAATCACCCATATGTTACGCACGGGATCGCGGTAAGGACCAATAAAAAGAATTGCGAGTACAATATGTGCAAAAGCCAGCCAGTCATATCCATATAGAAGGAAACCATAATTTTCTTTAACCGTTCCATATGCGGACAGCACTTTATTCAGCCAGGCGGCAAGTGTTGTGTTTTCGGGAACAAAGCACAACAAAATCCTGAGTTCAAGGTCTACCGGAATGGCGGTGATGCCACTCAGTAAAAGCGTGATCATGAAAAAAAGAAGGATCGTTCTGATCACCTTGAGGTTATTTCGTTTCATAACTATATGAATTAAAAAGTTCACTGATGGAGATCCCATTACTTAAAATACCGGCATAGCCACTGGCTGTACTCAGTGAAGTAATTAATATTATATCACCTGGCACTGCCTCTGAAAGTTGAAGGGCTGGCAAAATTGAAACGATTGGAAGAATGGTGAAAATCAGCATCCACCCTGCAATTTTGTTTAGCTGCAGCATTCGTATCAGCAAGAGTGAAAAGAACACACTTGCGATTGCAGGAAGAGCTAAAAGCAATGAAGTAAGCAGTTCGAAAAGGATCATATGTGAATCATAACCCAACATGAGACAAATAAAGAACAGGATGCCTGCTACCGGAAGAGCGGCTCCGAGATAAATCTTCAAAAAAATACTTCCCTGTTTCATTTTTATTATTTTAAAAGTGCTTTGTATTTCAAAGTACACAGACAAAAAAAATATTACTTGATTCCTTTGATCATTTTTTCAAGCGCTGTGATGTGGTCATTAAAAGCACGTTCACCCGATTTTGTTACTGAGTAGGTAGTGTTCGTTTTTCTTCCAATAAAACCCTTGTGCACTTTCAAAAATCCCTCTTCTTCCAGCGCAACAAGGTGTGTGGCAAGATTACCATCGGTTACTTCAAGCATCTGTTTCAGATCATTGAAACTAACTTCTTCATTTACCATAAGTATACTCATAACACCCAGTCTTATCCGGTTATCGAAAATTTTATGCAGGCCTGATATGGGATTATTTGCTGCCATTGTTTATACGCTCAATATTTAACTCCTCAATATGTGACCTCAGTAGCCGTGTTCCTTTCGTGCTTCCACCACATTACAAAACCATATACAATATGCAACAATCCAAATCCGAGTGCCCAGAACAGCAGTCCGTTTCCCATCATCCAGAGAGCGATCACACCAAGCAATAACTGGCCGTAACCCAGGTATCGTATCTCGGGATAAGTAAACTTGCTGGAATTGATGAGACCAAGCCCATAAAAAATAAGGCAGGCCGGTGCAATGAAACCATATAACCCAAACTCTGTCATTCTCCACATTACAAGTGCGCCTGCGAGCATGGGAATGGCTACATTGATCATTACCTTTCTTGCCACAAATCCCCAAATGGGTACGCCTGTTTTTTTACTTCGGATATAGGTAAATAAAAACGCAAGCCAGAAAGCAGCGATAAAAGTAATGGCAGCCAGGATCAGCAGTTCTCTTTCCAGTTGGTGATACAATTCATAAACGGTTGCCCGGGGATACGGACTATTGTAGTCATAATTATTATCCACTTTGTAATCATTGATTTTCTGCCGGGCTATCCAGGAAGCAATCAAAGCGCAAATGCCTGCTGCAATTCCGCTTAAGCCACTCAGACTAATGAACCGGCTGCTCTTTTGCATAAGCTGCCGAATGTCTTGTATACTTTCCAGGTGGCCTGTATGGTCAGTCATAAAAAAGCACTTTGAAATACAAAGTAAGTATGAACTTCGCGGATTTCAAAATAAATTATTCATTTTTTTAAAATATTCAGGCTCTCAGCCGGCATATCTTTTTCCCTGTAATAATTTTCGTGGTCTTTCAGGAAAGTCCTGAACTGTTTTTCTGTTTTTGAAGTCGAATATTCTTCATTCCAAACCATGTTTGTATTCTCCCCGTAGTTGACCAAAGTTTTGGGAACAACTTCATACGGTCCTGCAATACCCAGGTAAGATTCAGATGAATCCTCAAATATTAAATTCACTTTAAACAGGTAGAATTTATTCTTTTTTCCTCTGTACATGGCAATCCGTTCACCTATAAAAACAAGATTGCAATCTGCATCGTCAACTTCATCGGCTGCAATTGCGAACAACTGTCCTTCAGCAAGACTTTTCTGATTCCTGTATTTTAATGGAAAAAGCTGGGTCTTTTTCATTTCTGTTAGTTCTTCATACAACTGGTTCCTTAAAAAAAGACCTGCAGCAACTTTTTCAATGTCGGATGGAGGAACAGGCTGATTATTCTTTATAAGTGTTATGAGGGCAAGGTGTTTTATCTCCAGCTCTGATAATTTCAGGTATTCACGGAGCATCGCATTTGATTCCCGGTCATTGAATTTTCCAATGAATGGGATCCAGTCACTATACTCCCATACCTTGTCCGAATCTTTTTTCATCAGCTGAAGATTCTTCTTTCCAAGACTTAAAAAAGCCTGCCGGTAAGGCATCAGGTCGGAAACATGCAACGCTCCACTGTCAACGAGGGGCAGGGCAATGCTTACGAGTGACTGTGCAAAAACACTATCACGCACAAGCTGTAGTATTTCCGGAAAAAGCGTTCGTGTGAGTTCAGATGAATCCTGTAATGTATATTCCAGTGAAGAGGGATCACCTTCATGTGGCAGGTCTGTAAGCAATTTATCTTTCAGAACACCATAAGAAGCAGATGTTTTAATATTAGAAAGCACTTCGAGGAGCGTGTATTTCATTGGCTCCCTCTCACCTTCCATTTCTCCATAGTGGCGTTTGATATATTCCACTGTTGAACTGTCTCCAAGAGTTTGGAGGATCTTTACAATACGTTCCGGAACAGGACTGTCCTCAAACCCCGCAACT
>DATLDR010000207.1:0-6202 GCA_035525775.1 Flavitalea sp.
ACTCTGCATGGAAGTACAGAAAGTTGTTGCAGGCGTTGAAATAAAATTTCTCCTGCGCCTTTCCTTGAAAGATGTAAAACAATAAAAAAAGCCGCATCCATGTCAGGCTTCAGTTGCATCACCAGCTCTTCCAGGGCCCTGATGCCACCTGCAGAAGTGCCAATTACCACAACAAATTTCGGGAAAGATTCCATTTAACTTTTTTACGGGAAGCAGATAACAGAGTAAACAATTATGCCATTGTTATCTAAAAACTGAAATGAAGTCTTTTTATGATGGGTGATTGATTTTATAATTCAATTATTAACATCAAATTTTATAATCATTTTATCACACGTTTACTGTACAGTTTATAACTTTCTAACTGAACATAACTGTTTAGGAATCGTATTTGCGGCTTACTGTTTTTTGAAACAATTTTTATGAGCAGGTTGATTTTTTTATGAAACAGGTTACTTTATTATTTCCGGACAGTATGAGCATGACAGATTTTATCCTGTTGAATAAGATCTCAAATATTGAAGTCCATTCGATAGAATTTTCCCTGATAGGCAAACTAACGGATCAGAATATTGCAATTGCCTGCACGCAGTATGGTGCTGAACTTAAAAATCTGGGGTCAAGCCCACAACACAGATTTTATTAGGAGCAACTGAACAATAGAACAGGGAACAAGGAGCAAATGAATACATGAAGGAAGAAAAAGCCGTGAGCTATGAGCCATGAGCTGTGAGCCGACCCCAATAACAATAGAACACGGAACAAGGAATACATGAAGGAAGAAGAAATATAAAGGCTCAATGTTCAATTTATCAATATTCAATTACCAATGAACATCACTTGAAAAAATGATTAATGGCTTTCCGTGAAGCTTGCAGCGTGAAGCGTGCAGCTCATGGCTCATGGCTCGCAGCTTCTATGAACCATGAACTATGAGACCTCAACTCAAAGATTATATTCCAAAATTTGAAACAATTATTTTCTTCCTTTCCATCATATCATTTCGACCTTCTTTCATATCACGCAGGATACCGCGAATACAGGCAAGGTGAGAGAGCAATACCAGCGGCACGATGCAACAGGGTAACAGGATGTATGGAAAATAAAGCAATGCTACCGCAGGCTGGTCCTGCGCCAGTACCTGGAAAGGAAGTGGAAGTGACAGCACTGCGCGAACAACTATGTTGACCAGTAAAAGAAGGCAGGCAATATTCCAGATAAGTTTTATTACAGGCTTCACCTGCGCCCTGCGATATCCGAAATAATAAATAAAGGGTGCAGTCAATCCCGAAAGAATATCAGGGTTGCTTCCTTCAAAGGTCATGAGTCCCGGAACAGCGTTTTGAAGAAATAGTGCATACAGACCAATTTCAACCGGTATGCGTACGATATGCAAAACTGTGAGCATGGCAGGATCCAGGCCATTCAGAAATCTTTTACCGGAAACAGTGAAGAAAAGTCCGGTGATGAAAATAAAAGCAGGCAGCACCAGTAAGAAAAATCTTGGAGGCACTGTATCAGTGACCGTATAAAATTCCTTGATCGATAAAACGGATTGAATAACAATCCACAATGCTATCCAGATCAGAAATGTTTTTGACCGGGAAGCTTTGAAAAAAATATAAATGGTCAGCAGGGTGGTGAGGCAAAACAAGATTGGAATGTAAAGTGGCATTTCGTGATTCATAACAGCATTGATTTAGACAACAAAGGAAAATTGTTCTGCACAAAATTCACTTGGCAAATGACAAGAAACGGGAAGCAGTTTATTTTCTTGAAAATTCTTTACGGATGCGGCTTAAAGAAGTATCAGTGATCCCGAGGTAGGAAGCAATGTGTTTGAGTGGTGCATTTCTGAAAATTTCCGGGTGGGTTTGAAGTAGGCCGGTATACCGTTGTTCCGCAGTTTCAGTAATCATAACCAGCATTCTTGTTTTTAATGAAGCATATCCTCTTACAAGCATCATGCGCCCGAATTCGCGAAACTCTGGTAAAGAATGAAAAAGTGTATTCAGCTGATCGTAGGTTGTTACCCATCCTTCGCAATCAGAAACCGCTTCAATATTTTCTTTGGAAGGTATGCGGTTGAAGAATGAAGACACTTCAAAAACAACACCGTTGCCCGGGTAAAAACCTGTGGTTACATCATTGCCTTCCGTATCGTAGGCAAATGCACGCATAAATCCATTTTGCAAAAAAAGGTATTCATTGGAGATTCTTCCCTGCTTCACAAACAGTGTGTTTTTAGGAATTTCCTTCCAGGTAAATGAGCGTGAAATTTCTTCTGCGGTTTGCAGACTCACAAGCTTTGTGCTTTGAAGAAAGCGGAGCAGTTGCTCATTGTTCATAAAAGAGGGGATGGTTAAAGATAAATCTTTTGATTAAGACGTTTTGTTACACAATGCTGCTGCAATTCAGGTGTGATGCATAATGATTTCATTTAAAAAATCTTTTGAACGTACTTGCAGACTTGAAAAAGATCATGCTGTATATCATGTCTGCCCTGTATATGCTGGCGGGTATCAATCATTTTTTACATCCGAAAACGTATGAACGCATCATGCCTTCATGGATCGGCTGGCACAGGGAATTGGTTTTCTTAAGTGGTGTAAGTGAAATGTTCTTTGGTCTTTTGCTGATTCCCCTTGTTTCAAGAAAAATTGCCGCCTGGGGAATTATTCTGATGCTGGTAGCGATCTTCCCGGCCAACATACAGATGATGTTGAATTACCTGCCGTTGGGCGGACTTAAAATGTGGATCAGCATTATCAGGCTGCCCCTGCAAATCCTTTTGATCTGGTGGGCATGGCAATATACAAAGGATGCATGATCGTTCTAAGATGCTAGCCTGAAAGGTTCTCACAGATGGCACAGAAGTACACAGATTAATATGGATTAAAATATTCTGTGTTAATCCGTGTAATCTGTGAGATATGTATTTTGAAAGGCAGGAATGGAGTTTGATTGCGGACTCATGTATTGTAAAAAAATAAAAACGTTTTTTGCTGCAACCCTTTTGTGAGACAATGCATCAATACAAATGGAAATTTCATAGGATTAGAAAGAACCGGGCTGGATTTTTATCTGGCCTTTTTTTATGCTCTTTACGATGCCGGGTTTACTCAAGCACATCACAGGTAAAACCTTCCTGCCTTAACAATCCTTCCACCTGATGCGGTATGATATCCTGGCCTTCAACACGCAGGATCCTGTCACAATCATCAAGATCAAAATTGATCCTGCTGCCTGGGAAATGCTCCATCAGGATGTTGATGATATTATGAGCACCCTGCGATTCTTCTACATTGGTTTTAAATACTTCCACCATAATACATGGTTCGGCTCTTTACACTCCCGTTTCCAAAAAGGAGCCTGTCAAGAGAAAATTTTCCCGGACCTGCCACGAGGAATAAAAGCGCGGTTATTAATAATATTGATGGAAGCACATAGCCTATGCCTCCGGTCATACTCACAAAGGGCGCATGGTATACAAACGCCAGCATGTAAACGGCAACAAGCATGGTACAGGTAATGCCGAATGCAGCAAGTCTTGTAAATAAACCAGCGATCAGTGCAATGCCCCCGCAGAATTCAGATATCGCAGCAAGCAATTGAAGAAAGCCTGGAGTCCTGGTAGGCTCCATCCAGGTAAAAGGATGCTGGATCTTTGGCCAGCCAAAAATGATAAAGCCAATACCACAAACAATTCGCATAAGCAAAAGCACCAAATCCAGGCTAAGGGGTAATTGCAGCGGTGCAAAAAATCTTTTCATTTTATGTAGTTATGGTTGCAAAACATCGAACATCGAACATCAAACCTCAAACCTCGAACCTCGAACATCATCCCTGCAAATCTTGCATTTACAATTTACATTAACACGGTGATAATACGGCATTTTAAGGGTTGATTGCGACAGAAAAATTATCACATTCCTGCCTGGCTGTTACTGAGGACAGTCGTTCTATGACTGTCGACTTTTTACTTTTTACTTTTGATTTTTGACTTTTTCTAAAAAAAAAGCCCCGGCCAAAAGACCAGGGCTCACGATCAACGTGAAAGATTTATTTTTTAATCAGCTTAATGGATTGTGAAGTACCATTCCATGTACCGATCAAAGTATAATTTCCTTTTGAGAAAGCATTCATGTTAAGTGGAAGCTGGTTATTTCCTTTTGGAAGAATCACTTCATGTTGCTGAATGATAGCACCCCTGCTGTCTATCAACGTCAGTTGTACTTTTGATTTCTGGTCAAGTGCAATGCTTACCACTGCATTTTCCAGGACAGGATTCGGGTACACACCAAGGTTGCCTTTCTCACTGCAATTGCTTCTGATAGAAGAACTGTATGTTTTTCTTCCATCAAGTCCTGTTTCAACAATCCTGTACAGGTTATTGGCTGCACCAGGATCTGAATAGCTGTAAGTTTGATCACTGCCTGACTGACCTGCTGAAAGAATTGTTGCAATGCTGTTCCATATTCTTCCATCAGCGCTTTTTTCAACAGTGTAATCTTTTGAGTTGATTTCACCTGCCGTCTTCCATGTCAGGTTTACACTTCCACCTGCGCAACCTGCGTTGAACCATACAAAATTTACCGGCAGTGGTGAATTATTGGCTACAGTGCCGTCAATAATTTCGAACCAGTTCATAAACCACGGTTTATCAGCGAAAGCAGGGTCACTTGCACTTTGGATCCTGATGGTTTGTGTACCCTGTGCAAGTTGCACATTGGTAAACAAGTTCATATAAGTATCATACGTAGTAGCAAACATTTCAACCGTACTACTGATTGGCGAACCTGCTGCATTCTTAACAACAAAGCGGGTACCACCAGTGCCCGTACCTGTCCGGAAACGGAAGCGGTATGTGCCTGCTACAGGTACGTTTACTACATAATCCATCCAATCAGCGGTACCGTTAATACCATCCATTTTAAAATTGTTTGGAGCAGGATCATCGGCTGTCTCATTCCGGTAAAAATCAAAAGTTCCTCCTGCAAATGGATCCGTTCTTACGGTACCGGAAATAGCAGAATAATTTTCAGCCTGTATCCTTTGTGCCCCTGGATTTACATTTACGGCAACAAGATCAGTAGCAGTGGAGCCATTTGAATAAGTAACGGTTAGGCGATATACATACGTTCCTTTTATGGTCATGTTACTTACAGTAGGAGTCGCGGTATTTGCATTGGCTATAGAACCTGTTGCCGGACCGGATACAAAAATCCATGCATAATTTGTAACGGTACCTCCGGTAGCACTGCCACTCAGTTGTGCCGAACTGGTAGGAAGTGTGATCTCACGGTCCTCACCTGCAAATGCTGTAGAAGGAGTAGACTGGTATTGAAGCAACCACTCGTAAATATCCAAACCATTATCGGTATATACTCTTTCAAGTGGTCCTATCCACGAAAGGTGTGATGGTGGTGAAACGGGGAACAAAGTTAATTTGGCCGGAACCGGAGGTGCCGGTGCATTGTTATAATAATTTACATAGTCAACAGAGAATGAAGTTGGTACCTGGTTATCAGGGTTATTGTGAAATGCCCAGACTTTTACACCTGCATTCCTCATGATGTTGGCCTTTTCCTGGAAGGGAAATGAAACACCGGAAAATGGAATAACCGCAGCAATGCGTCTTGCATTTGCGGAACTTGATCCTACATAATCCCAGACTACACCGCCACCCTGGCTGTGACCCATCAGGTAGATCCTTGAAATATCAATGCGATAATTGGCAATTGCATAATCGATCACTGAATTTACTTCGTCAGGCGTTGGAAGATGACCAACCATATCCTGAATAAATTGTGGCGTTATGATCACAAACCTTTGGTTTGCTGGCCCGGTGCCACCAGGCGCATAGGCATCTACCCAATAGGGGGCACGGTTCGGATCATTTGGAGTAGGATCCTGTTGCTCGTGTGGGGTCCCGGACCCGGTCCATAATTTTATCAGCCCGGTGGAACCTGTGCCACCATCTCCATTCGAACTCGCCCCATGTATATAAATGATCAGGGGATATTTTTGCGTATTACCTGCAGCAGAATATCCAACCGGCAGGTATTGCAAAAATCCACCAACATTGGTGCCTATTGGTGTACTATACCGACGGGTCAATCCATCCTGGGCATACACACCTGAAATGATAAGGGTCAATAACAGAAGACTCACAAAACGTTTAATCACGTTCATTCCAGCA
>DATLDR010000216.1:0-10204 GCA_035525775.1 Flavitalea sp.
ACTGGCTGCGAATATGGTCTGTACCTGCTTATATTGCCGTCGGTGTTTTGATTCTGTTTATATTATTTTTCAGGGAAAGAAAACAGGCAGCAGGTAATATTGTTGCCGAGGCAACGTGAATGGCAGAGAGCATAGTGTAGAAACAATAATTTCAAGAATATATTTTAATCGTAAACGATTTGTACATGCAGAAAATTGCAATGCTGGGATCCGGCTTTATAGGTAGATTTTATGCCGACTCATTACAGGGACAACGTAGCAAGGATAAGATCATAAGCATTTATTCAAGGAAAGAAGAAAGCGCAAAAAAATTTGCAGCTGATTACAACGTTCCACATGTTACAACAGACATGGAAGCCTCCATTTCACATCCTGACATTACGATCGTTTGCATAGCATTACCCAACAACCTGCATGAAGAAGCAGTGATGCTTTGCTGCAAACATAAAAAAGCGGTGATCAGCACAAAGCCTCTCGCCAGAAACGCACAGGAAGCAAAACGCATGCTTGAAGCGGTTGAAAAGGCAGGCATTTTTAATGGTTATCTCGAAGACCTTGTGTATTCGCCTAAATTCATTAAAGCATATACTGAAGTACAAAATGGCGCGATAGGAAAAGTGCTCTGGGCAAAGTCCAGGGAAACACATCCGGGCCCTCACAGTGACTGGTTCTGGAATAAGGAACAGGCTGGCGGAGGTTGTATAATTGACCTTGGTTGCCATTGTATTGAGATCACCAGAAGTTTTATTGGAAAGGATATAAAACCTGTTGAAGTTATGTGCTGGGCCGATACTCAGGTTAAGCCAATCGATGCGGAAGACCATGCCATCGCTTTGATCAAATACGAAAATGGCGCAATTGCACAATTTGAAGTAAGCTGGACTTTTCGTGGCGGGCTTGATTTGCGCGATGAAGTGATGGGAACGGAAGGAACCATCTGGATCAATAGCTTTTTACGCACAGGATTTGAAATGTTTACTACCGGCAAAGGCACCGCATATGTAGCTGAGAAAGCTGAGAGCAATGCCGGTTGGCTGTTCCCTGTGGGTGATGAAGTAAATGATCTTGGCTACAATCATATGTTTACCGACATGTTCCGCAGCATTGAAGAAGGCCGTGAGCCAAGGGAGACTTTTTATGATGGATATTTTTGCAATGCAGTTATGGATGCTGCTTACCGTTCTGCTGCTTCCAAAAAGTGGGAGCCGGTTGACCTGCAGATATGGCGTGGCAAGGAGGGATTATCAAAAGACAGCTTCCTTACTGAATACGATGAGCAGCATTATTTAGTGAAAGAGGAATTAACGCATTACGGCGAAAAGAAAGTTATTCTTAAAGAAAAATCTTCCGGGAAGATCATTGAAAAAATCATTTGATTTATTGCAGATCTTTGGATTTGCCCGGAAAGGTCACAAGTTATAGGTCAAAAGTTAAAGGTCAAAAGTTAAAAGTGAAAAGTGCTCAAATAACTTTTAACTTCTCAACTAAAGCTTTAAATCCTTAATAATAGCTTCTATTCTTTGACCAAGCTCCTGCTCGACCTTTTCAAAATTAACCGGACTGTCGAGCATTGCATTTACACTAAAGTAAAATTTGATCTTAGGTTCAGTACCAGATGGTCTTGCTGAAATCTTTGACCCATCAGCAAGTATAAACTGCAACACATTAGACTTTGGAAGTTTGATTTCCCAATCGTCACCTGTCTGCAAATTTCTGCCTTTACGCATTTCATAATCCAGTAGCTGCACCACTGGCGAGCCGTTGATTTTTTTAGGTGGGTTATTCCTGTACGATTCCATCATCGCAGCTATCTCTTTCTGCCCGTTCATTCCCTTTTTGGTTATAGAGATGAGATGCTCTTTATAGAAGCCATATTGAACATACAGATCTATAAGTTTGTCATACAATAATCTTCCTTTGTCTTTTTCATAAGCGGCCATTTCACAAAGAATGGCTACTGCTGCCACCGCATCCTTATCGCGTAACTTGGAACCTACCATCAATCCATAACTTTCTTCACCGCCAATTACATAATTTTCACTCGCTTCTTTTTCCCTGATCAATTCTGCTATCCATTTAAATCCCGTGAGCACGTTATAACATTTTACACCGTTCGCAGCTGCTATCCTGTCAATAAGGTCCGATGTAACAATGGTTTTCACTACCATATCATTTGACCTGGCAATGCCTTTGGCTTTTCTTGCTTCTATCATGTAATTGAATGCAAGCACTGCAGTCTGGTTACCAGTCATGAGAACCCAATTGCCATTTCTATCTTTAACGGCAATGCCTACACGATCGGCATCGGGATCTGTTCCCAGTAAAATATCCGCATCTATTTGTCTGGCTTTATTCAATCCTATAGCCATTGCTTCACTTTCCTCGGGGTTTGGATAATTGACCGTTGGAAAATTGCCATCAGGTGTTGCCTGTTCTTCTACAATGGTCACATTAGTGAACCCGAATCTCTGAAGCGCCTGCGGAACAAGCGTGATGCCGGTTCCATGGATAGGTGTATATACAATTTTAAGATTGTTCTGCTTTTCGATCACTTCCGGGTAAACGGAAAGTGATTTGAGCATTTTCAGATATTCTTCATCTATTTCTTTTCCAACGAGAGTAATGTTCTGTTCTCCTCCACTCCATTTCACGTCGTCAACAGAGGCTATTTTATCTACTTCTTTTATTACATTTTTATCATGGGGCGGCACAAGTTGTCCACCATCGCTCCAGTATGCTTTATAACCATTATATTCTTTAGGATTATGCGAAGCTGTAATCACCACGCCACCCTGGCAACCGAGATGGCGGATGGTAAAAGACAATTCAGGAGTAGGTCGCAGTGCCTCGAAAAGAAATGCTTTGATGCCATTTGCTGCCATCACATTCGTCACGATCTCTGCAAATTGTCTGCTGTTGTTCCTGCTGTCATGTGCAACAGCAATACGAACCACTCCACCGGGATATGTTTGCTTAAGATAATTGGCATATCCCTGTGTGGCCATCCCTACCGTATATTTATTCATACGGTTGGTGCCCACTCCCATTATTCCTCTTAAACCACCAGTTCCAAATTCAAGGTTCCTGTAGAAGGATTCTGCGAGTTCAGTGGCATTTTCTTCTTCAAGCTTTTTAATTGCCTGTTTTGTTGCGTCATCAAAATTACCATTCAGCCAGGTGTCATAACGTTTCCTGATTGCCTCGTCCATATATTCAACCGTTTATAGAGCAATATAAAACATTTACCTTTACGCTGAGGTGTTAAAACGAATGTTCATACTGTTTAGCCTTCAATCCTTTATCCTGACAACATTTGCCCGGGGTGACACCCTTTCCCCGTCATTTTTAAGCAATAAAAAAATGGTTATTGTTGCTGCTGCAAATGTTGCATTTTATACGAGCTCTTTCATCCTTCTTAATCGGGCATGGTACCAGGATTACGATAAAACAAATTTTCATTTTTTTAATGACAATCCTGAATGGAACCAGGTGGATAAGGCCGGTCACGTGTGGACTACCTATCACATCAGCCGGCTGTCGAATGAAATGTGGAAATGGGCAGGTTTAAATAAAACCACTTCAGCTGTTCTGGGCGCTGCAAGCGGTTTGGTATACCAGAGTATAATCGAAATCCAGGATGCTTATTCTGCGGAATGGGGGTTTAGCTGCGGAGATGTGGGCGCGGATGTTACCGGTGCCAGCCTGTTTGCACTGCAGGAACTTATCGGTAATCAACAAAAAATATCACTGAAGCTGAGCTATCGGCCGAAAAGATACCCCATTAACCTGGTGGCTCGAAGAAATCAGTTGTTCGGTAGTTCTTTTACAGAAAGAATATTAAAAGATTATAATTCGCAAACATACTGGTTAAGTGCAAATATATCTTCTCTTTTTCCCCGATCAAACGCGCCCCGGTGGCTTAATGTAGCTTTTGGTTACGGAGCTGATGGCATGTTCGGTGGAAGATCGAATGAGTGGACAGACAAGGATGGCATTGCACATAATTATAACAGGATACGAAGGGTAAGGAAATTTTATTTATCGCCGGATGTTGATCTAACGATGATCAATACCCGAAACAAGGTTCTTAAGAAAGTATTTTTTGTTTTAAATATGGTGAAAGTACCTGCACCTGCTTTGTTGGTTGACACAGGCGATAAATTAAAAATTACATTCCGTTAAGTATGCACATCCAGTTTATTGATGGAGCCATGCGTCCCTGTCCTCAGGATTAAACTTCCACGGAGCGAAATTATTTTCAATATTGGAATTCATGGCATTCCATTCTGCCGGAGCATTGCTTTCTTCCATGATCAGCGATCTGCGCAGCTCCATAATAATCTCAACCGGACTGATGCTCACAGGACATTCCTGAACACAGGCCTGGCAGGTAGTGCACGCACGCAACTCTTCAACAGTGATGTAATCGTGCAGCAATGTTTTTCCTTCATGCCTGTACTCTCCGTTATGCCGGATATTTTTACGAATGTCTTCCATCCTGTCACGTGTATCCATCATGATCTTGCGAGGCGACAATAATTTTCCGGTTTGTGTTGCCGGACAGGCGGTACTGCACCGGCCACATTCTGTACAGCTGTATGCGTCAAGCAAATTTCTCCAGCTAAGGTCAAATATATCTTTTGCACCAAATTTATCGGGCGCTTCTGCATTCGACGGAGCCAGTTCCGGTTGCATGGCATATAGTACTTCGTTCTGTACCGAAGGCATATTTCTGATCATGCCTTTAGGATGTAGCCTTGTATAGTATGCATTTGGAAAAGCAAGTATGATGTGAAGATGCTTCGAGTAGGGCAGGTAATTCAAAAATGCCAGGATACCAGCTATATGCAGCCACCATGCAGTTCTTTCAATCGTTACAAGAGCCTGATCGCTTAAATTTGAAAAAAGAGGATGCAACCAGGATGATACTGCAAAGTTGCCTGTAAAAAAATTCAAATAGTGTTCATGGCCTCTTTGCTGCAAAGCTGTGTCTGTTGCATTCATTGTTAATAAAAAAGTCATCAGCAGTATTTCTGTGATAAGAATATAATTGGCATCGCTTCTGGGCCATCCATCCAGATCCCTGCTGATGAACCTGCGAAGCTTAAGTACATTGCGGCGTAAAAGGAATATTATACATACAATGATCACTCCCAGCGCAAAGAATTCAAAAAAATTGATCAGGAATGAATAGAAGCTGTTCAGGTAGGGAGCAAACAACCTGTGAGTGCCGAATATGCCATCAAGAATTATTTCAAGTACTTCGATATTGATAATCAGGAATCCGGCATAGATAACAAAATGCAGTAAGGCTACAACTGGCTTGCGGAACATTTTCTTCTGACCAAATGCCAGCAGCAGCAAATTGTTCCACCTTTCTCCCGTATGATCACTGAAATCCTCATCTTTTCCTAAATGGATGTTAGCGGTTATTTCCTTGATCTTTCGATAGAAAAACCATATCGCGATCGCAAGGGTAAGGATAAAGAGGATCTGTTGCAGGTATTGCATTCAGTTAAGATTGAACGCTAAGATAAGATTTAAACTATTTTACCACTAATTGGTTAATAGGTTACCAGCAGCTTAAATTTGATCAAATTTTTCGTTATGGCCAGAAAAGATATTCTCGATAAAGAAAGCATCAGAATGAAGCTTGAAAGGATGGCCCTGGAGATTATCGAGAATAATATTGAAGAAGAAAATGTCATACTTGTTGGCATAGAAGAAAACGGAAGCGTGATCGCCAGAAATATGGACAAGTTACTCAGATCGTTCAGTTCGCTTAAAGTGCAACTGGTTAATCTGACGCTTAACAAAAAGCAACCCGGCGAAATAACGCTTAGCCGGCAGGTAGATATTACCAACCAGGTCATAATTCTGGTAGATGATGTCGCTAATAGCGGTAAAACTATTCTTTATTCACTAAAACCATTTCTTGAATTCCATCCAAAGAAAATACAAACACTGGCGCTGGTTGAAAGAACACATAAAATCTTTCCCGTGAATCTTGATTATAAGGGTTTATCAGTGGCTACTACTTTACAGGAACATATTTTTGTAGAAGTGGAGGATGAAAATATAACAGGAGCCTATCTTACTTAAATGTCTTTTTTTCTTAAAATTTTTATCAGAAGGATTACCGCAGTAACCAGGAAAATCGTTCCTATTACCCAGTGGAGTATTTTCTGATTAGTATTCAGTACTTCAACAATAAACCTTCCTCCAAGTATAAATACAAGATTGCCGATGAATGTTCCGGTCCCTATACCTGAAATGTATAAATTATAATGGCTGTCATTATGTTCAAGAACTTGTTTTGTGAACAGTACTGTACTCCACCCAAACCAGAAAGGTATCTGTACAGGGTTTAAAGCGCTCATGATCATCCCGAGCCAGAACCGGTGAATGCCACTTGATAAAATAACATTTTTTTTAACAACAGGATCTGTGGCAGCAATAAAACTCGATATTGCCAGAGCCAGCACTATTGCGATCGATATCCATTCAAGCAACCTGAACAATTTTTTATGGCTCATTACCCAGTTCATCGCTACCAATGAAATTCTCACATACACCATTTCAACAAGCAATGCACCTGTTACAAAGTATAGTGCAGGGCTTACCCCATCCGTAACCGAGATCTGCATAGCGGCGATGTTCAACGTTCCTAATGGTAGCGTTCCCAGAAAGCTGATCATTAAACCCGTTGAAAAAATCCTTAAAAATTTCATTTGATCACTGCCGTTTGATGATTCACTCAGGCATCATGCGTAATTTCTGCGAATGTTCTTTATCTTGTCTGAACATCTTTAAACCTTCTTTAACTGTCAAATACCTGGCTCCTTTTGAATGATTCGAGATGCTTATTTTATTTAAGATAAACCAATGCCGCACAATCTCTCTCCAGGCATAGAAAATACTGTGACGCGGATCATAAATATGAGTAGGTTCTGCGCCTGCACCATTTACTTCTATCACACAAAAGTTTTTTCCATTTTTAAAGTCTTCCCAGTTATCATACTTAATATCTAGCCGGCCGAAATAAAACTCATCAATGTCTTTGCATATTTTATTTACTGCGTCAACCAGCTTATCATCTATTAGGTGAGTGTCGTCAAAAAAACCGGCACCGCGGGCATGGTTGCCGTAGGGCACCAATAATTTTTCAACACCCGCAGACAAAATCGTAAGAAGATAGTCACCGTAAATATTCTGCAGGCTTTCCATCTGCAGAAGTGACCGATTATTGCTCATTAATAGGTCTTTTATGGTAGAACTGCCATCTCCGGTAACAGTAAGAAATTCTTTTCGCACAATGCCGGAAATATGACCCAATTTTTCGCACGGGAACCGGTAGTAAAATATACCTGTTTCATTTTTATAGGGGATGAATTCCTGAATATGAAAATTTACAGCAGACCTATTCACATATGCAGCACATTCAATCTCATTTTCAAGGAGCTTCACACCACGACCCCTTCCGCCGGTATCAGGTTTTCCGATTAGCGGAAAAGTGAAATTGTTCTGTTTCAATTGTGCATTGACGATATCAGCACCTGTTGCTGCATCAAAATGAATCGTTCGTGGATACAGATGTGCGGCCATAATTTTATGTATATCTTTTTTAGATTCACACAGAAACCCGCCATTCTGAATTTTGGGATTTGCTGCAGAGAAAAAGAAAAAAGACTTTGCCCTCAAAGCAAGCAATATCCAAATTGGATAAATGCATGTATAAACCGCTTCAAAACTCCAGAATTCCCAATGCAGTAACCTGATAAAAAATGGACGCCTGAGCAGGCGTTTTATCGAATTCATTATGATCCTGCTATTGAAATATCAAATAACAATTGTTGTGAAACGTGCTGATCATTTTTCAGGTCGAGGTAATGCATTATTAAACCCGTCTTCATGATTTCAACAGAACATATGCTCACTGTAAATATTTTTCCATCCCGGTTCATTTTGAGATCGTTACGGGCATCACCATCACCGGTAAACTGATGGAAGTGAAGTATTTTATTATGTGAAATGCTTTTATTGTTATTGATCCATTCATCAAACCATTGCTTTCTTTTTAAAATTGTTTGCTCATCATATAAAGTAACCGATGACCAGATATGCGGTGCATTATGGTCAAGTTCTTTAAAATGTTTATTCGAACCATCCCAGCGGCATTCGAAAAGATGGCCATTGTCGCGAATGATCGCTGTAAAGGGTTCTATGCCATTCAGGTTGATGGCAAGAAAGCAATTGTACGGCGTAGTATGGTCAAGCAGACCAATCAAAATGAGGCCCCTGCTTTTTCTGTAAGGAGGTAAAGGCGTATGTGTATATAAGCCGCCATTTAAAAAGATTACAACATTTCCGTTTTCATGTGCTGCTATCCAGGTGCCACCAGCATCACCGTCTTTCGGGAAGATCATTTTTCCTGAACCAAATGTATATACAGATGGCGGATGAGCATCGGTCCGCCAAATTTTTTCATCACGGTTTGAAGTAAAATAAATATTTTCCTTAGTGGGAATGTATGTTACTGTGCACATAATTGCGGTGCTTGAGTGTAGACGATGCTACACCAAAATTTTCGGGAAGAATGATGTCCGATACTTCCTTTATCGCCACTCGGATCAACGCCATGTGATGAATGGTGTGTTCCAGATTGTAAGCAACTTCACGGAAATAATTAGTAGTAATGGAAATCGGTTCAGCAGCATGATCATCGTAACGTGCATGTAATGTCAGCACCTTATCAGGCTTGTTAAGATTGCTGTATATGCCGTGAAGTAATTGCATTGCCAGTACACTATCCGTTTCAATTGCGCGATCTCTTTTTCTATTTTCATAGTTAATGTTATCTTCTGTATATCCTGCTTCCAGACACTGAAATAACTCTATCACATGCCGTACATGCTGTCCTATAGTATTGTTGCCAAGATGATTGCACTGCTGAACATATTGAGCAGGTGATAAAAGCCTGAGTGTTTCTGAAAGCTGTACAAATACATTGTTAACTGCTTGTTGTAATTGCATTAGCTTCTTTTAGTACTGCAAAATAATATATTTGCATCTATTAAAATAATAAGAATGCATGCACATGTAATGTCAGAAATGGTTGCAAATGGTCAGCACCCCGACATTTTATTTTGGGTTGGCTGTTCGGGTAGTTATGATCAGCGTGCACAAAAAATAACAAGGGCATTAGCAGCAATACTTACTAAAACCGGAACATCATTTGCCATACTTGGTAAAGAAGAATTGTGTACTGGCGATCCCGCACGCCGGTCAGGAAATGAATTCCTTTTCCAGATGATGGCATACCAGAATATACGGGTACTCAATAACTACAGTATTAAAAAAATTGTTACAGCATGTCCTCATTGCTTCAACATTCTGAAGAACGAATATCCCCAACTCGGCGGTTCTTATGAAGTGATCCATCACTCCACATTCCTGCAGCAATTAATTAATGAAGGCAAGATCATCATGAAAGAAGATGGTGCATTTAAAGGAAAAAAAATAACATACCACGATAGTTGCTATCTCGGCAGGGCGAATAACATTTATGAAGCACCCCGTAAAGTGCTGGAAGTGCTGGATGCTGAATTAGTCGAAATGAAGCGATGCAGAAGTAAAGGCTTTTGCTGCGGTGCAGGTGGCGCACAAATGTTCAAAGAGGAAGAAAAGGGAAACATAAGAATTAATACAGAACGTACTGAAGAAGCTGTATCAACCGGCGCGTCAATCGTTGCTGCAGCCTGTCCCTTCTGCAACACAATGCTCACAGATGGCATAAAAACTGTTGAAAAAGAAGAGTCTGTTAAAGTAATGGACATAGCAGAACTCATAGAAATGTCGATGCAATAATTAAGACTAATTTTAATTTATGAATACAGACTTTAAAGAGCTACTTCCGGATGACTTCAATGACAATTCAAAAGTTTGGATTTATCAGAGCAACAGGGCTTTTTCATTGCATGAAGCCTTTGAGTTAGAAGACCTGCTCAAGGTATTTGTGACCAACTGGCATTCACATGGAACGCCAGTTACAGGATATGCAAATCTTTTTTTCGGACAGTTTGTTGTATTGATCGCAGATGAAACAAAGTCAGGTGTCAGCGGATGCAGCACAGACAGCTCTGTAAGGATGATTAAAGATATCGAGCAGATGTTTAATGTAAATTTGTTTGACAGACTGCTTCTC
>DATLDR010000217.1:0-2217 GCA_035525775.1 Flavitalea sp.
TTGGACTGAAGATCCTTATTTTTCAGACTCATTTCCAGCACTGATATTGATCCCGCTTACTGCAAGTTCAGTAAGGGTCTGGTCAGCTTCTTTTTCTTCGTCAAGGGTAAGCTGCAAAAGATCTGCAACTTCATTTTCACCCATAGTCTTTGCAAGTTGTACCAGGCTACCATAAGCAGCGATCTCGTAGTGTTCAACTTTCTGTGCTGCGATGATCAGACCTGCATCAATTACGGCAGAGCCCTTCGGCAGTTCTTCAATAATAGCCTGTGCTTCTTTCACCAGGCCATCCATAGCTTCACATTTCTTAGCCCTTGGTGTCATGTCCAGTAATTCAAAAACCTGCTCTACTCTCTCAATCTGTCCTTCGGTAACAGCAAGGTGCTCTTCAAAAGCGCTTGCAAGTTCTTCAGATGTAGCTGCTTTTCTCATTTTTGGGAGCGCCTTGGTAAGGTGTTTCTCTGCCCAGTAAATGTCCTTCAATTCTTCAATGAACAATTCTTTTAACATGGTTTCTTCACTCTTGGAAGTTGATGAGCCGGTGCTTTTTTTAGAACCGGTCGTACTTGTATTTCTCGGCATAATTAAAAAATTTAAAAGATGAACTATTGTTAACAACAGTAAAAAAAATAATGCCAGATAAAAACAGTTTCGATTTTCTGGTGTAAGCGATCTGTAGCATTTTTTCCCCAGGAGTCTGTTATTGAATTCATGTTTAACCGTTATTTTTTGTGGTATTTAATTTGGAGTTATAAGCGTACTCCCTTTGAGTATTCAAAATTTACCGTTATGGCTAATATGGCAACCAATCAACAGTTGAACTTTCTGCAAGACAAGATCAAGGAAATTGGAAGTGCGATCTTTTTTAACCTCAGTGATTCAGTCCTGAAGCTACCTACCTCTATCGTTACCACTCTTAAGGTTGACGATTACGGTTATGTCTGGTTCATGATCCAGAAGCCAAGGCAGGTCTTACAGGAATTTGAATCCGAATTTCCGGTGCGACTTGATTTTTTCAGAAAAGGAAACAGTTCCTTTCTCCAGGTAAATGGAAAGGGATGGGTTGTTGCTGATCCGGAAGAAATGAACTCCTTTGTTTCTATTCCGGAAGAAGCCCGCCAGGCAGCCGCTTCCCAAATGGTGCTTGTAAAGGTAAAGATCATGAAGGCCGAGTATTATGAAACAAAAACTACACGTCACTCCTGGTGGCAAAGTGCAGTCAGTAGTTTTTCTACCTGGTTCCGCTCCGGCCAGTACAGACCTGAAGTTTATTATCCTGCGTCATAAATAAATTAGTATGAGGTCAATATGGTCAGGTGCCATAAGTTTCGGACTGGTAAATATTCCTGTTAAACTCAACAGTGCGGTTGATTCGGGTGAAGCCCTGGATTTTGACATGCTCTCCAAAAAAGAACTGGCGCCCATACGGTATGCACGTATCGATACGAAAACAGATAAAGAAGTTACCTGGAAGGATATTGTTAAGGGATATCAATATGCAAAGGGAAAGTATGTTGTGGTAACCGATGAAGATTTTGCCAAAGCAAGTCCCGAAAAATCAAAAACGATCGACATTATACAATTCGTAAAGGAAGATGAAATTGACCCCATA
This sequence comes from Flavitalea sp., assembly GCA_035525775.1. GTDB lineage: Bacteria > Bacteroidota > Bacteroidia > Chitinophagales > Chitinophagaceae > Flavitalea. Next base: position 1,613 of record DATLDR010000217.1, read on the forward strand.
CTTTACGAAAAACCTTATTACGTTATCCCTGATAAAGGCGCAGCCAAATCATATGGCCTGCTGATCAAGGCACTGGAAGAAACGAAGACCGTTGGTCTTGCTGAATTTATGTTACGCAACCGCGTTCATGTATGCGCAGTGAAGGCTTATAACGGCATTTTATTGCTCAACCAGATGCGCTATCATGAGGAGATCCGTGAAATACCGGAGGTAGAAAAGCCAAAGAATGAGAAAATTACTCCAAAGGAACTTCAGCTGGCTACCAAACTGATTCAGCAGCTTACCGAAAAATTTGATCCGGAAGCTTTCAAGGATACCTATGTTGCAGAATTGAAAAAAGTTATAAAAGCGAAAGCTGCAGGAAAAGACATACATATTGCCGAGCCTAAAAAAGCAACTGCCACAGTGAAAGACCTGATGGAGGTGCTGAAACAAAGCCTGGATGCCGGAGCGTCAGGTAAAAGAAAAAGAGCCTGATACCCCTGACAATACATTATACAAAAATGCCCGTAACAATTATTGTAACGGGCATTTTTGCATCCTGATGGTTTACTGAACTTCTTCGTCAGTTTCTGTGTCATCGCTCACTACTTCCACATCTTCTT
>DATLDR010000056.1:0-3483 GCA_035525775.1 Flavitalea sp.
GTAAGTATTTATCGATTCGAATCTGAACACAATGGCCCGGCTGTAAAATTAGATCGGCGGACGGGGAGATTATGGTTGAACTGTGGTGGACGATTTATCTTTCGAAGATTCCTTAATATCCCTTTCGCTCATTCCTTCTTCAATCTCTTTTCTTACGTTGGTCTTAGCATCGTTAAACTCACGAATACCCCTTCCTAATCCTCTCATGAACTCAGGAATCTTACGGCCTCCGAACAAAATCAACACTGCAAGGATGATCAGGATCCATTCTGTACCACCTGGCATAGAGATCATCAGCAGGGTATTGTTGATAGCTTGTAACATATTGAACTATTTATTAGTTAGATTTACGAAATTACGTGTTTTTAGATTGAATTATTCTTATAAAAAGAGAATAAAAAAAGCGGAACTGATGTGTCCCGCTTTTCGATAATATAATTCATGAAATTAATTTGCGACAGTAGCCATTCTTTTTTCTTTAATCCTTGCACTTTTACCACTGCGGCTGCGAAGGAAGTAAAGCTTGGCGCGGCGAACCCGGCCACTTTTGTTCAATTCAATTGAATCAATATTTGGTGAGAACAACGGGAATGTTCTTTCAACTCCTATGCTATCAGATATCTTTCTTACTGTAAAGCTGGCTGTGCTCCCTGATCCCTGGCGTTTAATTACATCTCCCCTGAAGCTCTGGATACGCTCTTTTCCACCTTCGATGATCTTATAATTCACAGTAACATTGTCGCCGGCTTTGAATTTTGGAAATTCTTTCTGGCCTGTTAACTGGTCGTGTACAAACTGAACTGCTGGGTTCATGGCTACTTAATTTTTGGGAGGCAAAGGTAAGGATATTATGTTAAAAGTTAAAAGTTAAAAGTCAAAAGTGAAAAGTCGGAGTCAAAGTCAAGTGAAAAGTGAAAAGTGATGGTTTGTGCTTAGTAAGTTAAGCTAATGAATTCCAACTTTTGACTTTTCACTTTTGACTTTTCACTTCTATCGTGCAACATTAACAGCCCGTTTCTCCCTGATCACAGTTACTTTGATCTGGCCCGGAAATGTCATCTCAGTCTGGATCTTCTGGGCAATTTCAAATGAAAGTCTGTCCGAATCTGAATCTGTTACTTTCTCCGATTCCACAATCACTCTCAGCTCGCGTCCAGCCTGTATAGCATAAGCTTTTTCAACACCGGGATATGAAAGCGCAAGATTTTCGAGGTCCTTGATCCTTTTGAGATATTGCTGCATGATCTCGCGTCTTGCTCCTGGCCTTGCGCCACTGATCGCGTCACAAGCCTGAACAATAGGAGAAATAACATACTGCATTTCCATTTCATCATGATGCGCACCAATTGCGTTTACCACAGCGGGGTTCTCACCGTATTTTTCAGCAAGCTTCGCTCCAAGAAGTGCATGACTCAATTCTGTTTCCTCGTCCGGCACTTTTCCAATATCATGTAATAAACCTGCTCTCTTTGCCAGCTTTGGATTCATTCCCAGTTCAGAAGCCATTATACTGCATATATTGGCTACTTCACGACTGTGCATCAGCAGATTTTGTCCATAGCTAGAGCGGAATCTCATCTTCCCTACAATTCTCACCAGTTCTTTATGAAGACCATGTATACCCAGTTCAATAACTGTTCGTTCACCAATCTCTATTACCTGTTCTTCAATCTGTTTGCGTGTTTTCTCCACCACCTCTTCAATTCGTGCCGGGTGTATACGGCCATCTGAAACAAGGCGTTGAAGACTTAACCGGGCAATTTCGCGCCTTAAAGGATCAAAAGATGAAAGAATGATTGCTTCGGGGGTGTCGTCAACAATCAGATCCACCCCGGTTGCAGCTTCAATGGCCCGAATGTTCCTACCCTCACGGCCAATGATCTGACCTTTTATTTCATCGCTTTCAAGGTTAAATACCGTAATAGCATTTTCAATTGCCTGCTCAGCGGCCGTACGCTGTATGCTCTGGATGATAATCTTTCTGGCCTCTTTATTTGCCCTTTGTTTCGCATCGTCAACAATTTCCTGCTGTAAAGAAAGCGCCCGTGTATGTGCTTCCTGTTTCAGGCTTTCAACAAGCTGAGTTTTGGCTTCTTCTGCAGTAAGTCCTGCTATTTTTTCCAGTTTGCGGATATGCTCCTCCTGATGTTTTTCCAGCTCAGTTCTTTTCAGGTTCACCACCTCAATCTGCCTGGTGAGATTGTCTTTGATCACATCATTGTCCTTTGCCTGTTTTTCGAGCTGGTCAAGCTTAAGAGTGATGGTCTGTTCTTTTTGCCTCACCCTGTTCTCGCTTTCGCCTATTTTTCTGTTTTTTTCCAGTACCTCTCTGTCATGCTCCGCTTTAAGTTGTACAAATTTCTCTTTTGCTTCCAGCAGTTTTTCCTTTTTCAGTGTTTCAGCCTGCAACTGGGCATCGGCTATTATTTTATTGGATCTCTGTTCTGCTTCTTCTACCTGGCGTTTGGTGTTTTTTGAAAAAATAAGTTTACCTGCTATTATACCAATGACTAATGCTATACCCGCTATTATATAGGATAAAACGTTCGGTTCCATTGTGTTGATCTATTTTAAATTGTTCTTTCATATGTTACAATTTGCGAAAATACAAAAATCCCTTCGGGGGTTAGCGTTTTGTTTTTCAATACGTTTGGTCAGATGAGCGCCTTGTCCAGCATGCTTTCCAGCGAAGTCATGTCAGATGAAATACCGCTTCCTGTGCCGGCATCCCCATCTTCTGCAGCAATTGTGGCATACCATAGTACTACCATAGCGATATAATCCTGCATGTCTTTGCCAGCAAAGGTGGTTTTGAACTCAACAAGCTTATCGTTGATCACCTTTACGGTTCTTCTTACGATCTCCTCATTGGCTTGTTCTATGCGAACCCTGTAGGTACGGTCTCCTACAACAATATTTATCGGGATTAATGAATCTTCCATACTTGCTATTTTGAAAAGGTTACATTATATTTATTCACAGATAATTAACAATAGTTATCTAATTCAATAATCCAATTACCGATACATCCTTTGAAAACTAAAACAATTAACCGTTATGATTGCTAAAGTAAAAACTGCAACGTTTATCGATACGTTGCGATTCGAGTTGTTAGCACCATCCCACAATTCTTTAAAAGCTGTTCTCCGCGATGACCAGGGCAGCGTATGCAGCCAATTCGAAACAATCTTCATTCAGGAAGAACCTGAGATCACCTGGAAAGGTTTAAATGATCTTCCTTATGGAGTGTACACACTGGAATTATCACAGGGAGAAGAAAAAATAAGATTACGCCTGGTAAAGCGCGTTTAACTTATTCGCTCAGCATGCTTATACATCTATCTATCTCTTTGAGGTAAGTATGAAGTCTTTTGTCAAGCTCCTTCTTATCTGCATCATTCAGCTTTCCCGTACTGGTTTTCAGGACCATGATCTTTTGTTCAAGGTTGCCAATCTGTTCCAGAAAACCTATTTCTCTTTCTT
>DATLDR010000057.1:0-8044 GCA_035525775.1 Flavitalea sp.
ACTGTTCTGTTCGCAAGTCCCTGGAAAGCGGAGAATGGCTCTTCATCGGTAGTAAGCGGTATGCTATTAACGGCAAGAATAAAATCTCCTTCTTTAATATCGGTACCGCTTATGTCTAGTGGCGAACGCACTTCAGCATCCCATGCAGCAGGGCGTATAATGTTCTTTATTTTATAATATTTTCCCGCTGCCTGCCAGTCGATTCCAAGATATCCAACGGCATTGCTTTTTTCACGCTCTTCATCTCCCCCGCCTTTATAGGTATGAGATGCATTAAGTTCTCCGATCATTTCCCCTAGTATCACGTTCACTTCTTCACGGGTCATGGCACCCTCAAGCATTTTTGAATAGCGGTCTTTTACCTGGTTCCAGTTTACACCATGCATGTTAGGATCATAAAAATAATCACGCTCCATCCGCCATGTATCCAAAAAAATCTGTTTCCATTCTTCCATAGGCTCTACAGCCATTTGCATTTCTGCAATGCGCAAAGGCTTTTCAAACTTTTGATTTTCGTCGGGCTTGATAATAGCATAAGCGCTGAGCCTGCGAACCAAAATTTTCTTTCCATCTTCTGATAATACATACCCGTTCACATCATCAAGAATTGTTTTCTCCTCGCGTTTATCAATGTCATAATATTTCAAAGTTGATCTGCCATCAGGTACGCCTGTGTTTGGAAACGCCAGGTAAATAATTTTTCCTTTTACTGCACTTAATCTTCCAAAGTTGCCGGGCTTTATAGGAAGAATCACCATGCGTGTTTCCATTCCATCAATATCAATATCCGAAATAACAGGTATCGGTTTTTTAGCATCGATAACACCGGCATCTTTTAAAACTTTTTTTATACTGTCTGCTTTTTGTTTGTCTTCCTCACGCTTTACACCTACTTCATCATTTTTTGGATAGAGTAAGGAAGGCATGGTTTTTTTAAGACTGATAGCAGCGAGCTGGCCGGCGTTGGTATAAATAAAAGTATTATCTATGTCACTGTAGTTGGGTGAAAAAGCCTGCGTGGTTCTTACAAATAAATGTTTTCCGTCTGCATCAAAAACAGGACTTGAACAGTTGTAAAATCCACTGGTAGCCTGGTGCAGTTTTTTTTCAGCATAGTCATATAAAAAAACACCCTGGTGATAATTTTCAAGATCGCGGCTGTACGTAAGCCAGCGGCTGTCAGGCGACCAGTTGCAACTAAAATTCTCCAGCCCTCCATGCGACATGCGAAGGCCTTTATCAACCTGTGTTGTTTTACCTGTGCTGATATCATACACCTGTATCTTCATTGCCTTATCAATAAAAGCAAGTTTCTTACTGTCCGGCGACCATCTAAGATTATATCGAAACCCCGGCCCGTAGCTGGTTAATTTTTTTGCAGAATTTTCTTTTGAAGGGTCCATTATCCAAAGCTCATATTCGCCGGATTGATCGCTCCAGTAAGCAACACTGTTACCATCAGGAGACCATGCAGGGTAGCGCTCGGCAACACCGGGTGTTCTTGAAAGATCTTTTACAAAACCAAATTCTGCGGGCACAGAAAATATTTCTCCTCTTGCACCCATCAGTGCACGGTTCCCGTCAGGACTGATAGCGCTGTATTGAAGGAATCTTTCAGCAGGCTGTATGGAAGGTTTTAATGAAGTTCTGTCCGTCACCAGGTTCACTTTAACTTCCTTTAGCTTTTGTGTTGACAGCTGGTACAGGTAAAGTTTTCCGCCTGCTTCCATAACTATATCGTCAGGTCCCAATGATGGAAAATGAGCATCATAATCTGTGAACTTTGTTAACTGTGTATAGGTCTTATCGTTGAGGTCGTAGCGCCATAAATTCATCCGCACTTCAGGTCCGCGGTCAGAGAGAAAATAAATTGATTTGTCATGCCACATCGGTAATTCATCTGATGCATCGGTGGTGGTTATTTTTTCTGATTTGTTATTGGCAAAATTAAAAATATGGATGTCGGCATTCCATCCGCCGCGGTAACGTTTCCAGTTACGGAAAACCTGTGATATAAAAGTTACGGCTATCTCTTTCCCATCAGGAGAGTAAGATCCAAATTCTGCATAACCCAAAGGCAGCTTTTCTACAGCTCCGCCTTTTGAAGAAATAGTATAGAACTGGTTAAAGCGTTCCCTTCCGCTTTCCCTGCCGGAAGCGAACAGGATTCGTTTTCCATCCGGTGTCCAGTCTACCACCCGGTCTGGTCCACCATGCTGGGTAAGGCGTACAGGTATTCCGCCGCCAGCAGGAATAACATATGCATCGGGGTTACCATCATAGTTGCCGGTGTAGGCAATGGTATTTCCGTCAGGTGAAAATTTAGGAAAGATCTCCACTCCTGCCGGGGAACTTAATTTAGATGCGGTCCCGCCATCTTTGGGCATCACCCACAGGTCGTTGGCATACGTAAAAACGATCTGTGTTTTAGATACGTCGGGGTACCGGAACAAGCCTGCATCGATCTGTGCAGACAATGGTTGAAAAATGATCAGTGCGAGTGTAAAGCTTATGACTGTTCTCATGAGAAGTATGTTTAAAGTTATTGGAGGAATTATTTGTAACGAACAAGCTACAATATAATAAATAATCGGTGTTGCCGGCTTACCTGTTGATCATTTCTCCATGAGTGGTGAGCTAATTTAAGTAGCTCATTGAAGCCGTCATTGCGGGAGATTTACTTATAGCTTTTGTGCAGAGCAAATCCGCGGCAATCCCCTGAGCAAAGAACTGAAGATCATATAACCGCAGAGAAGGATCTATTACGTTGATCAAAATAGATCTTCGTACCTCAGCATAACAAACGATTGTGCTAACAATGAAAATAGGATACATCTTCAGCACAACCACTCGTCATGTAATCCTGAGCCCGGCGAAGCCTGCCCGACTGAGGTCATTCAGGCGGAGTGTTGAGCATTAGTACAAATGATGAGCATCCCTTCACCAAGCGTGATTTGACGAGTTCCCGCCGAACAAGAATAAAATCCGTTTCTTGTATCTTTAAATTATGATCATTAGGGAAGTTACCGCTGAAGATGCGGCAGCTATTGCAGCACTTTCGCACCAGCTTGGCTATACAATATCTGAAGACCAAACCTTGCAAAATATTCATGCGCTGTTGCAAAGCGAACGTCATGTAACCTTTGTTGCTGTTGATGAAAATGTGATCGGGTGGATGGGAGTGTCTTATACTGTATCTGTTGAGTCGCCTCCATTATGCGAAATACATGGATTAGTTATAGATGAACAGTACAGGAATAAAGGGATAGGTAAACTGCTTATTGAGAAAGCAAAGGAATGGAGCAGGGATAAAGCCGTTGGGAAATTAAGGCTACGCTGCAATGTAAAAAGAACAGAGACCCATACCTTCTATGAATACATTAGCTTTGCCGAAGTAAAGCAGCAAAAAGTTTATGAGATCAATATCTGAATTGTGTTAAAGAAAAAAATACTACTCAGCAGAAACCACAAACATATCAGTGGTGTCAGAAGAAGGTAAAGTTGCCCATCATCATTTGTACAATAGCATCCATCCTTCGATAAACTCAGGATGACAACCTTTGTATTTCAGATCATTATTTTATTCAAAAGTAATTATGGGCAACGGATCAATGCAAAAGCACCTGCAAATTCCTGTTTCTTATACAACGATTTGATGAATTGTTAAATAGAGTTTCATACTCAGCATTTACACTGATTCCGAACAGTGGTGTCACCCTGAGCTTGTCGAAGGATTGTTGGGCTTTGGTTATATGATGAGCGTATGCAGAAGAAGAATCATATATTCCTCAGCTGGATAACACGTTCATCAAAACTAATATTTGAATCTATCGGATCTTCAAATGGCTTAAAGGTATTAACCAGGTCATGCGAATGGTTTTCCGGCTTTTGTTTTTTCATATTTATGTGCACAAAATTGCTCCACAAAACAGACTTCAGTTTATCCTTTTTTTCATTCCACATTTTCATTTCAACAAGAATATCTGTTTCTCTTAATCTTAATAAACGCGAATCTATAATAACATTCTCCATCAGGAAGGCGGGCTTGAGATAAACAATTTGATTCTTGCTGACTACCCAGCTTAATCCATGCTGTGCTGCGAAATGGTAAATATTGAAATTCATATTTTGCATGATGTGGTCTTCACGGGCATTTATGAAGTAATCAATATACCTGGCATTGTTTAAATGATTGAACGGATCGCAATCGGAAAAGCGGATAAGTACTTTGCTTTCCCAAAGTTTTGAAGAAGTATTCATGTTTGCAATATTAAGCCGTATCTTGTTTATATGAAATGCTATAAAATCATATACCCAAACACAAATGCTGCTTATTTATATAAGCTTTACATTGGTCGTTGTTGCGGCTATTCTTTAGTAAGAAACTTTTGATCAATTCCTTAGATCCTTCCTGCGTCAGGATGACAACCCGAATTAGTATGCTGAAATCCGGAGCATTCCTTCCGCTGGTATTTGGAAATATATTAAGGATAGAGCAAATACTTCTTCCGCATTAATTTAAATTCACTTAAGCCCGGTTCCCAGCTTTTACGGATGTCCTCTTCTGAGGTGCCTGCGATGATCTGTTGTTTGAAGAGGGTTGTACCTGCGAGCTTATTAATATCTCCCATCTGGTTGCTTTGTTTAAAGTCGAAGAATCTTTCTTTATCAGGAAAAGCTTTGTACAATTCCATCATCCATTGAATGTTTATCTTTTTGCTTTTGCGCAGCTTCTCTACGTCATACTTACGAAGGTCAAGGCCATAACAAACCTTGTTCATGTGTAAAGGTGTTTCTGCCATTCCGGGAATGCCTGTGGGTGTAAATGAAAAACTGTATTTGCCTTTAAGTTCCGGAGCACCCAAAACAGTAAAAGGAAAATAAGTGCCGCGGCCATGATTCAATGCAACGCCTTCGAACAGGCAGGTTGATGGATATAACATTATCGATTGCTGCGTATTAAGATTGGGTGAAGGTTTTACAGGAAGTGTGTAAGGCATTTCATGATCGTAATTAGCAACAGGAATGATCTTTAGTTTACACTTTGCTTTGTTCGCCATCCATCCTTCGCCATTCACCATCTGTGCGAACTCCGCAACAGTTAATCCATGCGATATCGGGATAGGAAACTGCCCAATGCCTGATTGTAATTTCATATCAAGGATGGGACCATCAACAAGGTACGCATTGGGATTTGGACGATCAAGAATGAGCAACTCTTTTCCATTGTCTGCGCAGGATTCCATGATGTTTCGCAGCACATTTATGTTGGTATAAAAGCGGCAGCCTACATCCTGTACATCATATACCATCAGGTCAATAGCATCCATGTCTTCTTTGCGTGGTTTTCTTCTTGGGCCATATAATGAAATGATCTGGATGCCTGTGGCGCTGTCAACTTCATCCTGAACTTTTGTGCCTGCACTTGCATTGCCCCTGAAGCCATGCTCAGGCCCAAACACGGAAACTATATTCACTCCAAGTTTTTTAAGGCTGTCAACCAAATGGGTTCTACCAATTACCGATGTTTGGTTGGAAACGATGCCGATCTTTTTTCCTTTGAGGTAGGGAAGATATTTTGTTGTTTGCTCTGCGCCTGTTTTAATTTCTTTAGGTGCATCGTATGCATTAGTTGCTGTTGTTGCGGTTTGTTTATTTGCGCAGCATAATGTGACAAACATAGTTGCACCGATAACAAAAATTTTTATCATTGATATATGTTGAATGAGTGATAAAGATATTGAAGAAACGGAGATTAGCTGGTTAATGATCGGTTAAGAAGCCGCTGTTGGAGAATAATTAAAGAATGGTTTCATTTGTACTTATTATCTCATCATTAATTTTAGCACATGATAAAATATATTTCAACCTGCTTATTCATTTTTATACTTTGTCCCTGTTTAACTTTCGCTCAAAAAAATGATTCAATGCAATTAATGTCCCCGGTTGTTTTTGACTGGAATGCAATAAATGCAGTGTCAACTAAAACGGGAGAAAGGCGGCAATTCTTTAATTCTGCAACACCCACCCTGGATAATTTAGAATGCCATGTAACCAGTTTGAACGCAGGAGAAACTGCACATCCTCCGCATAAGCACCCGGAAGATGAAATGCTTATTGTAAAAGAAGGTACAGTAGAAGTTTTAGTGAACGGAGAACTGAAACGTGTCGGTCCGGGTTCCGTTATTTTCCAGGCTGCTAACCAGTTGCACAACATTAAAAATGTTGGCAATACCACTGCAACCTATTTTGCCATAAAATGGACGACTTCAAAAACAGGAAAAAAATAACCGCTGAGAAAATAAGGAGCAGGGGATTCGCAGAGGTAAGACTTTCCTCAGGGTAAACTCTTTTAACTCATGTTCTCTGCTGTGAAAAACTAATTAGGGATGCTTTGTAAATTCTGCAACAAGCTTATTAATGTTAGCGGTTGAGATAGTTCTTGCCCCATTATCTATCACGATGCGATAGCGGAAAGTTACTGACTGCCCCTTTTTAAGCTGAAGGTTTTTTTCGCTTTCGCCATTGGTAAATATTTTTTCTCCCAAAGGGTTTGCTGCAAACAATCCATAGCCGCGTGCATGCCAGAATGTGGGATAGTTAGCATTTTTTGGATGATCGATAATCACTACACTCACAGAATCCTGTGCCATTTTTCCATACACTTTGCACCAGGCTGCTCTTGTGCTCCATGCACTGTCTCCTTCAATTCCTTCGCTGGTAATATAATTCCCATTGGGAATGTTATCAGTGCCGCCTTTTACAATGGTAACATTTCCTTTATCGTCTGTAAACTTCTGATCTTTTGTTGTTGGGATCTGTAACTCATGCGCAAGCCTTAACCCAAGCATACCATCTTTGGCATCTTTAAAATTAACTTCAGTGTTTGCCTTTAAAACTGTTACTCGATCGATGATGCGTTTATGACCAACCTGGCTGAATTCCAACTTTGTTGTCTCTTCGAGCAATGTTTCATTTTTGTGATTCGTCCACCTGGCATGATAAGATAATTTTCCTTTTGCCCCGCTCTTTGTTTCCAGGATACGATCTGTTTTTATCCATCCGTATATTTTCTTTTTGTCATTCGGAATAGCATAGGAGTTATTCCAAAAGTCAAGGCCATTTACATTTTCATAATTGAACCATAAACCAATATGATGCGGATGATCAGTAGGATCACCGGGTTGTGTATTTAATGGAAATCCTCTTGTTACATCAGTTCCGCCGGCAGTGTAAAGCGGATACAATACTGGCTTCTCCAAAGTATCAGGATATAAAAAACTGGTAAATAATTTATCATTGATCAATACATTGATCTTCTTCTCTTTTTTATCTTTTATGACCTTTACCGGTTCATTTTTTTGTGCAACTGCTGAGAGCGTGCAAATAAAAATTGTTATAGTTATTAGTGTATGTTTCATGATGAGTTTTAATAAACAGTATCGCAAAGTGAACAAAGAAACGCAAAGGACGCAAAGTGCTTAGCGTCCTTTGCGATTCCTCAGTGATCTTTGCGATATTTTATATCAGCATCGAAGTTTTGCTAAAAATGATTTAATATCTAAACACCTTTCCGCCAGCCATCACTTCCTGTCTCTTTTCATCAAAAGTTACTTTCTCACCGGTATGTGCTGCAGCATTTGTCATGATCGTTGCAATGGAATGGCTGTAACCTGCTTCCACAGGTGCATTGGGTGTTTTACGGCTGCGCACACATTCCATCCAGTTGCGTACATGGTTTGATGTTAGTTTATCACCGCCTGTATTTGCACTCACTACCACTTTCTCCACTTCTGATAAGCTTGTTTCGGGTAACAGGAATGGCTGCATTTTCATTTCATCTGCAAATCTTTTTGATAGCCCGCCGGTGGGAGTAACTTTATTTGTATTAAGATTTAACTCCCCGCCATTTGAATAATAGATCTCTGCAGGTCTTTCATCGCCATTGTGCATGCGTGATGAAAAGGTTACCTGGAAGCCGGATGTATGGTCTGTCTCAGGCCCGTAATCAAAAACAGCAGATATAGTATCCCAGTTCTTTCTT
>DATLDR010000065.1:0-2767 GCA_035525775.1 Flavitalea sp.
AGCTGCAGTTAAAGAAGAAATAAAATCCTGCCATTTACTTTTCGCTGTCGCCAATTCTTCATTCGTCAGAGGAATAAAGCCAACTTCTTCTGTCAACACATTGGCGTTGTCAAGATAAAAGCTAACAAATGCCTGTACTTCTTTTCTAGTTCCTGCTGTACTATTGACATATATAAAGAGTGGACGACCTAAAGGTGCATATGATTTGTTTTTTACTGTTTCCAGTGTAGGCAGAATAGGACCTGCACCATTCGCATCATTGCTGTCATCGACACCGACAAGCTTCAATTTGTCATTATTTTCTTCATAATAGGCAAGACCGAAAAAGCCTAAAGCATTTTTATCTGATGCAATACCCTGAACAAGGACGTTATCATCTTCGCTCGCAGTGAAATCTCCTCTACTGGAATGGCTTTTGCCAACAATTGCTTCTGTGAAATAATCATATGTGCCACTTTCAACACCGGCACCGAATAAATGTATTTCCTGATCAGGCCAACCGGCACGTACCTGGCTCCATTTTGTGATTTTACCTTGTGCTTCTGGTTCCCAAAGTTTTTTCAATTCCGCTACAGTCATATCATTAGCCCAGGTATTCGTTGGATTGACTACGATCGCCATGCCATCATATGCAATTGTCAGTTCTACGTAATTAACATTGTTTGATTTTGCAAGACTGTCTTCAGTTGGTTTGATAGAACGGGATGCATCATTGATATCAATCTCACCGCGTCCAAATTTTTTAAAGCCCCCGCCTGTTCCGGATAAGGCTACTGAAATTTTTACTTCGGGATGATCAACTTTGAATTCCTCCGCAACAGCTTCTGTGATTGGGTATACGGTGCTTGAGCCGTCGATATTAATCGTTCCGGAAAGCGTCGTATCATCACCTGTTGTATCTGATTTTTTATTGCCGGCACATGCAGCTAATACAAGGAGAAAAAGCGGCAATAAGAATAGTTTCTGGTTCATAAGATTGGTTTGGGCGCAAAATTACTTTATCGTAGTTAAGCAGGACTGTATTCACCGTTAATTCATCGTAAAGAAATTGTCCTTTTGATTTTACCTGGATGCTTTCAACAACCCTCAATGCCCCGGAATTCCTGCATTTTCTTCCTGCATTGTAAACCTGTTGTATTTTTTAAAAGGGTTTTAAGTTGAAAGTTTGATAATCAATTTACACCGGAAAATATTTGCACAAAATAAGCCGGGTAATTTTGCAATTAATTAAAGATCATTTTATGTTCCCCCGAAAAACCAACTTTCAAACCCTTCTGATACTATCATTGATTTTATCATTTAGTTACACCATATCCGGACAGTCCACTCAAATAGAAAAGCCTCCCGGTCATGTTTGGGGCTATGCTTTTGGTGATTTCTTTATAAAAACCGGTGGGGATACAGCCAGGTGGTCCAGCCGCGCAGAGTATTCTGGTATTCCAAAAAATGTATACGCCTTTGCTGTACGCAGGATGTATTTGGGATATGACTATACGATCTCTCCAAAATTCTCAACATCCGCATTATTGGAAGGCAGTGATGTAGTCCAGACACTTCGGGGTGAACGAACAGTTACTATAAAAGCTTTAAGTCTCAAATGGAAAGAGATCTATAATAACGCCGATCTGGTAATAGGACAACAGTCAACTTTGACTTTTTCCTTTATTCCGGAAAAGGTTTGGAATTATAGAAGCGTTGAAAAAACTCTAACAGATGCTCGCGGCATACGTAGTTCGAGTGACATGGGGTTGGCGTTATATGGACGCTTTGATTCGCTTGGTACTTATGGCTATAATCTGATGGTGGGCAATGGCAATGGTACGAGACCGGAAGATTTTACAGAAGCTGGAAAACATAAAGTCTATTATGGTGAGCTATATGCTTACTTATTGGAGCGCAAACTTGTGCTTGACTTCTATGCGGATTATCAAACCAGCTCTAATGAGCGTGATGTTGTTACACTTAAAGGATTTGCTGCTTATCAAACTTCCTCTTTTGCAATAGGTGGTGAATTATTTACACAAACGATGAATAACACCAAGAGTGATGGTGAAGATGCAACACCGTTTGGGGTTTCAATATTTGCAAGAGCTTCTGTTATTAAAGACAAGTTAAATGTTTTTGCGCGCTACGACTCATTTAATCCGGACAACAGTTACAGGAATGAAGATGCGATTACAGTTTACAATGCAGCTAACATGTTCCGTCATTACGATGAGACTTTTTTCCTTGCCGGCCTCGATTACTATCCGCATAAAAATGTTCACATCATGCCTAACATTTGGGTGAATACATATTCTCCGAAAGCTGATGCAGAGATACTTCCGGAAAGGGAAGCGGATATTGTACCGAGGGTGACGTTTTATTTTATATTTCGTTGACCCCTAAATCCCCTGAAGGGGACCTCATTACCTTTTGGAAATAATGCGCATATATAAATAGCGGCCGCAGGCCGCTATAAAAAATATCGCTGGGCGGAAGTTGTACTTCCGTCCCAAACGAAATTGCAAAAAGTCTGTGCCAATACCTGGTCATTTAAAGCAGGCTCCTGCCTGCAGTTAAGTACTGTATTCACTTCGTTATTCATTATTCTCATATTCGTTATTCTAATTGTGCAACCTGGTTTCAATTTCTTATGTATTTATCAACTTTCTACCATCAAACAATTACAACAACGATGCAACTCATGGAAGTCCAGCAAAACAATTCCAGGCGAAGGATAAACACCCGGGTTGACCTTACTGCAATGGTTGACCTTGGTTTTCTT
>DATLDR010000076.1:0-32876 GCA_035525775.1 Flavitalea sp.
CTACGACAAACAATTTTTACAGCAATACGACAGCAATATTGTTGAATTGAAAAATGGCAATGCTGCTGTACTTGTTTCTCCGGCATACCAGGGTAAGATATTCACTTCGTCAGCGGAAGGCGACGATGGAAAAAGTTTCGGATGGATCAATTACAAAGCATTTACAGCTGCCATTGATCCGCATATGAATGCTTATGGTGGAGAAAACCGGCTGTGGTTAGGGCCTGAAGGCGGTAAGTATTCATTGTATTTTAAGCAAGGCGATTCAATGGTGTTCAATAAGTGGAAAACGCCAGCGCCGATTGATACTGAACATTGGGAAGTAGATCACAAAGATGCTGCTGCTGTTACACTCAAAAAGGATATTTCCATCAGCAATTATACAGGTACTCTACTCAACATGCATGTTACCAGGATCATTGAGATTCAGGATAGGAGTGAGATAAAAAAAACACTTGGCATTACACTGGAAGATTCAACAAAAGTTGTTGGATATACAACGAATAACATACTGAAAAATACGGGCGACCATGAATGGAATGAACAAACAGGAATGCCCTGCATCTGGATACTCGACATGTTCAACCCTTCAGATGCTACGGTAATCGTGATCCCACATAAGCCGGCACAAGCAGGAGAAAGAGTAGCCACCACCAACTATTTTGGTGAGATACCTGCAGAAAGAATTTTTGATACTGGCAAGGCTTTATTTTTTAAAGCCGATGGAAAAAGCCGTGGCAAACTGGGAATTGTCCCCGCATATGCACTTCCTTTTGCGGGCAGTTATGATGCACAAAACAATGTGCTAACGATTACTTCATTTTCTGTAGACAACAATGCAAAGTACATTAACCAGGAATGGAATACCATCAAACCGGTGTTCAGCGGCGATGCGATGAATGCTTATAACGATGGTCCGCTTGAGGATGGAACACAAATGGGCCCATTTTATGAAATTGAAAGTGTTTCACCTGCTGCAGCACTAAAGCCATCTGAAGAAATAAAACACACGCATAGCGTATATCATTTTACCGGCAATAAACAGCAACTTAATAATATCGCTGAAAAAGTATTAGGCGTATCGCTGCAAACAGTTGAAACAACATTTAAATAGTTCCTGCTGAAGGAAAATTGATTTTATCCGTATCGCTTCCTCAATAAATCCTTCATATGTACATTTATCGCCCACTGGTCAGCTAGCGGTTTTTTGGTGTAAGGCTCTGTTGGCATATAATCGGCAGGCCCGAACTCAGTCAGTATAGTCATCACCTCACCGGAAATTCTTTTTAAATCAACGATCTTATCCCACCATGCAAGGTGTGCATCAAGGGCATCTTTCCATTCTGGCGCACGCGGATCATTCACCTGCGGACCTTCAGGATGGCCGATCCTCGCATGAATATGATCGGTTCTCTCCAGCGCTATTTTTACGGTCTCAGCCTGATTGGCGAGTAGGCTTTCACTTACATTGCACCAGTGCGACACATCGAACGTAATCCGGAGATCAGGGATCTTGTCAAAATAATTTCTTCCGGCAGGAGCGGAATACATTAGCCTCGAACGATGTGTTTCGTGCAGGATCTTTATCCCTGTTTTTTTCGATAATGCGATGGTATGATCAATAAAAGTTTTATTCTGCTCATACGAGAAGTAATCCCTTCCTGAATGGCAATTAATATAAAGCGGCCTGATGAGCTTGTTGCTAGCTGCAGCATCCACCATCTTTTTGAAGAAATTAAAATGTTCCGCATAGTTAACATCCTGCGCACCGCAAAGAAATCCGGCCTGCAAACCATTTTCATTTAGTAACGAAGCGAGCTCGGTCAGCTCTTTCTCTTCCATTGGCCACCAACTCTCTATGCCATCATATCCTTCCTGTTTAACCTTTGTAATATACTCCTTGAGGGTACCTTCAAATCCCCAGTTCGTTGCCAGAATTTTTAATTGTAATTTTGAATTGCTCATAACATAAATGTAATTGGTTTCCGTATGAAAAGTAATAAACTGCAAAAATTGCTGGATAATCACCATCATGGCTGGAGCCTTGAGCAACCTTTTTATACCAACCGGGATGTTTTCAATGCTGAACTGGAAACGATCTGGAAAAAATACTGGCTTTTTGCAGGTACCATTGCTGATATACCTAAACCCGGAGATTACTTTCTCTACAAAGTTCATAACGATTCCATCATTATCATCCGGGGCAACGCAGGCGAAGTGTATGCACACTACAATACGTGCCGGCACAGGGGTTCCCTGATCTGCCTGGAAGAAAGAGGCCGTTCGCCTAAGCTTATTTGCCCGTATCATCAGTGGGTGTATGATAAAGACGGTTCACTGGTGAACGCACGGCTTATGCCAGATGACTTCGATAAATCAGCTCATGGCCTGCACCCGGTAAAAGTTGAAGTAACAGGCGGACTGATCTTTATTTCATTGTCAGATAATCCGCCTCCCTTTAAAAAAGTATCCGACGATTACTTTCCGTTTCTTTCCCCTTATAAAGTTGAAAATGCAAAAGTAGCCTTCAGGAAAACATATACGCTGCGCACCAATTGGAAACCGGTAGCAGAGAATTTCCGTGAATGCTATCATTGCGGGCCAGCGCATCCTGAATATTGCAGTGCTGTGATCGGTGCCAACATGAAAGAGTCAGCAATAGAGGTGCTCCAAGAAAGAAAAGTAGAGTGGGAGAGGAATGGTCTGGCGATCAACAATGTTGAATTTGAGAACGATTCATTCCATTTTGCCATCAGGTATCCACTGAGGCCCGGTGTGCTCAGTTATAGTACCGACGGTGCTGCTGTTGCTATCCCGATGGGTGAGCATAAAGATTATAATGCAGGTGTTCTTGGATTGGTGGTGCTGCCGAATTTCTGGATGGACGCAGTAAGCGATTATATGTGGACGATGAGAGTAACTCCATTGTCGCCTTCTAATACTGAAATTTCATTGTCATGGCTTGTTGATAAAAATGCCATAGAAGGTGAGCATTATACGCTTGATCATCTCACAGAGTTCTGGAAGATCACCGGTGAGCAGGATTGGAAACTATGCGAGAATAATTTTGCGGGCATTGAATCAAGCCACTACCAGCCCGGTCCTTATGCGCCAATCGAAACCGATGTAATTAAATTTGTAGATTGGTATTTGAACCGCCTTCATGATGGGATATCCGTGGCAACAACAGCATCATAAAAAAACCTATTACAAAAACAATCCCTGCATTAAGCAGATAGATCTGCGATACAGGCAACTGTTTTCCATTGAGAAAACTCGCCCATAAATTTCCTGCAATAGCCCCTGCGCCAAGCATTGAACCGGTTAAAAATGATTGTCCGGTTGCTCTTAATTCTTTCCTCACCAGGATATTCACCTGTTCTACACTTGCGGCCCAGAATAGTGACCAGCCAATACCCTGCAGCAACTCAATTGGCGGAACATAATATGGATTATGCACCTGGTAATATAAAATAAGCCGCAGCGCCGTTGCGAATACAGCAGCTATTAATGTTGTCCTAATTCCAAATCTTCGTATGATCCTTGCTGAATAATAAAATAATGGCAGTTCACACAATCCCTGGAACGAAATAAGGAATCCTGTAAAGAAAGAAGTTGCACCATTCTGCTTAAGATAAATGGAATAAAAGTAATAGATAGGGGAAGAAGCCGCATACACGAGGAATACACACAATAATAAAATAAGCAGTTTATTGTTCTGCATGATTTCATTAAGATCTTTTTTGATGGATAACTTTTCAGTAGCTGCATCTTTATCTTTATCCAGATGAAGAAAGAAGGCAAATAAAAAAGTGAGCAGCATACTGATCGCTGACGACATAAAAATAACCTGCGTGCTCAGCCTGTCAATAAAATAACCAACGATAATGCCGGTGAACGCCCATCCAGCGGCACCAGCGATTCTTAACGATCCATAAGAGAACGACGGATTCGTATTGATGAATGTCAGTGCAAGTGAATCCAGCAAGGGTTGAGTGGAATTATAAAATACCGACATCGCTATGGTTACCAGCAGCAGGTATATGAATCCGCCATCAAACAGGTACAGCGTAAAACTAACAGATGCCAGGAAAGAAGAAACCAGAAGACATTTTTTATAACCATACCTGTCTGCAAGCATGCCATAAAAAGGCTGCACAATAAACATCAGCAGCGGAGTGATGGCAAGGATCAATCCCATTCTGAAATCAGTGATACCTTTCGAATTAAGATAATCAGCAAAGATGGGTTGCCATGCTGCTGTGCATGAGAATGCAAGGAAATATAAACTTCTCAGCCTTGCTGCTTCATTGAATTTCATGTTTGCAGGGATAACAGTGAGGCTGCTTCATTATCAAGAATTATTTCACCATCCGCGTGTTGTCTCATAATACTGGCAGGCATGTCTGTGCTGATGTCCTCTTCAAGGGCCCGTTTCATTACTTCAGCTTTTTTAATGCTATTGGCAATCAATATTGCCTTACGTGCTTCTGTCAGGTGTTGCAGACCCAGTGTAATTCCCTGTGTTAATTTGGTTTCTTCCCTGAAATATTTTTGTCCAACCGATTTGGTTGTTTCATCGAGGTCAACAATATGAGAGTATTCTTCAAAGCTAACGCCAGGTTCATTAAATCCTATGTGACCGTTTCTTCCTACTCCTACGATCATCAAATCTAAACATCCATGTTGTTGTATGAATTTATCCATGATCGTGCATTCATTTTGCATATCATCAGCAAGCGCATTGAATATATGAGTTTGGTTCTCATTGATTTTAAGAGGATCAAAAAGATAATTGCGCAAAAAATAATGGCAGCTGCCCTCATTTGAGGGGGCAATGCCTACCCACTCATCGAGGGAAACAAAATAACCGCGGCTGAAATCTATTTTTTCTTTTTTAGCGATCCGGGCAATAAGATCACAGGTAAGTTTAGGAGTATCCCCCGCGGCGATGCAAATCAGTGCTTCAGGTTTTGATTTTATTAGTTCAGTTACATACCTGGCGGCACGCAGCGACATTGAATCGTAATCGTTTTCAATCGTTAGCTTCATCTAATGTTCACTTGAAGCATGAAAATACGAATTAAACTCGCATGTGGTCGCCCTGCCAGTCGGTGATAAGTTTTTTAATGGAGCGTGGACTAAGTTTTTCTTCGACTGACCTTTCCAGTAATGCGGGAAGCTCTTCATCAGAAGCAAAACGCAAGGCAGCGATCTGGCGGAATTTCAATTTGGCTTCTACAGGATCAAACTTTTTTCCATACAATTCGAAATAACGCAGCCGCATTTCAAGCCGGATGATACGGTTCTGCGGTATCATTGCATAATGTTGTCTTACCATGAACGACAGCCATGCAATAAGAAAAATAATGGCAGCTAACATAAACCATTCGGCCTTCCTGTCCGGATTTTTATCAGCGAAGTAAATGCTCAATATTACTAACCCTAAAGTAACAGGATAGAAAATAAAATGATGTACGGTATAATACTTCCTGTGATTCGAATAACTCTGCTGTGCCATTGATTGTTTCTTGCCAAAATAGGCAATTAATCACAATCAATAACCAATCGTTGCCTTGTGTTGAATTTCTTCTCTACCTGCTACCTCTGAGATAGAAGGTGATGAACCCCCTTCACTTAACCTGTTCAACTAATTCCAGTCTTTTAACTAAATAATTTTTATTCAATATTGTACCCGGCGATAAAACTGCATTAGCCCCTATTTTACAGCCGTCACCCACCAGTGAACCGAACTTCTTTACGCCGGTATTAATGATCTCATCGCCATACAACACAGAAATAATTTTGTTGAACCTTTCATTATAATGATTCGCTGCAACTGCACCCGCTTCAAAATTCACATTGCTGCCAATGATGCTGTTGCCGATATAATTAAAATGCGCTATTGCAGAATCTGAAAAAATAATTGATTGCTTAATTTCACATGCAGCACCAATATGAACACCATCATCAATCAAAACCGGGCCCCTTAAGTAGGCATTAGCACCAATGGAAACATTTTGTCCGATAATTACCGGGCCTTTTATTATCACATTCTGTTCTATCACCGCCGTTTTGTGTATACCAAGTGCGTGAGTGATATTATACTCGTTCCCAAATGATTTGATCATTTCGAGTATGATCGTTTCCAGGTTATCTGTAATTTCCCATGGCCATTTCTTCATTTCAGCGGGCATCAACTTTTCGGCCCGTGCTATAAAATGAAATAGTTTCATAGTCCTCATTTATCCACTCAAAGTAAATTATATTTAGTAACGAATGAGAAAATTTGTAATGGGTGATGTTCACGGGGCATTTAAGGCATTGAAGCAATGTCTCGAACGCTCTGCTTTCGATTACAATAACGACCTGCTGATCCAGTTAGGCGATGTTGCAGACGGATACGATCAAGTTTATGAATGTGTGGAAGAATTGCTGGCAATAAAAAATCTTATTGCCATCAAAGGCAATCACGATGAATGGTTCAATCAATTCTGCCAAACAGGATACCATGAACAGCATTGGTCACAGGGAGGAAAGGGTACAGTAAACGCTTACACAAAAAATAAAGGCAAGAAGCCGAATCTTATTGCATCAAAATTATTCGGCTTCAATGGTAATATCGAAGCGGCTGATATACCAGACACCCACAAGAGCTTTTTCAAGCGCCAGCTGCTTTATCATGTTGATGAGGCGAAAAATTGTTTTGTACACGCCGGATTTAACAGGCACGAATCGTTCTACGAACAGCGCGACCAAAATTACTATTGGGACAGGAGCCTGTTTGTTGATGCCATGGAATATGAACTGTTGAAAAAAAAGCTGCCTGATATAACATTTGAGATGGTTACACCATTCAATAAAATTTATATCGGCCATACGCCTACAATTTCATGGAAAGCTGACGAACCCATTGTGGTGTCAAATGTTGTGAATATGGATACCGGAGCCGGGTGGGGTGCCCGCCTTTCAATGATCAACCTGGATACCAATGAGCTTATTCAGTCAGATCCGGTCACCGAATTATATGGTTACCGGGGTCGGTAAGTTTCCACCCAAAATAATTATATTAGCAATACATGGAAGAAACTTTCTGGCTATGGAAATTCCTGGGGCGATTGCATCCGATGGTAGTACATTTTCCATTGGGTCTTATCCTTTTCGCTGCCATTCTTGAACTCTTTACGGTCGGCCGATTCCATTCAAAACTTCGCCCTGGTATCAGAATCTGCCTGGTAACAGGAGTAATCACTTCTTTACTATCCGCTGCTTTTGGATATCTGCTCGCAACTGGTGATGAATACGCCGGCAACACCCTCGAGATACATCAATGGACAGGCATAGCGACCGCTGCATCCGGCACTATAGTTTTGCTGCTGTTATATACATTGAGAAAGCAGCAAAAAAAATCAACGGTATTTATTTACCGCGGCCTTCTTTTCATTACTGCAATCGGCATTTCAGTAACTGGCCATTTCGGCGCCTCACTTACTCACGGCGATGAATACCTGACCGAAGTGTTGCCATCAGAAAATATTGAGAGCACTACAGGAATCAACTTCGCTTCACTAGAAGAAGACACCACACGTTTAACAAAGCAGCAGCAAAAAGATATAAACGTTCGTGTAAAAGCCATCTTCGCACATAATTGCTATAAATGCCACAGTGCAAAGAAAGTTAAAGGAGAACTGAGGCTCGATGGTAAAGATTTTGTTTTCAAAGGGGGTGAATCCGGACCGGTGATCATTGCCGGCAAGCCACACGAAAGTGAAGTGATACGCCGTATTTCTTTGCCGCGCGACGATGAAGATGCCATGCCTCCCAAGGGTAAGAAACTTGCTGATAACGATATCCGGTTACTTACTTTTTGGGTAGCCAAAGGCGCACCATGGCCTGAAGAATCCGATAAGGATAAATTGTTTCGTGTGGCCAAACTTGAGCCGCGTGATCCTGCACTTCCTTCTGCCCCTGCGCATGCAGAAAATCCCATAGATGTGTGGGTAAAGGAATATTTTAAGAAAAATAAAATAAAATGGTCGCCTGTAGTGGACGACCGTATTTACTTAAGAAGAATTTACCTGGATATTATCGGATTGCTCCCTGATCCGATACAGTTGGATTCTTTCATTGCAGACAATACACCCGGGAAACGCGCAGCATGGGTAAGAAAATTATTGAACCGTAATGACGATTATGCCATCAACTGGCTGACTTTCTGGAATGACGCTCTCAGAAATGATTACACCGGAACAGGTTACATCACCGGTGGCCGGTCAGACATTACTGACTGGTTATACAAATCATTAAAAAATAATAAACCTTATGATCAGTTTGTCCGTGAATTGATAAGTCCAGCTAAAGAGTCAAAAGGCTTCATTGAAGGGATTAAATGGCGTGGTGTGATCAATGCAAGCCAGACAACGGAAATTCAGGCAGCACAAAATGTTGCACAGGTTTTCTTAGGACTGAACCTGAAATGTGCATCGTGTCATAACAGTTTCATTAATAACTGGAAGCTGGAAGACGCTTATGCCTTTGCAAATATCTTCAGCGACTCATCTATGGAGATCAACCGTTGTGATAAGCCAACAGGAAAGTTTACCAGGCCTAGAATGTTATGGCAGCAGCTTGGCGATATTGATAGCAGTGCAAAGCACGTTGAAAAACAAAAACAGCTTGCTGCAATCATGACCAGACCAGAGAACGGCCGCATTTACCGTACGATTGTAAATCGCATATGGGCGCAGATGATGGGTCGGGGAATCGTTGAACCGGTTGATATCATGGACAATGTTCCCTGGAGCCAGGATCTGCTTGATTGGCTTGCTTCATGGTTCGTAAAGAATAATTATGATCTTAAAGAACTGATTTTTCTTATAGCTACTTCTCAAACTTACCAGCAGCCGTCTGTTGGATTAAAAGATGCAAACCGGCTTACTGCACAGGATTATACATTCAGCGGAATGGTGCGCAGACGAATGTCGGCAGAAAAATTTGCAGACGCCGTAAGCAATGTTGTATGGCCTGTGTTCACTGATTCAATGATGAAGTACAATCCGTTTTCAAAAGATGAGCAGAACAATGTTCAGCGCGCATCTCTGGTGGTAAACAATGGTTTCCTTACTGCTCTAGGAAGGCCGAATCGCGAAACAGTTACCACAGGCAGAGAATCACAGGCGAATCTATTACAGGCACTTGAACTGACCAATGGAGTCCGTTTCAATGCAGCATTAAAGAAAGGGGCAGAACGATGGAAAAAAAATTATCCTGTAACTGATCAGCTGATCGCTGAAATTTATAAGAAATCATTAAACAGGGAACCACAGGCGGGAGAATTCAAAATAGCCAGGCAAACATTAGGCAATGATCCAACCGCAGATGCTGTAGCAGATCTTTTATGGGCGCTCATGTTATTACCGGAATTTCAACTTATTTATTGAAACAGCTTATCAATGTTTAATAACTGGAACAGAAGAGATTTTTTAAAACGCACAAGTGCTGCCACCCTTTCTGCTATGGCCGCCGGAGCACCTTTAACACAGTTTTTATCGTCGTGCAACAAAAGAAAAATAAATTCCAAGGCCGATTCTGTTATATTATTATGGATGGCTGGCGGAATGCCCCATACTGAAACATTCGATCCTAAAAAATTTACGCCATTTAAAAAAGGTATGGAAGCGAACAGTGTCCTCAGCACTTTCAACCCTGTGCCAACGGTGCTGGATGGAATTAATTTTTCTGAAGGATTGCAATCCATCGGCAAAATAATGGACAAAGGCACACTGATAAGATCATATGTAGCCGCGGATCTTGGGTTCATATTACATTCGCGTCATCAGTACCACTGGCATACTTGTTATGAGCCTCCTCAAACTGTTGCTGCACCGCATATCGGTGCCTGGATAGCGAAAGAAATGGGTCCTTTAAATCCTGTGATCCCGGCTTTCATTGATATCGGCCAGCGCTTCACAGTAGGTGAAGGGGAAGAGCTAAAAGCATTTCACACTGCTGGTTTTTTGGGAAATGAATACGGCCCTTTTATGATTCCTGACCCTTCATCAGGTCTTGAAAGTGTACAGCCCCCGCCTGGCATGTCTTCCAAACGATTTGAGGGTCGTAATAAACTCTATGAGGAACTGATCAAACAAAGTCCGCTAGGAGAATATGGAAGTGACTATCAGAAAGAATCCTTAAAACGTTCGATGGAGCAGGCATATATGTTGTTGCGTTCACCGGAAGCAAAAGCTTTTGATCTGAGCACTGAACCAAAAGAAATTTATGACATCTATAATACCGGCAGGTTTGGACTCGGGTGCCTGATGGCAAGAAGATTAACCCAGAAAGGAGCCAGGTTCATCAGTGTTACCACTGAATACGAACCATTCAAGGGATGGGACACCCACGACAATGGAAACACTCGCATCAAAGACATGAAGAAAATGATTGATGGTCCGGTTGCGCAATTAATAAAAGATCTTGACCAGTCAGGCCACCTGGAAAAAACTATTGTAATACTCGCCAGTGAATTCAGCCGCGACATGATGGTAGAGGGACGCCCTGGGGCAAAAGTGAAGGAACAGGTTGATCAGCCTGATATCATCCATGAAATGAAAAACTATGGCATGCACCGCCATTTTACGGATGGCTGTTCTATTCTCATGTTCGGCGGAGGGATCAGGAAAGGATATGTGTATGGAAAAACTGCTGACGAACGTCCTTGCAAAACAATTGAAAAGCCTATTAAAATTGACCAGATACACCAGACAATATACAATGCTTTAGGCATCGCAGGTGACGCGCATTATGTGATTGAAGAAAGACCTTTCTACACCACGCCGGATGGTCATGGGAAGGCGGTGTCAGGCCTGTTTACGTGATTAATATAGATTGGGTACTCATCATCCCTGCGGAACAGCCAGCGAGATTCAAGTCGCATCTTATTTGGTATCTGAAACCCGTTGCCTGCAATAGTAGATATATAATACTAGGGCGGATAAGTGTTGAGAGTAATTATTGCCAGTAAAAAGCAGTAAGCCTGATGTATGATGGTCTTATCACATCATTTAAAACACAGCTGAATATAAATGTATGCTTAAGAAAAAAATTACTCATAATAAAAATCTTGAATCAAGTGTATTTAAACCCACTTTTCAATAAGATTTTCTGAAAATAGCGGCAAGGCAATAAAATAGTTCGTTTCTACAGGGTCTTGTTCCTGATCCCTGTAAAATCACAATATTTACCCTGTATTTGTTGATTGATTTTTGGTTACTACGTGGAACCACAAGTTTCATAATAGTTTTCTGTGAAGGCCGTTTCTACGGCCTTCTTTGTGTGTGTCACTTTGCGGCACCGTGTTCTGCGGGAACATCTATAAGGGTAATCACAGGCGTTTCTTTGTCATCACTGATGATCTCCAGTTCATCAATGTATTTTTTTGGAATGCTCTTATTGGTTTTGGCTTCCAATTTTTTGATCGCTTCAAAACGACCAATAATGGTATCGCCTTTCCTTGCCCCGTCTTTCAGCCTGTCCATTGCTTCATTGTATGATCTGTTGGCTGTTTGCAGGCCACTGCCTACTTTTTCCATTTCTTCCAGGAACATCACGAACTTATCGTACAGGGCGCCACATTGTTTGAAGATCAGCTCTACATTCTTGACCTGGTTTTCTTTCTGCCAAATGATTTTTATCACTTTTAAAGTAGCGACCAGTGTAGTAGGCGTAATAAGCACTACTTTTTTATTGAGTGCCCTGTTAAATATGTCTTCATTTTCATTCAGTGCCAGGGTAATCGCTGATTCAATCGGCATGAACAGGAATACATAGTCAGGCGTCTGCAATCCCTGCAATGCATGGTACTGCTTATCTGCTAAGAAATCTATGTGATCGGTAATGCTTTTAAGATGCAGCTTAAGATACTTTGCACGTTCTTCAGGTAATGAGGAGTTGCAGTAGTTGACATATGCCGTCAGTGATACTTTACTGTCGATCACCAGGTGTTTGTTACCCGGTAATTTTAATATGCAGTCAGGCCGCCTGTTGATGTCGTTATCAACATCCCTGATCGTTTCCTGTAGCGTAAAATCAATGTAAGGCTGCAAACCTTCTGACTCTAATATAAACAGCAGCCGGTCTTCACCCCATGACCCCTGCACTTTAGTGTCAGATTTCAATGCCTTTGCCAGGTTGCGTGCATCATCACTTAACTGAGTATTCAACTGTTGAAGGGAATGGATCTCATCTTTCAGGGAAGTGAATTCACGAATGTCTTCCTTCCTCGTTTCTTCCACTGCCTTTTTAAATATATCGAGATCATTCTTGAGAGGATTGATGATATTACCCAACTCGCTCCGGTTAGTCTCAACAAAAAGTTTTTTCTTCTCTTCAAGTATATCGCCCGCAAGGTTCCTGAACTCTTCTTTAGACAACTTATGAAGCCTGTCCAGTTCTTCCTTAAAAGTGGAAAGTTTTTCATTCACCGCCTCTTCATCCTTCTTCAGGGCGGTCAATGCTTTTGTTAGTTCGAGCAGCTGCTTATCCTTTTCGGATAATTTCGATCTGGCTTCCTCCAGTTCGTATGTAACCAGATTATGCGCCCTTACCGGCACGTAATTATTGCCAAGATCTTCTGCACTGACCCTTGATTCCTTTTCCCTGATCAGATTAAGGATAATCTGTTGTTTGCTGCCATTGTCATCCTTAAAAACATCATTTTCTGCCTTCAATCGCCTGAGACGCGACAGCAGGTTACTGATAAAAGCAATTAAAGCTCCGGACGCAAAGGCTACAGATATGATTAGCAATGTATGCATGATTCAAGGGTTGTTTGTGCAATTTAGTAAAATGCTAAATAAACTGCTAATAAATTTAGTAACAGGTTATGCTCATATTTTAATTTAAAATTTTACGAAAAGTCCGTAGATTTACGAAAATATCGTAGATATGCAGGATAAACTCACACAACAGGAGGAAGAAGCGATGAGGGTAGTATGGAAACTGAAAGAAGGCAACGTGAAATCTTTCCTTGAAAATATGCCAGACGAAAGCAAGCCTCCGTATACAACGCTTGCTTCAACTATAAGGAATCTGGAAAAAAAAGGTTACCTGCAAAGCCGCCTCATTGGCAACATGTATTGGTACACCCCACTGATAAAAGAATCAGACTTCAAAAAGAAATCTCTCGGCGACATGGTCAAAAATCACTTTGATAACTCTTATAAGGAGCTCGTCACTTTTTTTGCACAGCAGAAGAAGATCAGTCCTGAAGAACTCAAGGATATCGTTGACCTCATAGAAAAAAAGAAAAAATGATGTTACTCATCACATACCTTTTGAAAGTTTCCATTGCTCTTACTGTTGTGTATGGATTTTATGCTTTGTTGCTTCAGAATCTTACCTTCTATAAATGGAACCGTATATTTCTCATTGTATTTTCTGCGTCCTGCTTTTTTCTCCCCGTTATTAACCTGGACCCATGGTTGAAGGAAAATACTGCAGCTGCCCCACACGTATTACAGGTGATTCCTGCTTTCAATGAATTTATCCCGCTTCAGCTGGCAACAAATAATATTCCGTTATTTACTTTTGCTTTTATTGCAGCCGGATCATTCATCTGTCTTTTGCATCTGATCGTCCGGTATTATTCTTTAAGAAAAATAAAGAAAAACTCAGTTCTCCTGCACAAAAACGGAAACATCTGCATTTATTCATCAGCAACTTCTGGTTCATTTACACTTGGCAATGATATTTTTATCGATACAACTGCCGGACATACTTCCGAAGAACTCGAACGCGTGTTGCAGCACGAAATAATCCATGTAAGGCAACATCACTGGATAGATTTAATGACTGCTGAAACCATCTGTATTTTCAACTGGTTCAACCCATTTGCGTGGCTCATACGCACTGCTATCCGCCGTAATCTTGAATATATAGCAGACGCGCAAGTACTGCACAAAGGGTATAACAGTAAATCATATCAGTATCTGCTATTAAAAATTTCAGGCAGTGATTCATTCCGTATTACCGCACATTTTAGTTTAACAGACCTTAAAAAACGTATTAGCATGATGAATAAACACAAAAGTGCACGTGTGCACATCGTAAAATTTATTATCATTTTCCCTTTAATCGCGATTTTATTGCTTGGGTTCCGTACAGTTAATAATACACCTTTGATAGGCATACTGACTTCAAATGACACGATTCCGGATGACAATTTAATAGGAGTATTATCTGCAGACACTACTACTGTTTACAATAAAGATCTAACGAAGAGCATTATTCATACAGGAGGAGAGGAGCTGATTATAATTTTTAATAAAAATACAAAGGAAACGGTAGCAATGACGATGCAGGAATGGAACAGGAATAAAAGTGCGAATGAAAAGAAATATGGAAAATTACCTAAGCCGCCTGTAGCACCGGTTCCACCCGTTCCACCGGCACCTCCTGTTGCTCCTGAAGTAGCTGCACCGGTGGTTTCACCCGCGCCAGTTGTAGAGGCAGCAGCTATACCTGAGCCGCCGGTACCACCAGCTCCTCCAGCAAAACGGAAATCTAAATAATTTTTTCAGCCGTGCTTACACCATTGAATTTTTGTCGCGATGTGTTCTTCAAGATCCTCATAGCTGAAATTGACATACGCAAATTCATGCGGGTGCAGAAAAGTGTCGTGATCCACAAAAATCTTATCAATATCTTTCAGTGATGCAGCAATTTCATCGATAGATGGATTTTTAAGGATCACAATTTCATGCGGTACTTCCTGTTGAATTAAATTGCTTTCAACATAGGAAGAATTATGTTGAATAACTTCCTCCAGCTTTTTAATGGCGTTCGCATCAGAAAGGTCAGCCTTACTCACTTCTTCGTTTTTCGGAAAGGCAGGAGGTATATCTTCCAGGTTCTCGTAGATAAAAACAACTTTAACCAATGATTTGCTGCGTTTGGCTTGCTGCACGCTCTTGTCCACCACATGGTGAGGAAGAGAAACTCCGTTTATTAAGATGGCTGATTTTTTCATTACGCTTAAGATACATTAATCTTGTGAAAGTTGTTATGCAATAGACTCTTTGAGGGCAAAAGGCAAAACTACTTTTAACAGTCATTAAACGTACATCATTTGTGAATATGGAATTCCTGTTGTTACTTTGCATCGTCAAATTGAGCAGTTAGTACAGTACTTACTACTTTGACACCTGAATACACTTCTTCCTAACGATTCTTGGTGATTTTCTCCGGCAGCTCAGTATTATTTTTTCTCATTGCTAAAATGAAATATTATGAGTAATAATGTTATGCACCCGCGTGTGCTTGTAGACCAGTCTATCGTCGCTAATCACAAGGAAGTAAAGGAAACTATCGCTGTACATCTCGGCCGGCATTCGGTAAGATCATTTGGTATACAGGATATGTGGAACATTCGAAGAAATGCTAAACTCGCTACAGCCAGAATCAGAAAATAATTTCTATTAAAAGCTATATTGAATTTCAATATAGCTTTTTTTACTTTTTTTGTTATTTTGCCTTACGCCTTCGTCTTGAAAGGTTGATTTTACAATCACGATTATTTAACTGTTAAATCATTATGCTTGTATTACAAAGCCTGAATAGCCAATTGTGTGCATTGAAGAAAGCATTCGATGAAGCAATCATGCAGGGAAATTCTTTTTCTGACGTAAAGAAAATTTATAGACAGATCAAAAAAGTGGAAGAACAGATTAAAAAGAGAGGAGAATTTTTACAAAATTCTCACCGTTAATATCGTTATTACATTTTATTCAGATTTAATATGACTGGTAGAAAATAGCTATTGCATTTAGATAAACCATTAAGTTGCAAGTGGCGGTCCACCGGGAACTGTCAGCGGCGCGCGATTCTCCTGGTATTTATACCTGGTCGCTTTGAAATTGGCAGTGCCATATTCAACCATATAAATCGATCCGGAAATCGTGTCACCTGAAACTGTTCCTGTAAAAGTAAATGCAAGGTGATCACCAGCAGGGTTATCGTTGTTGCGGACTCGCACCATATCACCTTCAATTGTTCCAACAAGATTCTGTGTTGAAAACGTTCCCGTATGTACACCCTGCAGCCAGTTGCCATCCTGTTCCAGCGTCCAGGTATAATTGGTTGTGCTGCTATAATATTTAACCGCTACATCCCAGCGACCAGAAAGTGTGGCTGATGCTGCCTTCATCTGCGTAGGCTTCGGATGTCTTTTTGTACTCAAAACACTATAAATCCTTTCCGCAACAATTTTATCTTCACCCGGCTGCATCTGACCAGCGGTAACATTAATGGAGGTTAATCCAGGCTCGCTCGGTGCATTGCGCTTCGTACCAAAACCCAGGGCGATGCGAGGCTTATTCCGGCCAAGTTCTTCAGCCACTTCTTCACCGCTGATATTCAGCTTCAGTGGATCCCAAGAGATGATCAGCCCCGGGCTGTTATTACCAAGACCGGTAGGTTGACGAACAGTAGTTTTCACCGATTCTACTTTTGCAAGTTTTTTGGCGATGGTATCGAGATATGAAAGCCATTTTTCCCATTGAGCCTTATGATCAAAAGAGATCCATGCTTCGACAGCGGCAAGTGCGCCGATCATTTCTTCACGGCCAACCTTGTTGTCTCTTCCCGGACCGTGATGCGGTGAACTGGCCTGCCAGGCGGATTGAAGAATATCTTTTTGTCCGAGCAAAATACCTGAACACTGAGGTCCGCAGAGCGCTTTTCCTCCGCTATAAGCAACAATATTAGCACCTTTTTCCAGGTGTACGCAGGGTACCGTAAGGTCTTCCGCAGCCGCGTCTACCAGCAAAGGAATATTTTTTGCTCTTGTGAGCTTTGCAATAGCTTCAACAGTGAAGGGCTCTTTGCTACCAGTATGCGCGTATACCATTGCAGTCTTTGGGCCAAGTGCACGATCCATTTCTTCAAGCGAATCCACGGTGATCATTTTCACCCCTATGTTTCGGATCGCATGATCATATACGTTACGTGCGCTGCGCGCAGCTACCACTTCATTCTTTTCAAAACCGGTAAGATCCGGAATACGGATCAGCTTTTCCGGATTACCTCCGGTAACGCATGCTGCTGTTACGTGTTTAAGTCCGGCGGCACAACCTGCAGACACCATGCCCCATTCAGCTTTCGTGATGTCAGCTAGTCGTTGACCAATGGCATACGCCAGCTCATCATATTGTACAAAATTTTTAGAGGCAGCCTCCATGGCAGCACGCACCGAATCTCTTTCAAGCGAACCGCCTATGATCGTGAACGTGCCCATGCAATTAATTAATGGCTCTACGCCGATAGACTGAAAAATTTTAGGGCCGGGTAACAACGGACCGTTTGCAGCCTGTACGCGGTCAGCGGCAGCGCGTGTATCGTGGGGGAACATTCCGGCTCCGCCTATTGGAAGCATTGCTATTCCTTTTATGATGTCTCTGCGTTTCATATTATATTTTTATTGAGGATGATTGATTGCGTACTATTGTTTGGAAGATTGAACCGGGTTATTATTCCTTGTCCATTTATCGAAACTTATCCCATTAAGGTCCCAAACGATCTCACCGCCCCGGATCGTTAATTCTGCTTCCAGCTTCTGACTTCCCATGATCTTTGTTTTTTTTACGTCTTCAAATCCGAAATTTCCTTTTCTCACATTGAACACTGCAACATCGGCCTCGGTACCTACAGAAAGATTCCCGAGTTCTTCACGTTTAATCTGTTTCGCGGGGTTTACTGTGGTCAGCTTTATCACTGTAGGCAGGTCCATGCCCATCGCCATAAATTTTGACATCACATTCAGCAGATCTTTCATCGGTCCATTGGTGCTGTTTTTGTTCCAGTCGGTGCTGATAGAATTAGGAGGAAAATTCTGTTCAAGTGCAGGAATAGCCTGGGAAAATGAAAATGCACCACCGCCATGTCCAACATCGAATATTACTCCTTTTTTTCTTGCTTCGAAAACAAAAGATTTCACTTTTCCATTGTCGTCTACAATAGTTTCCCTTGAATCCGGATTGTTCGCAAAGCAATGTGTGAAAATATCTCCTGGCCTGAAATGCTTCATAAATAATTCTTCGATGGACAATGGCGGCTTATGTTCCCCAAAATCAACCATCACAGGTACCTCCGCTTGCTTTCCTGCTTCTTCCGCACGATCGATGGGAATGAAGTCGTTGCCTGTGTAATGCGCTACCTTGATCCCAATGATGTATGGTTTATACACTTTAACGGCGAGTGCTGTGAGCCTTGGGTCCATGTCGCCGGTATTCTGTTCGTATGGTTCTCTTCCAAGAAAACCATTACCAACAATGTTAAGCCACGCAAGCACGCGCGTTTTTGAATTGTCGATTGTTTGTTTTTTAAAATCAGGGAATGATTTCCATCCCGAGCTGCCCGCATCTACACTGGTGGTGATGCCGCAACGAAAAGTGAATCCATCCGGAAAAGGATCGCCTATCCTGTAATCAGAAATGTTCGGAAAATGATGTGCGTGCATATCTATCAAACCAGGAGTAACGAATAATCCGGTTACATCAATTACTTTTTTTGAAGCATTCGCGGGAATATTTGAAGCGACCTTTGCGATCTTCTTATTTTCAATCGCAACATCCATCACCGCATCAATATTGTTTTTTGGATCAATAACATGACCACCTTTTAACAGCAGATCAAAACTTTGCCCCCGCAAGGACATCATGCACAGCCAAAAGGAGACGAATAATAAACAAGTTCTCACTATGTGCTTAGTCCAAATATTTATTTGCATTTACCAAACTCTTTTTATGGGTTTAACGAACCGTTATCTTTCCCACACCTTTTTTCACCGGTAGAATTCTTATAAGCAAGCCAGTATCTTCAGTAAGAACATATAAGAAGCCATCTGGGGCAAACACAACATCCCTTACTCTGCCGATACCCTGGATCAGACTTTCATCTCCGATTGCTTTGTCACCATTCATGATCGTACGGTTCAACTTTTTCTGCACCAGCGATCCGATAATCAAATTGCCATTCCATCCCGGGTAGCGATCGCCATACACGAAATCCATTCCGGCGGGCGCAAGCGCGGGCCGCCAGTAACGAGCGGGCAGTTCCATTCCTGGCAGCACGGTATCAGTAGTGATGATCGTTCCATTGTAGTTGATGCTGAAAGTTGTTTTGGGCCATCCGTAATTTTTTCCTGCACCAATGATGTTTAATTCACATCCACCATTTTCTCCGTGTTCATTTTCCCATAGCGTTCCTGTGTGCCTGTCGTAAATTAATCCTTCAGGTTGCCGGTGACCAAGCGTATAGATTTCTGGAAGCGCGCCGGATGAGTCCACAAATGGATTGTCTTTTGGAATGCTTCCATCATCATTAAGTCTGATGATCTTTCCCGATATAACCGACTTATCCTGCGCAGTGTTCCACCTGTGCATATTTCGGATGGTACGCTGTCCTATTGTTACATAGAGATGCGTTTCTTTATCAAATGCAAGCATGTTACCATACCAGAAACCATCTTCACGAAAAGGTCCGCATTTGTAGAGGATCTGAGTGTCTTTTAATACATCATCTTCAAGTGTGCCGCGCATAATGACTGCAAAGCCGCCTTTTCTCTTTGTAGTGTCTGCATTGTTTACCGGCTCTATATAATAAGATAAATAAACGAGATGATTTTTTTCAAAATCGGGATGAAGTGCTATGTCGCGAAGGCTGGTTGGAATATCTCCACTTACCGGCTTTGATTGTTTCTTGCCATTTTTTACTAACAGCAAATTTCCTGATCGCTCAGCGATCACAACGGTTTGGCTATCGGGCAGGAATGCTATACTCCAGGGCAACGTCATGCCACGTACAACGGTATCGACCATGAACGACATTGTTTGTGATCCTACAACATTTTTCACTTTCGCGGGAACGGGAAAGTAATTGCTGGTCGTTGATCTGTCAATGCTATAACCGGCTATAGGAAGTGAATGTTCAAAAGGAGGAGGCAGTTTGCCGTTTTTGTCTTTTGTGAACTCGCGCAGGTAAGTAACAACTTTCCAACGCTGGAGTTCAGTAAGTGAGGTGGCGAAACCAGGCATCGCACCATGACCCTTGGTGATCTTCCAGAACAATGAGCCATCTTTTTGCAGCATGGTTTCCCTGTCGTGAAAATTTGCAGGTTGCACCTCAAATGTCATCCCAGGTGCACCTTTGCCATTGCCTTCTTTGCCATGACAGGCCATGCAGTAAGTTGAATAAATACTTTTTCCTTCTGCGATCACTGACTTAGTTACCGGGAATGGACGCAGAGTTGTGTCAGCCCATGATGGTGCGTGCCATCCTGTTTCCTGGGCTGCAGCTGGTAATGTTAAACAACAAATTATCAGCAGGAAGATTGCTGTAGCTCCACTCAGGTTTTTATTCATGTATAAATTCATATTGATACGATCCGGTATTTTATTGAAATAATATGCTCCCAAAAAATTGAGGCATATGAAAATTTGGTTGTAGTGCCGTAATGGGGCTCCACGTCATATAATGCGGGTTAGAATTATTTTCCGCGATCTTGCAAAAATTTGCTTTCCATTTTACACCTTTTGCTGGTTGAGTAATTGAAGAATATTTTCTTAGTGTGCTCAAAGGTAAACGGTATTCGAGGGTCCACATTACCGCATCGGTGATTTCAGGGTCATTGGTCTTCGGTAATGAATGAGCGATCTCGATAGTCTTTATATCCTCAGGAGTTGGTTTGCTGGAACTAAATCCGAGGAGTGGCGTGCCACCGCAATTGATTTCGAGGTTAAAATATTGATTGGGCCTGCTGGTGTCGGGACAAAAAAAGAATTCTACAGCGGCGTCTTTCCATACGGGTCCATTAATATCTGTAGTAACGGATCGTACGTAGCGGTCATGAACACGAAAAATCACATAAATGTTTTGAGCATCATAACGCATCTTCACTTCAGGATCCGGGTGGAAGGCGGGTACCTGTCGTATGAAGTTAGTGATTACTGCTGCTTTTGTTTTTTTCCAGACTTTTTTATTCCAGTTTGCATCGATTGTAAGGTGAGCAGATAACTTTTTTACTTTGTAAGTGGGTGGTACCTGCTGCGATAGCAGAGGTAGATAGGCTGCTGTTAAAAACAACAAAATAAACAAGCAACGATATGTTTTAATGGCAGCGTGCTTTAGCTCATGTGTTCCAGTATACTTCATTGAGATTAGTCGTGCTTTGATTACATCTGCGGTGATTTCAAATGTAATTTATTTAAGCATTGAAAGTCACTTATTAAACAGTGGTTAAGCAAACGATTGCATGTGTAAAAAAATAAAAAGTTGTTATGCTTCTACATATATTAATTAGAATAATGTAATCATGCAACGGGACGTCTGAGCTGACGATGACCTGGCTCCTCGAGAGGATTGATCTTCTGAAGCAAGCCGTCACTAAAAATTTTATCACAACAGTTGATTGAATTGTTTCCTTTTTAGATGTATAATAATGGCATGGTTCTTTTATATTAATTCACTATTAAATTCATAAACATGACACAGGATAAAGGCAATGATAAAGAAAGCCGCGGTGGTCAGGCAGGCAACCAGGGGCAGCAGGGGAAAGGTCAAAGCAATCCGGGTGGATTTGACCAGCAGTCATCTTC
The DNA here is from genome assembly GCA_035525775.1 of Flavitalea sp. Classification (GTDB taxonomy): domain Bacteria; phylum Bacteroidota; class Bacteroidia; order Chitinophagales; family Chitinophagaceae; genus Flavitalea. The sequence continues at coordinate 21,651 of DATLDR010000076.1, forward strand.
TTCAATGCAGAAAGAACAGGATGAACAAAGTCGTATGCGGGATCAGCAAATAAAGCGAAGTAAAGAAGAAAAGGAGAGAGGCAATGATTCGAATCACGATGATTGAATGCCTGAACAAAATAATATAATATGGACGATCGGTCATTCTACACGCTCCCTCGAAGAATTTGTTACTATGTTACGATCGTTCAAAATAGAAATTGTTGCTGATGTAAGACATTTCCCAGCCTCCAGGAAATATCCTCACTTTAATAAAGCGTCCTTGGAAGTGGCACTTCCTCAGCATCACATTCAATATGTTCATATAATAAGTTTGGGAGGAAGAAGAAAAGTAAATCCGGCTTCAATAAACACTGCATGGAAAAACAATGCTTTTCGCGGATATGCGGATTACATGGAAACGTATGCTTTTAAAGAAGGAATAGCAGAACTGATCAGCAAAGCTTTAAAACAGCAAACGGCATTTATGTGCAGCGAAGCAGTTTGGTGGCGATGCCATCGGTCTATGGTTGCAGATTATCTGAAAGTACAAGGCTGGAAAATAATGCACATTATGGATGAGAGAAAAGCACAGGAGCACCCTTACACTTCACCTGCGAGAATCATTAATGGTGAATTGAATTATTCAGATCCCTCTAATTTCTGATTAGAAACTGGCTACCGTAAACAGTTTTGAATATTAGCCTGCACAACGCTGGCTGTTTGCGCTACATCGTAAACAATTTTATCACTAAGGTGTATTCTGCAATTGCTGCCATTAGGTACTATCCTTACAACATGCGACGGATTAATATAAATAGCTGTTCCCTGAACGTCTCCTGCGATCTGATAAAATGTGAATGCCATGTTTGCGCTTTTTCCAAAGCTAACTAAACTCCGCAGATCATTTGCTTCGCTAGGGACGACAATAAACGAAGATCCATAAATGTGGCCTTAAAGCCTTGCAACGCCTTAGCTTATAACTTTGCGACCACCTCAACTTTAGCATCGCCGGATTTGAACAGCTCATCACGGATTTCAACACCAATTCCTGGTGTTTCTGGAACAGTTACATATCCATCAACAGGTACCGGTACATTATTTATAAAGTAAGGATACTGATGAGTGTATTTCCAATAATTACTTTCCATGTAGCAAAAGTTAGGTATTGCAGTGCAAAGGTGAATAGAGGATAACCACAGGAGTGGGCCGCCTGCAGTATGTGGTGACCCTGGAATCTGGTAAGCATCTGCCATGTCACACATTTTTTTCGCTTCCGTAATACCACCACACCAGCATAGATCGAACATCAGAATATCCATTGCATTATTTTCAATGAAATCTTTAATTTCATAGCGCGTAGCTATAGTTTCACTATGAGCAATTGGAACGGACGATTCATTAGCAAGTCTTTTGTATCCGGTTTGTGCGTTTGAAGGTACCATCATATCCTCCATGTGAATCACATTAAAAGGTTCAATTGCTTTCAAAATTCTTTGAGAACTTGGCAAGTCAAATCGTCCCCAGCAGTCTAACAGTATTTCCATTTTGTCTCCGGCAGTATCACGGATCTGATTTAACCACTGCACACATTTTGTTAGTTCTGCAGAGGTGATCATTTCAGCTTTGATCCTTTCGAAGGGATATATTTTCATGCCGGTAATATTGCGGTCGAGCAGAAATTTTACAATCTTTTCAGTATCCTTACCCATCATCATGTTATTGATCGCCCAATAATCCGTTACCGTATTGTACACTTTTATATTCGATCTTGTTTTTCCTCCCAGCAACCTGTACGCCGGCACGTTCAACGACTTTCCCAGAATATCAAGCTGTGCCATATTGATTGCACTCAGTATGCGCATGTCTGCACCACCCGCATTACGCATACTCATGTCATGATAAATTGTTTTCCAGATGCCATCAATGTCACGCGGATCATTTCCGATTAGCAATCTTGAATAATCTTTAAGGGCACCAAGCTCACCTGCTGAAAAAGGATAAGTTTCACCTATTCCGACAATACCTGTATTGGTGTGTATCCGCACCCAGAAGAATTCTGCTTCACCGGATCCCCCTGACCCTCCACCAATTTTTATCTTATCACTAAATGTAATCCCTTCGATTTTTGTGATTTTCATCGGCTCTGCGCTTGCAGCGGCTGACTGCAATTGGTTTTTTATGGTGTTACCATTTGCTTCCACTAATCCGAAAGGAGTTGAGGCAGCCATCAATCCCAGGCCTTTTAATAATGCCCGTCTGTTTAATCGATTGTTCATCATTGCAGGTATTATTTATTTTTTGCGTTTTCCTTTATGTAGTTGTCGAGATTATTTGGTGTTTGATCCTCAGGGTCACTTATGTAATAAAATTGTTCAGCCCATTCCAATCCATGCTTTTCACCAAGTTTTTTGTTAGACACCTGTCCAAAGTTGAGTCTCTTCGAATCAATGTCAAAAACAAAGTGCTTTGACCCAGTTTAAGTTTGCAATATGTTCGTCGTTACCCAGAATATCAAGTTTCTTTCCTTCAGCTGCAAGTTTGTCGCGAAGTTTTTGCCCAAAGCCCTGCCCGGCAGGACCTTTTGTAATATTAAGCATGTTTGCCTCTGCTTTTTTATCAATAAAATGAGATATGTCTACAATACGGTTAACGCGCGCAGGATTACGGGAGAAATAATAACGAACCGAAGGAACATGAGGTTGAAGTCCCGCATCCAAATGTTCCGGATAATCATCTGAAGTACCTGCCATCCACCTTGCTGCTTCAACAGCACGTGCTGTGACATAGTGATCAGGATTTTCTTCATATTGCTGCCATGGGTCCCAGCTTACAATGGTATCCACTTTCAGCAACCGGATAAGAAAAATAAGTCTTCCTTTTAAATCCTGAATTCCCATGTTGTCCATCTGATGATGACTGTACATAAAGTGAAATGCTTTTTCCATTCCGTAATACTTAGCAATGTTGTCGGTGTCTTTCCTGTTTCCTTCTGCATCACCCTTGCCGTCGTCAGATGTTCTCACGAGATAACCTTTATATCCTTCGTGCATCAGCTTTGCTATTAATCCACCTGCAAAAAGAGGGATATCATCTGAATGCGCCTGTACAGCGAGAAGCACTTTTCCTTTATGGGGCTTACCTTGTTGTAATCGCTCGATCACTAGTGGATCTTCATCGTTGTGATGGAAGTTTGCTTCAATATGCGATGATGCGCCGGCTGGTGTTGATGAAAGTAAGGAAGCGCCCATCAGCGCACTTGAAAGTACTCCTTTGCTTAAAAAGTCTTTTCTCTTCATCGCTGTGTGTTTTAAATGTAATTAAGATGAGATGTAAGGATAATATACGCACTTTAATATACGCCATTACATTTAATGTTAGTGGATGATGAGGTTATTAGATTACTTAATTTAGAGTACAAACCTGGTATATGCCTGATGACGTTAAACCCTACAATGTAAAAACAAATGGCTTCCTATTTTCTTTTACAAAAGATGAAATAGATAATGCAGACATGGTTGCACTTTCTCCTGTATCATTCAACCTTATAAAAGATCATCGTTGCAGTAATGCAAAACTGCTTGAAGCCGATCCAACAGCTAAAAGACTCAAAATTGAATTAGAAGGAGAAACATTCGAAATTGAAATAAAAGATCCGCTTGACCAGGTGCTGGAACAAATGGGTTTTGGCAGAGCAAGTGTTAAACAAGTGAAAGAAATCAAAGCACCCATGCCAGGACTGGTATTGGAAATCGCCGTATCTGATGGACAGGAAGTAAAGGAAGGCGAAAAACTTTTAATACTCGAAGCCATGAAGATGGAAAACAGTATTGTGATCGAAACAAATGCCATCATTAAAAAAGTATTAGTATCTGCCGGACAGGCTGTTGAAAAAGGCCAGGTACTGGTAGAACTTGAATAATCACTAACAATGCAAAAGATCTTAGTTGCCAACCGTGGAGAAATTGCTTTAAGGATCATGCGAACGATACGTAAGATGGGTATTAAATCCGTCGCGGTATTTTCTGAAATTGATCGCAGTGCACCTCATGTTTTATTTGCTGATGAGGCTGTATGTATCGGACCTGCACCTTCCAGTCAATCTTATCTTAAAGGTGATAAAATAATTGCAGTTGCTAAAGAGTTAGGTGCAGACGCCATTCACCCCGGTTATGGTTTCCTGAGTGAGAATGCCGAATTCGCCAAAAGAGTTGAAGAGGCCGGAATCAATTTTATCGGCCCCGGTCCGGAAGCAATGAAAATAATGGGCTCGAAACTGGCTGCTAAAGAATCAGTGAAAAAATATAATGTTCCTATGGTGCCGGGGAATGATGAGGCGGTTGAAGATATTACCGTGGCCAAAGAAATCGCAGACAAAATAGGTTATCCGATTTTAATTAAAGCATCCGCGGGCGGTGGTGGTAAAGGGATGAGGGTGGTGGAAAATGAAAACGAGTTAAAAGAGCAGATGCAAAGGGCTATCAGTGAAGCAAGATCCTCTTTTGGTGATGGCGCTGTGTTTATAGAAAAATATGTTAACTCACCACGGCACATAGAGATACAGGTTTTGGCTGATAAACATGGCAACACTGTTCATTTGTTTGAACGTGAATGCAGCATACAACGGCGACATCAGAAAGTGGTCGAAGAATCTCCTTCTTCCATTCTTACTCCTGAACTTCAAAAAAAAATGGGTGATGCAGCCGTGATGGTTGCCAAATCCTGTAACTATACCAGTACAGGCACCGTAGAATTTTTAGTGGATGATCAACTGAACTTTTATTTTTTGGAAATGAATACACGGTTGCAGGTAGAACATCCCGTTACGGAAATGATAACAGGCATTGACCTGGTGGAAGAACAAATAAAAATCGCAAGAGGTGAGCGGTTAAGTTTTACACAGGATGATATCACTATACATGGGCATGCTCTTGAATTGCGTGTATATGCCGAAGATCCGCTAAATGATTTTTTACCTTCTATTGGCACACTGACCAAATATAGAAAACCTGGTGGCGAAGGAACCAGAATAGATGATGGATACACAGAAGGTATGACCATTCCTGTGTATTATGACCCGATGATCGCAAAGCTGGTAACACATGCAAAAGACAGGAATGAGGCCATTCAAAAAATGAAAGCTGCTATAAAGGAGTATAAAATTGAAGGCATCGCCACTACGCTGCCCTTTGGCAATTTTGTTTTCGAGCATGCGGCTTTTGTATCAGGGAAATTTGATACGCATTTTGTAAAAAAATATTATACTCCGGAAAAGCTGGTAGACAAACAAAAAGCGAATGCCGAACTGGCGTCCATCGTTGCATTGAAATACTTTATTGATCAACAAAAAATAATAAAACCTGTTGAGTCTGTATCTACCAATTGGAAAAACAGGCTATTGGAAAAATAATTGTAAGCTTCATGAAAAAAGCTAAGTCAGAAATATTACGAAAAAAGATTGAGGAGGGAAAACAGGGTGGAGGTGCGGCACGAAATGCTGCACAACATCAAAAAGGAAAATTGACAGCCAGGGAGCGTATTTCCCTTTTAATGGATCCGGGATCGTTTGAAGAGATAGGTGCGCTGGTGCTTCATCGTACCAAAGATTTCGGAATGGAGGACCAACGGTATTATGGTGATGGTGTTGTTACCGGTTATGGAACTATCAACGGCCGGCTTGCCTATGTGTTTGCACAGGACTTTACAGTATTCGGTGGCGCACTGTCTGAAACGCATGCTGAAAAAATATGTAAGGTGATGGACCTTGCTATGAAAACGGGTGCACCAATGATCGGGTTGAATGATTCTGGAGGCGCAAGAATTCAGGAAGGTGTAAGATCGCTTGGAGGCTATGCGGATATTTTTTACAGGAATGTGCTGTCGTCCGGAGTTATTCCGCAGCTTTCAGCTATTATGGGTCCCTGTGCCGGCGGTGCTGTGTATTCACCTGCCATGACAGATTTTACCCTGATGGTTGAACATACCAGTTATATGTTTGTTACAGGGCCAAATGTGGTGAAAACAGTTACCAATGAAGAAGTAAGCTCAGAGGAACTGGGAGGAGCTTCTGCACATTCTTCTAAATCGGGCGTTACACATCTGATTGCTGCCAACGATATGGAGTGCATTGCACAGATAAAAAAACTATTAAGCTATCTGCCCCAAAACTGCGAGGATACTACACCCAAATTTCCGTATCTGCCAGGAGATGAAACAAGGGAGTCATTGGAAAAGATTATTCCGGAAAGTAACAACCAGCCTTATGATATGCGGGTTGTCATAGAAACCATTTGTGATGACAATTCATTTTTTGAGATACATAAAGAGTATGCGACAAATATCGTGGTGGGCTATGCAAGACTGGCGGGCCGCAGTATTGGCATTGTGGCCAATCAGCCTATGAGCCTGGCGGGTGTACTGGATATTAACAGCTCAAAAAAAGCGGCAAGGTTTACCCGCTTTTGTGATTGTTTTAATATTCCTTTATTGGTACTGGTAGATGTGCCGGGCTTTTTGCCGGGCACCGACCAGGAATGGAATGGTATCATTACCAATGGTGCTAAACTGTTATATGCATTAAGCGAGGCCACTGTTCCCCGAATCACCGTTATTACAAGAAAAGCGTATGGCGGCGCTTATGATGTGATGAATTCAAAACACATAGGAGCTGATATGAATTTTGCCTGGCCCACAGCGGAAATAGCCGTAATGGGAGCGAAGGGTGCCAGTGAAATTATTTTCAAAAAGGAGATCGCAGAAGCTACTGATCCGATACAAAAACTTGCGGAAAGAGAAGCAGAGTACGGAGACAAATTTGCCACTCCTTACCTTGCCGCGGAAAGAGGTTTCATTGATGAAGTAATAGAACCAAAAGAAACACGAATAAAACTGATCAAGGCATTTGCCATGCTGGAGAATAAAGTGGTAAAACTTCCAAGGCGGAAGCATGGGAATATTCCTTTGTAAAAATTATTGGGCGGTGCACTGCATGATTAGCATTAGTATTTATTTATACTGACTGATGTTCTATCGTTTTTCCAGCCACTGATCATGTTAGAGTTTAAGGCATCTCGTATAATATATTAACGCAATCGTTTGCGATAAGTTTCTTGCACATTTATTCTACCTTTAAAAGTGACCAGCATTGCCTGCAGCAATTCTTCCAAAAGAATGTAAAAATGCTGCAAAAGATTTTTAGCTATTACATTTATAGCGCTATGAAAAAAACTGCTTTTCATATCTCCGGTTGTTTACCAGTAGTCAATTTTTTATCATTCGTTATTCAGGCACCACAGATCAGGGCATCAACTGCGGACGATTCAAATAATTTGAAACACTAAACTAATTGTTACGATGAAGAAAATAATACAAAAATGTATTTTACCTGTCATCCTTTTTTTTGCGACACAGGTAAGTGCGCAGGAAAAAGTGATCACCGGAATGCTAACTTCAAGTGAAAACGGATCGCCTCTTGCAGGAGTTACCATAACGGTAAAAGGTACAAAGGTCAATACAATAACAAAAGATGATGGCACATACAGACTAACGGTGCCTGACAAACCGGGTATTTTGGTTTTTTCTTCCATAGGTTACCTCAGCCAGGAAGCTCCCATTAACAGCAGCGGATTAATAAATCTGGCATTGGCACCACAACATAAAGGCCTTGATGAAGTTGTAGTAGTAGGCTACGGCACACAAAGAAGACGCGACCTTACAGGAGCTGTTTCATCTATTAAAGCCGAGGATCTGGTTTTATCAGGAGGTCCTGATATTGGTAATATGCTTAAAGGAAAAGCAGCAGGTTTGATGATAAGACAAAACAGTGCTCAGCCCGGCGGAGGTCTCGATATTCTGATAAGAGGAGCCGGTTCCATCAGCGCAAGTAATGATCCTTTGATAGTAGTGGATGGATTTCCTATTTCAGATTTACAACAGCCGGAAAGCGGAGGAAGATACAACGCAGGTACACAGAGCATTCTAAATTCATTCAACCCAAATGATATAGAATCTGTTGATGTACTGAAAGATGCAAGTGCTACTGCTATCTATGGGTCGCGCGCTGCCAATGGTGTAATTTTAATCACTACGAAAAGAGGAAGCGCAACTGATGGTGTTCCCAATGTGCAGTATGCTACAAACTTTTCCTTTCAAAAATATAATAACAGCTTCGATGTTCTTCCCTTAAATGAGTGGATGCAGGTGCGTAATGAAGCAGCATGGGAGCAATGGAATTTTGATAATAATGTAATACCCTATGGAACACGAACGCTGGAAGAAGCTCAGGCAAATCCTGTGGGTGCTGACTTTCATAAACTTTATACTCAGAATGCCATCAATAATGTGGGAAGAGGCACTGATTGGTTTGGCCTGGTTACCAGGGATGGCTTTACTCAACAGCATAATTTATCTGTTGCGGGTGGAAGCAAAGGAACCAAATATCTTTTATCAGGAAACTATTATGATCAGAATGGTATTGTTAAAAACTCAGGATTTAAGAGAATTACTATTCGGGCAAATGTAGACCAGCAAATAAACAAGTTTGTTAAGCTTGGAATTAATCTTACTGCAAGCCGTATTAATAATAATAACAGTCAGCTTGGATCTGACCGATATGAAAATTCTGGTGTTATCAGGGCTGCACTGCAGCAAGGGCCACATATTAAAGCCATAGATGAAGATGGAAATTATCCATTAAATCCGCAATTGGCCACTCAGCCAAATCCGTATTCATTAATAACCATTACAGATAAAGGAAGGGTTGAAAGAACTTTATTGAATTCTTTCGTTGATATTACTCCCATTAACGGCTTGCTGATAAAACTTAAAGCTGGCGTAGATCGCGGACTGACCAACAGGTGGAATTACTGGCCAACAACTACATTGCATGGGGCGGCATTACATGGAAGAGCTTCAGTTGCCAATATTGATGTAAATGATTATTTGCTGGAGGGAACAGCTAATTACACGAAGACCATAGGCGATGTACATAATTTTAATGTGCTGGTTGGAATGTCAGAACAAAAAACAAAGCGTGATAATAACAGTGAATCAAACACCGGGTTCATTACCGATGCTTTTTTATGGAATAACCTGAACGCAGGTAGTGGAACAAAAACTGTAAGTTCTTCACGCCAGGAGAATATGATCGCTTCATATTTCGGACGATTAAATTACAACTATAAGGAGCGGTATCTGCTTACGGCTACTCTTCGAACTGATGGCGCAAGCGTTTTTTCGAGGAATAACAAATGGGGTACTTTTCCTTCTATAGCTCTGGGCTGGAACATTGCCGAAGAACCATTTTTTGCAAGATTAAGTAGTACAGTTCCTCAGCTTAAAGTGAGGATCAGTTATGGCCAAACTGGAAATGCTTCAATTGGAAGCAACGCTTTTGCCGCATATAATGCATTTCCGGCCTGGCTTTCCGGGAATGATCTGATAGAAATAGGTGTTTCACCTGGCAGATTGGAAAACCCTGATCTCAAATGGGAAACAACTACGGAGAAAAACATTGGTATTGACTATTCAATCCTAAAAGGAAAAGTCAGCGGATCAATTGAGGTGTATGATAAAGTGATATCAGATCTGTTAGCTTTAAAGCCACTTAATTCTTATAATGTCGTAAGCCAGGTAATGGCCAATATCGGGGAAACACAAAGCAAGGGATTTGAAGTAACTGTCAATACACTTAATATAGATAAGAAATTTTTTCAGTGGAGAACGATATTTACAGTTTCAAAGTTTAAAGATCGCTGGAGAAAAAGAGCCGATGACTGGAAGCCTGCAGTGTATGAAAGTGCTAATGATCCGATAAGAGCAATGTACTCGCGTGAGTCTGAAGGTATCATGCAGATAGGAGATAAAGTGACTTCACAACCTGAACTCAGGCCCGGCATGATTAAAATAAAAGATTCTGATGGATATTCCCGTGATGATAATGGCAACCCTATAGTTGATGCAAACGGGCGGTTTATAAGAACAGGATCACCAGATGGAATAATAGATGATGCTGACACAAGGCTTCTTGGCACCAGGGATCCAAAGTATATCGGTGGATTTTCAAATATTATAACTTTCAAAGACTTCACGCTCAACCTTGATTTCAATGGATTATTTGGCAGAAAGATTGAAGACCCCAATTACGTTGAATATGGAATAAGTGCCGAACCAATTTATACCTATGGTCATAATACATTGAGAACAGTGAAAGACAGGTGGACACCTGAAAACCCCTCTACTACTCATCCAAGCTCATATTACGGATGGTCGCCTTACGGGTCAGGTGATTTCTTTTTACAAAAGGCCGGTTTCATCAGGTTACAAAATGTATCCCTTGGATATAAGCTCCCTCAAAGGTGGATAAAGGAAGTTTTCTCTGTAGTGCAATTGCATGTTGATGCGCAGAATCTTTTTGTGATTACACCTTATAATGGTGTGGATCCTGAAACAGATTCCTATACAGCAGCTTATCCTAACATAAAAACCTATACAGTGGGAGCCAATTTCACTTTTAAATAATTTTTTAACTCTTAATAAAAGTTATGCGACGAATATTAATATATACAGCAGTACTAATGTTGCTGAATAGTTGCACTAAAGATTTAGTATCGATAGACTATTCAGAAATCAACCCTGCTATTTTTCCGAAGTCAGAAGCCGATGTTGAAGCCATGGTTAATGCATGTTATTACCCACTCAGGGGAGCGTGGTGGGATGGTATTAATACAACTTCTGAGAGAGGACTTATGTTTGCAGAGGATGCCACTACTGAAATTCTTTCCGGCAAATATGACATTCAGCAATATGGACACCTGCTCAATTATACACCCACCAGTGAACAGGCTACTTTTTTTTATGACTGGTATTACAATAAGATCAGCCTCATGACCCTCACCATTGATTTGATAACCGAATCAAAGGTTAGTGAGGAAGTAAAGAAAAAAGCAATTGCTGAAGTCAGGTGCGCAAGAGGCCTTTTAGCTTATGACTTATTCGACCTGTATGGTCCTATCGTTATTGCGCCTATTGAAGTGCTGAAGAAACCGCTGGAAGAAAACCCCCTTCCAAGACTTTCAAATGATGAAATGGTTAAGTTTATCGAAGATGATTTGGTGGCCGCAGCAGAAGACCTTCCAGGTCCAGCGGAGGCGGAGTATGGAAGATTTAATAAGGCCCTGGCTAAAATGATCAACATCAGATTGAACCTGCATGAAAAAAGATGGGACTAGGTGAAAGCTCTTTGTGATG
>DATLDR010000078.1:0-8135 GCA_035525775.1 Flavitalea sp.
GATCAATGTTAAAGCTCTTCAGGATCCTGACGGCCTTATTGTCGCCCTCTCTGATCAATCCGAGCAGCAAATGCTCTGTTCCGATAAAATCATTCCCCAACCTTAAAGCCTCCTCCCTGCTAAATGAAATGATCTCCTTAACCTGGGCCGAAAAATTATTATCCATTTTTCTAATTTGTTGGGTTTGATACAATAATAACGAATATTTTTGACTTCTATTCTCCTGATACTTAAACGAATGTTAACTATATCACGTGTTGTATGATGGTCAAAATTGATACCAGAGAAAAATTCCATGTCATTACGATTCGTGAACACGAAGTCGCTGCTAATATGACAGAAAAGATGGATAAAGTGATAATGCCGTTGCTTGATGATAACGTTAAAAACATCATCCTTAATATGAAAGACATAAAAAAGGTGGATAGTGCTGCTGCTGATCATATTGTGAAGCTTCACAAAACATTTTATCACACCAATGCTTCTTTCGTTTTGTGCGAACTGCAACAGCAGGTCAGAAAGATGCTCGAAGAATCCGGAAACCTTGAAAAACTCAATTATACTCCTACCGAAAGCGAAGCGATGGACATGGTGAAGATGGAAGAACTAGAACGCGAATTCGGTGAATCGTAATCAACTCTTATGAAAAAATATGCGGTCATAGTGGCGGCCGGGTCCGGCACACGGATGGGAAAGGAAATTCCTAAACAGTTCCTGACACTTGGGGCACGACCGATTCTGTATTACACGCTGGATGCATTTTTCACGGCTTACCCCGACATCAACGTGATCCTGGTTATTTCACCGCGCTACATGAAATGGGGTGAAGACATTGCAAAAGCATTTCATGATTTCAGCATTACATTAGCAGAAGGTGGTAAAACACGCTTTCAATCTGTTAAAAATGGATTGTCGTTGATTCATGATCATTCTGTCATATTCGTTCATGATGGTGTCAGGTGCCTTGTAACAGGTCAGCTCATCCGTCACTGCTACGAACAGGCGATTGTAAAGGGAAGCTCGATACCCACCGTTGCGGTTACAGAAACAGTGAGGATACTCGAAGGAGACAATCACCACATGCTCGACAGGAATCTCGTGAGGATGGTACAAACGCCACAAACGTTTCTCAGTACAATATTGTTACGAGCCTATGAAACTGAGGAAAAGGGTCACTTTACCGACGAAGCAAGTGTAGTGGAACATTCAGGTGAAAAAGTTTATCTGATCGAAGGCGAGTACACGAATGTTAAGATCACCAGGCCGCAGGATATGGCAATTGCTGAAGAGATTTTAAGACTAAGAGGGTTGGCAACAGAATAAGTAAACGATGATTTACCGTTTGATTTTCTCAGGAACTCTAACAATGAGATAATTGATGATTTTGTAGTTTTATCGGAATTCGCAAACAACAACCAACAATTCAACCCAATCAATTCATTTAAACCTTTTACGAAATTTCGACCCTAAGAATGATGACTTTCAACTTAAGCCGCACGGCAGTATTCTTTATTTTAATAGCTGCTTTTACAAGTTGCTCAACGCCGGACAATCACAATAAAGACAATAACGATAAAGAACTTAACCCTTTAGCATTTGATTCTTTCCAGGTGCAGGATGGTTTTGAATTACAGCTTGTGGCAAAAGAGCCACTGATTGCAGCGCCTGTAGCAATTGACTTCGACAACCAGGGAAGGGTATGGGTGGTTGAAATGCGCGGTTACATGCCCGACATTTCAGGGAACGGTGAAGAAAAACCCACCGGCCGCATAAGCATTCTTTCAGACTTCGATAAAAATGGCATTGCACGCAAGTCAACCACTTTTATCGACAGCCTCGTACTCCCACGGGCACTGGCGCATGTTTATGGTGGCCTGCTTTACGCTGAGCCACCAAACCTGTGGTATGTAGAAATAACTAATGATAAGCCAGGTAAACGAACACTTGTCGATTCAATGTATGCGGTTGGAGGATATGTGGAGATGCAACCAAACGGGTTAATGATGAATCTCGACAACTGGATATACAGCGCGAATTCTACTTCCCGGTACCAGATGAAGGACGGTAAATGGATCAGACAACCAACAACATTTCGCGGTCAATGGGGAATTAGCAAAGACAATTATGGCCGGTTGTATTACAACTATAATGAGGTGCAGCTTGCAGGCGATTATGTACTTCCCAATACACTGATCAACAATCCATATTTTATACCAAAGGAATCCGAGAATAAACTACTTACTGAAAATCAGCGCGTTTATCCATTGCACCCTACAACGGTTAACCGCGGTTATGCACCGGGAATTCTCACGGCCGATAGTTTGCTTAATAAAGTAACTGCAGCATGTGGACCGCTGGTTTACCGTGGAGGCCAGTTTCCTGACGAATATTATCAGAATGTGTTTGTATGTGAACCCCAGGCAAACCTGATCAAAAGAAATATACTTTCTTTTGACAGCCTGCGAACTTCTGCAAAACAGGCATGGGACAACAAAGAATTCATAGCAGCACGCGACGAAAGTTTCCGCCCGGTTAGCCTGGTAAATGCGCCTGATGGCTCAATGTACATTGTGGATATGCATCGTGGCGTACTGGAACACCGTGCCGTGTCTACACCATATTATCGGGAGGGTATTCTTCGGAAAAAACTGGACACTCTCCTGACAGGCGGCAGGATCATAAGAGTAAAAAGTAAGAACAAAGGCCTTGATCATTTTCCTGATTTCCAGCAAGCAACTGATGAGCAGCTGGTGGACATGCTAAGTTCATCCAATGGATGGAGGAGGGACCGGGCACAGCAGCTTTTGGTACAACACCAGTCTAAATCATCCGTTCACAAGTTGAACGCAATAATAAGAAACGGAAGAAATGCCGTTGCGGCAATTCACGCTCTACATACATTGGATGGTTTGAACAGTCTAACATTTGAAACATTGATGACAGCCGCTGCTGCAGATGAAAAAATGGAGTGTGCACATGCGTTGGTGCTTCTCCAGGAGTTTGCTTCTAAGGAGCGTGTGCCCCAGATGGAGAATTTGCTGAAAGGATTGTCTGACAGGAAGGATCCATTTATTGACCTGTATACTGCAATAGGTATTGCCGCCTGGAACAAGCTTGCCGCTGATACCTTCCTGCCGTACCTGAAGAGATTATCAGAGAAGTATTCTGGTAATATAATATTCCAGGAAGCTGTTGTAAGCAGTGTTGGCGGGTTCGAAGAAAAATTCAATACGATGATTTCGAAAAGCAATTTGTCAAAAGACCTATTGACACAGGTTATTGCAAATAAAAAAGCAAACAAAACAAATCTCATTTTTGTAGATAGAAAACTTCCGCTTGATGAACGTGCGAATGGAATGGTGCTGTTCCGGAAAACTTGTGCAGGTTGCCATGGTGGTGATGGTGAAGGCATAGAACATGTAGGGCCACCATTACGCGAATCGCAGTATGTGCATGGTTCGCTGGACAGGCTCGCGTTGATTTTATTGAATGGCCTGGAAGGACCTTTACATATCAACGGCAAGGAGTATCAGTTCAACGGAAGCATGCCCAATTTTGGCAACAATTTCAATGATAAGCAGATTGCAGATATTATCCATTACCTGCGAAATTCCTATGTTACCACGTCAAGAAAAACGATTGAAGACAAAAGAATCGGAGAGTTAAGGAAAAAAGTGACAGGCACATTAACGGAGGAAAAATTGGAAAAAGTAATTAAATAACGTACATCACTGATATAAGCATAAATTCTATTCAAAATAATATGTATCTATCAAACCCACTGCCAGCCAGGGTTTTTCATCTGGGTCAAATAGTTTTTATCGGAAAAATGTTTAACTGGTAAAACAATGGACATTCTTATCAATAGCACGTGGCGGATCATCAAAATTTAATGCAGATATGTTTTCCAATGATATTCAAGTGTAACATTCCTATGGATTGGCAGAATCCCCATCTCATATCTTTGTAATGTGAGCACTCTCTTAAACAACCCCGTATTTCATTCACTCTCAGGAAGAGATAAGCACCTTGGCACCGGCACAGATAAAATAAAATTCTTCGATGAAGATGTTTCTCCTTTCGCTTCGTTTGAAGAAGGATACACAAAAGGTTTTCAGGATCTGTACGACATGCTTCCTGTGAAACGCGGAATACTTTATGCAAATCCACAGAGACTGGAAATACCGGGAAGCTGGAAAATATTAATGGACATACAGGGTATACAGATGATACACACGAAACATGTACCGTTTGAATATAATCATGATAATATTGTTCCATTAAATAAAGAACACGTGCCGGAAATGGTGGCACTGGCAACGTTAACAAAGCCTGGTCCCTTCGCTTCACGAACCATTGAGTTTGGATATTACTTTGGAATTTTCGATAGCGGTAAATTGGTTGCTATGACGGGGCAGCGTATGCATATAGATCAATTCAACGAAGTAAGCGCAGTATGCACGCATCCGCATTACCTTGGAAAAGGTTATGCAACCGCATTAACGCAGCACCAGGTAAATTTAATTTATGAACAGGGATATCATCCCATCCTTCATGTGCGGGCAGACAATACAAGGGCGATAAAAGTATATGAAAGGCTTGGCTTCTCTTTCAGCAGGCCAATGAATTTTTATTTTATCAGGAAGTGAATCATCAAAGGTCATTTCATTCAATGGTCACCTCCTTAAATGAAGGTTAAATACCTATTTCCTCTTAAACAATAAAAAATGTTGTATCGGCAGCACATCTATTTGTTTATCCAAAATAAAACCACTTGCCAGCATCTCCCGGGTAAGTTGGGTAACCGTTGTTTTATGCAAAGGTTTTATACGCACCTCAGGATCTTCGCCGCGATATTCAACCAATAAGATTCTGCCATCTTTCTTAAGGCTTCTGTCTATTGCATGTATAATCTCACGCGGCCATGAAAGTTCGTGATACACATCTACCATAATTGCCAGATCTACTGTGTTAACGGGAAGGTTTACGCTTAATGTGTCGCCCGGAACAACTTCTACTTCACTGGATTTTTTTTCTTTTTTCTTTTGATTAAGCATTTTTATCAGACCTTCCTGAATTTCGACTGCATATACTTTTCCATCGGGCACCAGTTTCGCCATCCGGAATGTATAGTAACCTGTGCCGGCGCCAATGTCAGCTACAACCATGCCTGGTTTCAGCTGCATACTTTTTATGATTAAATCAGTGTTTTCTTCGGCTGGACGGGAAGGGCGTTCGAGCCAGTCGCTGCCGCTTGCGTCCATGATGGAAGCTATTTCTCTGCCCTGGTAAAGTTTTCCTGTACCGCCGGTTGATGGGGCACGGTAAACGTATGTAGAGTCAGTAATATGAGGTTTTCCAATGATGCCTGACTGTTGGCATGATGCTGCGGTAAAATTGATGGCACATAACAGGCAAACCAGGATTTTCATCGGTTTACATTTATAGTAAGTTAGCACAATCGCCTGTGCGGCGCTCAGGATGATATTATTTGTAACGCAACCCGTTCACATTCAACCGCTGCAAATCAATACTGAAACTTAGTTTTTTAATGAAAGTATTCTCTTCAGGAACAGATTTAAATTGGTCGCGGTATTGATTGCTGTATAGTAGAGGAGCATAAATATTTAAAACATCCTTGAATAATGAAAGCTGCATACCTGCAACATATAAAAACCTCGGATTGGGATTATCAGTATCCCAGGCCTCAGCAAATGTTCCGGCATCAAAAAATATTTTTAAAGGAACCTTCGAAAGAAAGATGTTTGGAAAGGAACTGTTCAGATTTACAGCTGCGATCCAGTTATCCGACCGCCCCTGTAAACCCTCAAAGATATCTGTACGTAGTTTTAAACCTCCGTCACGAATCATGATCTGGTGGCTTGATAAACCTTCAAAGGTGTTTCTTCCAATAAAATAATTGCTGTAGGTAAAATCCTCACCTCCGCGCACCGCCGTTAATTTCGGCTGATAATGTGTAGTAGCAAACTTTTCAAAAGAGGTTATATTTCCAATGTATCCGAACTTAGCAGCGAACAATCGCACGTTCATTCCTCCGCCTTTAGCATAGTTGAAAAAATAATTACCTGTAGCATTCAACCGGTACCAGTTCTTTCCCTGCTGTGCCTGGAGCTGCGCATGATAAGGATACAAAATTCTATCTGACGAATAATCGAAGGAAAATTCATTTACATAACGCGTTTCAGATTTACCTTTGGAAGGGTAGAAAAATGAATCTACACCATACTTCACGAAAGCAAGATCTTTTACATTGATGAGGTAGTTTTTCAAAGTAAATGACCTCTGCACTTTGGATGAGCGTTTGGGCAGTGCGAATTTTATATAAGGAACAACTTTAAATAATCTCGCAAAAACTTTATTGTGGTTAGTATCTACTCCGTCGTCATATGAAAAGGCAGAAGCAGACAGACCCGCTTGAAATTTTGAGCCTGCATAACTCAGTTCACCTATGCCTGCGATGTTTTTACTTTTGAACGCGTAAACAGGTGCCAGATAATAAGAGTAATTTTGTTCTTTTAAGAAATTCTGTGAAAGAATTCCAAACTGAAAGCCATCGTATTTGTTGAAGCCTATCACCGGAACAATAGGATGTGAAATGATTTTTTTACTAATAGAATCAAAAAGCCGGGATGAATTAGATTTAATATCCGACTTCTTCAAAAATGAAAAAATATCATGATCCTTTGAAGCGGACCTGGTTAAGCTTTTGGATTGAGGAATTATGATTGTTACAGGAACATCCTTAGCAGATGTTGCCACAAATAATACTGTTTTTAACGAATCCGCAGAACCGGCATCTTCAGGATTATATTTTAAAAAGGGAGAGCTAATAGAATACCTTTGTTTTACTACAAATTGAATAGTATAATCTCCCAAAACATTTGACGAGGAATCAGCAGTTGTTAGCGGCTTAATATATTCTGCTACCGCAGGATACCAATATTTGAGATGATACTCCGGGAAGATGTACCCTATCCCATCAAAATCATAAGGCAGCTTAACATGGAAAGGTGTAGTGATCATAACACTTCCACCCGGAGAAAGCGGTCTTTCCAGTAATACTTTTATTATATCGAGGAACAACGGATGATCCTCTGTTCTAAGAATATTTACACCTGATCTGAATTCTAGCCGGTTGATGTAGCCCCTTCTATCTTTACCAGCAAAATAAAAGTCAGTTCGCCCCTTTTCCAGCAAATATTCGCTGAAAGCTGTACGGTCGCTTTTGAAAGCATTAGGATAAATATTGAACCACAAATAGCGTAAAGTGTCATGTGAAGTATTGTAGTAATCAAGTTGAAGAAAGCCGTCTAAAGCATGCTCTTTGTCGTTCAGTGAAACAGAGATGTTGTATTTTAAATTTGTTTTTTGTGCATTCACACAAAGGAAAAAAGAAAAGAAAAAAATCAGAAGTTTTGTTTCTTTCAAGAGATATTATTTATTATCTGCCTTTTGCAGTAAAGATGATCCTGAGCGTGCGCATTATGATCTTCATATCTAGTGTCAGCGATTTTTTTTGGATATACAACTGGTCGTACTTCATTCGCTCAACCATCTCTGATACACTATCCGCATAGCCGAAATTGATCATTCCTAACGATGTAATACCAGGCTTAACTTCGAGAAGCTGTTCATATGGCTGGTGTTTCATTTTCAGCTGCCTGATAAAATATTCTCTTTCTGGCCTTGGTCCAACAATGCTCATCTCGCCTACGAGTACGTTCCATAGCTGGGGCAGCTCATCAAGTTTCCATCTGCGCATCACACGTCCCCACGGGGTAACCCTTTCATCATTGCTTACGGATAGTCGCGGACCATTTGTTTCCGCATCCACATACATTGAGCGGAACTTTTTTATTGTAAAGATCTTGCCCTTGTATCCTACTCTTTCCTGCAGGTAAAGTATCGGGCCTTTGGATGAAATTTTAACCTTTACCGCTACATATATAATCAGGGGCAGCAATAAAATCAACCCACCTGTTGAGATGATAATATCCAGCAATCGTTTTATAATGGTTTGCAAGGTCATGTTCCTTTTATTCTCTAAAGGCACTGATATTGTTTGTCTTTATTTTCTGCAGTATCTGGTGAGCAACATCCATGGCACGGTATCC
>DATLDR010000021.1:0-5892 GCA_035525775.1 Flavitalea sp.
TTTTTTCGGTATTTGGGTTATCCTTTGAAAGCTTTACATCAAATACTTAGTGTTACTGAAGATTTAGATGTAACCTTTCATCTCGTTTTCAATTTTGCACGAGATCAGATGGTGTATTTGGAAAAAATTTATCCAAATATACACAAGTTAAACGTATTTTCTAACTGTAAGTGGAAATTTTAGAGCGCAAGAAGCTGTCTTACCACATAATGAGATTATTCAAATTGCTAAAAATACACACTTAACAATTATAACAGGACATGGTTTACGTGTAGATGGTTTTGAAGAGTTTTACAATGATGTACAGCCTGAAGAGGTTCACTTTGGATTAGGAGCAAGAGTTAATGAGAGTTTTGACTATCCAATAGATAAGAATAAAAAAAATTAATGAGATTCTTAATCAGTAAAAAAAGAACAATACAATTTTTTATTGATCCAATTGTATTGCTCTATTTTTTTTATAGCTTAATTCGCTCTTTATATTTATCAATTAGTTTTTCATTATGATCATCTGCACCTTCAATATTCCCACTCAAGAACACCGGTGGTTCAAAGTTATTTTCGGCCATTAGTTTAATAGACTGGGCAAAAACTGCGTTTAAAATAGTTGATCCTATTACCGTTGAACTTGGTGAAAATCTTACATCCACGTCAATATGAGACAAAAGCGCATCACCCGCTGGTGCATGGTTATTAATAACAAGATCAACAGCATCAAGCAAAAGCTCGCCACTGATATGGCGTGAAGGCTGACTGGATGAATATTCAATCGATGTGATTCCAATTACAAATGCGCCTTTTTCTTTGGCGAGATGGGCTACATCTACAGGTACAGGGTTTCTGCCAGATGTTGAAATGACAAATATAACATCTCCATCACGGATGTCCTGTGCTTGCATAAATGTCTTTGCATAATCATTTTTTCGTTCGTAAGTGGACGAACGGACAGCGCCTTCGTGAAGCATTAATGGCTCATGTAAAATAGGATGTATTGGTACTAAGCCTCCTGCTCGATAGTAAACTTCTTCTGTTAATATATGAGAATGACCACATCCAAATAAGTGGATTACACCGCCATTTTGTATCGTCTCGGCGACTTTATGGCCCGCCTGAATCATAACATTATGCTCTTCTTTTTGAACCTTAGCTAATAAATCTTTTATTTTATCAAAGTAGTTATTAATCACTATAAACCCTCCATTATTTCCATAATTTCATTAACCTTCGATGGGATTGTTTCCCCTGTTATTTTGTCAATGGTTGAACCGAAGATATGCGGCATAAAGAATTCGATATCAATGGCCATTACACCCATAACAATGTCTTTAATATTGCTAGCATCAATTCCACCCGCAGGCTCTACACCACGAATTCCTTTTGCAGCAGCAACTTTTGTTAAGTAAATTAGTTCATCTAAATGCTGATTTCCCTTTATAGGCATCATTTTAATACTTTCAATACCCAGACTAGCGGCAATATCGATGAATTGTTCTACCTTTATAATACTACCTGAATTTGCTAATCGAATTTTCCCAATCTCTCCAGTTGGCTGAATAAGTGCATTGGCCAATTGTTTTCGTGTACCTTTTCCATCTAAAAACCCTTTTGTATAGGCTGCTGTTTCGAAAGGCTGATTGATATGACCTGGATCAGATGCTACAGCGATGTCCAATACTTTCCGCCAATTAGCTGTATTTCCACCACCACCAAGTCCAATGCTTACCATATCCGTGATCGTTTTTAGTTCTATTACTTTCTTAGTTGCTGCATCGATTGAGTCATAGTTATCTGATACAATCCCAGGAATAACATATCCAGAGCCAGCTTCCATAACAGCGGCGGCATTAGCGGCGTCACGAGCTATAAAGTTAAATAAAAATTTATCATAGAGTTTTTCTTTCATAGACTGCTTCACACTTTCAATTAATATTTTGAATTAATCAATTTGGCCATATTTTCAATTGCGATATCAATGATATATTTTCCTTTTTCTTCTGTAGCAAGCTTCGCATCACCGAGTACAGCTGTTTGGGTAAACTCTTCCCATGGTGTCGGAGTTACATCGGCATGTATTGGAATATCAGGTATATCAGTAATTGCTTTATCCATATCGACATGTTCTGGCGCTAAGTAAAGCATATAGGATGTTTCAATCTCACATGCATGAAAGTACGTGTTATGAGAGGACTTAGTTTCTCGTACCTCAGCTGCCGCTTTATTCATACCAGGATAAAAAAAGTAAAAAACCCGCATTTCTGGACAATTCTCAAACAATACACGTGCTGCATCTTTAAGTGCTGGTCCATTTCCCAAATGTCCATTAACCATAGCAAATGTAGTAAATCCCTGTTTATAGAGGCTTTCACCAATATCAACGAGGAAGTTCATGAGAGAGTCATTACTTATATTGATACTTCCTGGAAAATTACGTAAACTCCATACTTGTCCATATGGCAATGTCGGTAAAACAAAAGCATTAACTCGTTCAGCTAGTTTTTCTGATAATCGTTCTGCAAGTAAATTATCTGTGCCAAGGGGTAAATGCGGACCATGTGCCTCAACTGCACCAATCGGTAGAATAGCAATTTTAGATTTATGAATACTATCTTTTACTTCGAAAGAATTTTGATATTGAAATTGCAATTTATTTCACCACCCAGTTTATTTATGAAAAGTTACTTTTTAAATGTAAAGCATCGAGCAGGATTTTGGACGAAAAACTTATCAATCAATTTTTTTCCATCAAAATCTTTTTGATTTGCTTCTTCAATAAATCGTGGTACCCATTTACCAAGAATATTTTCCAAGCCTAGTCCATGATCATAATGCTTATAATATGTTTTTCTAGCAGTATCTCCACTTACTAGTATTTGGTCTTCATGTCCTTTTTTTACAAGCTCTAAAATACAATCAATTCTTGTGCTTTCTGGTGCATATTTTATTTTTGAAATACCATCAAAGCAAAGCAATGCGCCAGTTTGAGCTATCTTTTCATGATAAAAAGGGTCGGGGTTACGATCCATATGACCGAAACTAATGTATTCTAGGTCAACGCCTTCACTTTTCAAAAGCTCAATTTGTTCAAAGCCCATTGTTCCAGCCTCTGTATGGGAATGTAGTGGTGCCTTCGTTTCGTGATGTGCCCTTGCCACTGCACGTAAAGTTTTCTCTTCTAACGGGGTAATTCGATTATAACCAGTACCAAATTTTACTTGACCACCACGTATATTGGTACCTTCTAGTCCCTCTTCAATTTCTTTAATGACAAAGTCTGCAAGCTCATTTATTGATTTTGCGTCAATCCATTCATAAAACGTTTTATAATCTCCTGTTAACTTTTTTAAATGTTCAGGAATTGTTGCCTTCCAGAGAAAGCTCTTGTTAAATCCTGCTGTTCCTATCATGGTGACACCAGTTTCCTCTGAAATTTCCTTTACTGCTAACACATCTCGGCCATAATCAATGGCTGTTGCATCTACAATTGCTTGTCCACCAAGGTTTTTAAAATCTAAAACATCAAGCTTCGATTTCTCTTTGTCATCAAGTAATAAATCATCAACATTATGCTCAACCCAGTAGGGTGGTCTACACACAATATGTTCATGTGAATAGGTGGTACCTAATTTTGAAGGGTGTATATCACCATGAAATGTTCGAATAAAGCTCATCATAATCACTCCTTGTAGGATCTTGTCGAATTACTTTTATCATTGTGAAAAGGGGAGAATGGCTTCCCCCCAAGGCTTGAAAAATCAATTAGAAAAATAGTTGTGCTAAAAAGCGAACGATTGGTCCTAATATAAACATATCTGAATCCGCTGCCCACATTGCAGTATCCGGAATTGTATCTGAAAGAAGCATCTTAACTGTAATAAATTGTCCCCAGGCTACAACAGTTGCAGTAATAAAACCACCCATTAATGCACCTCTTACACCACCAGTTACATTTCCGAAAACCCCTGCAGTTGCAGAGTGAAAGAACAATACGATCATTGTCGGAACGAATACATACCCAACCGTATTTCCCAAAACTACCAACCAAATAAGTGCCCCTGCAAAAGATCCTAGAAATCCTAAAATTACAGCATTAGGAGCAAACGGAAACACTACTGGGCTATCTAAAGCTGGCTTTGCTCCAGGTACGATTTTTGTTGCAATCCCTTTAAATGCAGGAACCATTTCACCAATAAACATACGTACACCAAGTAATACAACTGCAATCCCAGCAGTAAAGGTAAATGATTGAATAATCGCATATACAATAAAGTTTTGGTCTCCAGCAGCTTCAACTAACGCCTGAGCACCAGGTGTATCTTTAAAGGAAATAATGATTGCACCAACTAAGAATAATAATCCCATTGTAAGCGCAGTAATAACATTTGAATCCCTTAAAAATTCCAATCCTTTTGGCAGCCTGATTTTTTCAGAATCATTTTCTTTATTACCAAGCAATTTACCAGCTAAAGCACTTAGTAATGCCACTGATGCTGAAGTATGTCCAAGGGCGATATTGTCATGACCCATTATTTTACGCATGAAAGGCTGCGTTAATGCAGGTTGTAATGTCCAATATATTCCCATGATTACAGCTAGGAATATTACAAGCTTTCCAAAAGAGATATCTCCAACTGCTTGAATTGCAATCCCAGCAAAAATTGTTGTTGTCCAGAACATCATATGACCAGTCAGATAAATAAACTTAAATCTTGTAAATCTAGCTAATAAAACGTTAATAACAAATCCAAGTGTCATAGCTAAGGTGACGGCGCTTCCATATTTTGCGTTAAACCCTTCTTGACCCATGAAATCACCAAGAGGTTCAGCTGATAGATTAAATACCTCTTTCCATAACGGTTCAAATACAGTTAGTGCATTAACGATAACACCTGAACCTGCACTGATAATTAAAAATCCAATAATAGCCTTAAATGTTCCACTAATCGTTTGACTGGCAGATTTCTTCTGTAATAGCAATCCTAAAAGTACAATAAACCCTAGTAAGATCGCTGCTTGTCCAAAAATATTCGTAGCAATCCAAAAAATAACATCCATTCTGCACTACTCCTATTCCTATTATTTTTTATTTACTAGCTTTCAATGTTCTCATCAATTGCCTTGTTAATTTCATCCATGTCAAAATAATTATTTACTAAAAATACTTTCGCTGTATGACCTACTAAACTTTCTGCAAGTTCATTACTTGTAATAATATAGTCTGCTTCCATACTTGAAGCTGTTGAAACATCAGTATGTTCTACATCTGCTTGAATGCCTTTTTCTCCAAGTACTTGCTCGACATTCATTCTCAGGATTAAACTTGTACCCTGTCCTAACCCGCAAACTGTCAAAATTTTAATCATCATTTATCTCTCCAATTCTAAAATATATTTTATATCTTCATAACTTGTAGCTTTCATTAACCTATTAATATTATTGGTGTCATTTAATAGAAGCGTTAATTTTTTCAACAATGTTAAATGTTCATCACTTGATGAAGCCCCTAAACTAAAAACTAGTTGTACAGGATCATTAGAACTATGACCAAACGCAATCGGCTCCTTTAACTGTACAAATGATACAGAGGCCTCGTTCACTCCATCTTCAGGCCGTGCATGTGGAATTGCAATGTATGGTGCTAGTACGAAATAAGGACCATTTTCCTTATATGCATTTTTCATTGCTTCAATATAAGATTCTTCAATAAGCCCCTTTTGCAAGAGTAGTTTACCGGCTGCTTCAATTGCTCCCTCAGCACTCGTTACTTCCACTCCAACCTTTACGATATCTTCTTCTAAAAACTTCATAAAACTCACACACCTATCGTTATGTTGTTAATCAATTCAGTTTGAATATGCATAAATTAATTTTTTTATTTCACTCTTGTTTGTTGTT
>DATLDR010000087.1:0-18277 GCA_035525775.1 Flavitalea sp.
ATATTGAAGACTACGGCATTCTCAAGATTTGCAGGAAAGGAAATGAATTTGTGAAGAAGCCTAAGGCATTTGGCATTGTATTGAATAATTTATTCGAAGAAGCAAATGCAGACGACGATGAAGAAACCGGCGAACATGGTGCAGGTGGTTCTGCTGATGATAAGCTCTTCAATATGCTGAAAGACCTGCGCCAGAAAGAATCAAAGAAGCGTTCGTTGCCTCCTTTTGTTATATTTCTCGAATCTTCGCTGCAGGATATGGCCACTATGTATCCAACTACGATCCCTGAGCTTGAAAAATGTCAGGGTGTAAGCAAGGGTAAAGCCGCGAGGTACGGTAAGCCATTTGTAGATATGATCAGTGCTTATGTAGAAGAAAATAATATAGAGCGTCCTGATGATTTTGTGATGAAAACGGTGGCGAATAAAAGTGTGAACAAGGTTTATATAATTCAGCAGGTGGATAAAAAGATTCCACTGGAAACCATTGCACGCAATAAAGATTTACGGCTCGATAGCTTACTGGAAGATATGGAAACGATTGCCGCGAGCGGCACCCGGTTAAATCTCGATTACGCAATTGATGAGATGCTCGACGAATATGAGCAGGAAGATATAATTGAATATTTCAAAGGATGTGAAACTTCTTCATTGCAGGTTGCACAGGATGAGCTTGCCGAGGGTA
The DNA here is from genome assembly GCA_035525775.1 of Flavitalea sp. Lineage (GTDB taxonomy): Bacteria > Bacteroidota > Bacteroidia > Chitinophagales > Chitinophagaceae > Flavitalea. The sequence continues at coordinate 685 of DATLDR010000087.1, forward strand.
ATTTTACATGGGAGCAGCTCAAAATAATGAGGATTAAGTTTTTAACCGTGTATGGCAACTAATAAAATATTGAATTATTAGCTGGTAAATTGAGCCGATAACCCTTATTTTTGCGGTTCGCAAAATGGCGAGCTGGTGCGGTAGCTCAGTCGGTAGAGCAAAGGACTGAAAATCCTTGTGTCGGCGGTTCGATCCCGCCCCACACCACAGGAAATACCCCATTGCTAAAAATCAGGCTATGGGGTTTTTATTGGTTCAAGTTGCCTAATTAGCGGGCTGCCTTCCATCTTCTTACCTTCCCTTAACACAATACTCTATAATAATACTTTCCCATGTTTTTTGATGTTTATGGGATTTAAAAAAAATCCTTTGCGGAGCTGGAGTTAGCATCAATATATGAACGAGATGCTCTTCTGACCCGCACTTATTTTTGCCAGTTCACCAGCTAACACAATAAAATAAATCATTATATTGATGGCATGAACCCATCTTCCGATGAAATTCTTCGAGTGTTAACTGTTGAAACGCCAATAGCTTCAAGCATTTTTTACGGACGGGAATTAAGAATTAAGTATGCCAACGAAAAAATGTTAGACATTTGGGGCAAACGAGATGTAATAGGCAAAACGTTATGGGAGGTTGTTACAGATTTAAAAGAAACTCATTTCGCGCAAATTTTAGACGATGTAATAACCAAAGGCATACCCTTTGAGGGCAAACAAGTCGCTGCAACTTACACACGAAATGGTAAGCCTGAAACATATTATTTTGATATTGAATATAAGCCTATACGCGATAAAGATGGCAATATATTCGGACTGTTCCAGTCTGCCAAAGATGTTACAAGTGAAGTGAGGGCATTGGCACAAAGCGAAAAAAAATTTCAGAACTTAATTTCCGAAGCAACCGTTGGTATAGTTGTAATTGTTGGGGAGAAATTGGAGATTGAAATTGTAAATGAAGCATACGCTAAATTGGTCAATTGTAAGGTCGAAGACTTATTACATAAACCATTATTCGATGTTGTAGCCCAAGAGAATGATGTAAAGTTTAGTGAATTATTGCATGAAGTAAGGCTAACGGGGAAACCAAAATATTTCTATGGTGAGGAATATTTTTACATGGAGAATGGTGAGCAAAAAAGCGGGTACTTGAATATCATATGGCAACCTCACAGAGATGAATCAGATAACATAGTTGGCATAATGTGCCTTATACAAGACGTAACAGAACAAATTATCGCTCATAAAAAAATAGAGGAAATCGTACAAGTTAGAACTAGAGAACTAGCCGAATCTAATCTTGCATTATCTCAATTTGCACATGTAGCATCACATGACTTAAAAGAACCTGTACGCAAGATGAAGATATACTCAACAATGCTTCGCAATGACCAGGAAAATGTATTATCCCCTGGCAGCTTAAAGCATTTGGAAAGAATAGACGTTGCAACACACAGAATGATGAAAATGATTGAAGGTGTCCTATCGTACTCTGTTCATTCTTCAAACGGTAATCATACTTGTGAATTGGTAAACCTAAATGAAATAGTAAATAAAGTATTAGAAGATTTAGAATTGTTAATACAGGAAAAATGTGCTATTATTCATTTAGATAGCTTGCCGCAAGTTCAAGGCTATGCGTTGTTACTGCATCAAGTGTTCTATAATCTTATAATCAATGCTATAAAGTTTGCGAAGAAGGACGAACCACCAATTATTTCAATAAGATGCCAAGAACAACATCAATGGTATCAAATTGAGATAACCGATAATGGTATAGGATTCAATCAATCTGATGCTGAAGAAATATTCATTTCATTTACTCGTCTAAATTCTAAAGATAGATATGAGGGAACAGGTTTAGGACTTACTTTATGTAAGCAAATTATCGAAAGACATGGCGGCACCATAAAAGCGCAATCGAAAATAGGCGTAGGTTCTACTTTCACTATTCTATTACCGGGCTGACAGGTTTCTCAGGATCAAATCAGCTATCAATTGTTTGAACTAATGATAAATAATTTATAGTAGTTCAATAAGAGTTGTTGATTCCGAGACCTTCAATAAGTGGTTACACGTACCCGAAAGTCGTACAGTACTTATTTGATACAAATAACCTTTGATCACTTGATTTGAGCTTTTTGCTTCCCCTAGTTTTGGATAAAGAAGTGTATGTTCGAAAAGAAAGTTCAGAAGTATTTTTTATATGCAGAAGATGACTTGGATGATGCACACATTATGCTCGAATTTGTGCAAAAGATCGATGCAAATTTAGAAGTCGTTGTTCGTGGCAATGGTTCCGAGATCATTGAGTACCTTATGAATCTTGAAAGTCACCAGGTACTACCATGTTTTATCTTATTGGATATAAATTTGCCGCAAATGGATGGTTTGACCGCTTTAGAGATACTTAAAAGTGATGATCAATTCAATACTATTTGTGTAATCATGTACTCCACTTCCAATAGTGTTGCAGACCTTGAAAAGGCAAAGAGCCTGGGTGCTGCGGGTTTTTACACTAAGCCTTTTTCGTTTGATGCTGTGGAAAAACTTGTTGAGGAGTTTGTGGATCTCTGTCATGAGCTACCGGTTGCCAGGAAGAATTAGGAGGCCTTGCAATTGTCAGAAATCGCGGTTATCTTAAGAAGCGTTCTTCCAATATGTGGTGAACCGTCATTAGTTCATTTCCAACACAAAATATTCAAGCAGACGTATAAGCATCCCGGGTGCGGAAATTCTACCCACTAATGGATGCAGCTTTTACGCTTTTTAAGGATTGAAGGTCTAGAGACCTTCAAAATCTTTTCTGAAGAGTAAGGTATAATAGTCCTAAACAAAGTTCTTCTGAAATTGGACAACTAATTAATAGCGATCAGACTCATTAAGTTTTCTGCAGCACCCGCAGCCGTTCTAATTTGGGTTTTGATACATGGCTATTCGACGGGCGATAACTTTTTCTACATGTCTTATTTCAACCAGGATCTTCTTTGCCTCATCAAACTGAGATGGATCTGAAATCGCTTTTGAATACGCTTTTTTCAGGTCTTGAAGGTGAGACCTGAGAATATACACTGCAAGCATATAACATTCAGGTTCTTCTTTTTGTGGATACGGTTACTTCTAAACTAAGAAATACAATTGTAAAGTCAAAGCTCTAAACGATTTTTTTCTTTTGCAATAGTGGTTAAATAGGAAACCCCTTACACTCACATGGCTTCATTGACTGACTAGTCCTAAAAAAGGTTAACCATTTTTATTATCTGAGAAGCTAAGTTTGTAGGCTCTCCCGAAGTTCGGCCACAGGAATTAGAGTTATCTATTGATTGAATTGTTAACTTTAATTTTCAATAGTATGAACCGCTTAAAATTTACAGAGACACCGATTGTCTCGTTACTTAAGTAACGGGAAAACGGAAGGGCAGTAAAGGACATCCACAGGGAATTTGGCATTAGCTATGCAACATGTTACAATGGGCTAAATTTATTATCATGAATCACTTATCCAGATCTTATTCTCGTAGACGTTTCTTAAAAAATGGAATTGGTCCGGTCATGACAGCTCTTATAGCTCCTTCTCTTTTTACATCTTTGCAACAACCAGCGCATATAGACAGAGTTTTGAAAACAAGGGGAGTTGTTTTAATAGTGGATGATATCTTATCGCTAAATTGGCCTTTATTGGCTAATGATGCAAATCTTACTACAATTGGTATATCGGTAATACCATCCGAAGCTTCAAAATTTATTAGATCAGATAAAGGGCAACAATTTCTGAGCGATTGTAAAAAATATCACATACAAGTAGAGTATGAACTACATGCAATGAATGATCTTCTACCTCGAAATTTATTTGATAAAAATCCTGAAATGTTCAGAATGAATAAGGATGGTATAAGAGTTTCAGATTTTAATTGTTGTCCCAATTCAAAAAACGCACTAGAAGTTATTTCGGAAAATGCGGTCCGTTATGCCGAGACTTTGCATTCAACAACGGGACGATATTTTTATTGGATTGAGGATGGCAAGCCAATGTGTTATTGCAATCATTGCAAAGAACTCACCGATTCCGAGCAGGCATTGCTCGTTGAGAATCGAATCGTTAAAGCTTTGAGACAAAAATGGGAGGGAAGTTCACTGGCTCATTTAGCATATTTAAACACTTTATCTGCTCCAGTAAAGATTCAACCTGAAGATGGAATTTTTTTAGAATTTGCCCCTATAAATAGATCGTGGGCTAAACCTTTAAGGGACAAAAAGGCGATAATAGAGCATAATTATTGGAAAGACCTGACTGTACTTCGCCATGGTGAAATAATGGATAAGCTGGATGAAAACTTGAGGGTTTTTCCGGTTTCAACAGCGCAGGTTTTAGAATATTGGATCGACGTATCCTTACAAAGCGGCTGGGAAAAACCAGCTAAAAAGCTTGAATGGTATCCGAAAATATGTTCAAGTGACGTGGAAGATTACACTAAGAAAGGTATTCAGCATATAACAACTTTTGCTGTCTACGTTGATGAAGATTATAAAAATTCGTATAAAGATATTGGGTTTGTCAAAGAGTACGGAAGGATACTTAAGCAGTATGCGCTATAAATTCAGATCAGTAACTTGTGAAATAATTTTCTGTAGCTAATATTGACTCCTTCAGAATAATCAGTAACTTCTGGCAGCTCCCTTACCGTAGCCTGCAAGATGAATGTTAATTCATTTTGTTTAGCACTGTGAATCTATACTGGCGTAGCATTATTCCATGTGCAGGAATGTATATATATTTTATAACAATAAAACTCAACGATTATGAGTAAATTTCATTCGAGCATTCTTACGGGCCTCGTTTTCGCGGCAACCTGTCTTACCGGATGTTCTGAGAACAACCCAGCCAAATCTACGCCCTCATCAACAGCCGAAGTACAAAAGCCTAATTTCGGAGGATATGAAACCCAAATCGAATGGGGTCAACACCTCGTAACAATAGGCGGCTGCAATGACTGTCATACTCCAAAAAAAATGACGCCCATGGGTCCAGTTGATGACAGCACTTTAGCTTTATCTGGACATCCAGAAAAATTGCCTGCACCGGATGTTGACAGGAAGCAAATGGAAAGTAAAGGATTAGTAGTCACTTCAGATTTTACTGCATGGATTGGTCCCTGGGGAATTTCCTATTCGGCTAACCTTACACCTGATGAAACAGGTACAGGCAATTGGACGGAAGATCAGTTTCTTTATGCTATCAAGAATAGTATCAGTAAAGGACTTGTCGGATCGAGGCCACTGATGCCCCCCATGTCTATGATGCCAGTCAAACATATGACCGATGAAGAACTGAAAGCAATATTTGCCTACCTGAGAACAATTAAACCTATTAAGAATAACTCAGTTCAGCCAACTCCCTCCGTGTTAGCAGCGAAAAAATAATCCCGATAAATGAAATAGATAATATTCACAAAACAAAACAAGGAAGTACTTCATGGCATTTTAGATATGCTAGATATTCTACTTATGCTATGGTGAATAGACGGATAGTTGAGTTCTTAGGGTTTCCATTTATACAAAGCATTAAAGATGTAACTTATCAGATGGCTGAAATTCATATTTTTCCTCTTCTGGAACCTGAGCTGCATATTGAGTCAGCAAAATGTGAATGTACTCCTGTAAAACAAGAAGATGAAAAAACAGGTGATACTACCTGGATTCATATGCGGATTAAACTAGACCAGTTAATTGATCAACTCGAAATGTATTAACCAAGTGCTTTTTCGATCGTTTGAAGAAGATGGTTTTTAGAAAATGGTTTCTCTATGAATGCCATGGCGCCGGCATTTTTAACCATATTTTCCAAGCCTGGTGTGGCAGATAATATTATTACAGGTATTTCTGCAGTTAAAGTATGGCTCTTAAGATGTTTGCACAATTCAATGCCATCCACTCCCGACAACTGGCGGTCGATAAGATACAGATCCGCTTTTTCTATTACTCCATTCATCAGCTTTGTTCCATCGTAAAAATTCGTAATATCATATCCGGCTCTTTCAAGCATGATTTTCAGGATGTCGCTGATGCTTTCATCATCTTCTACAACAACTATTTTCTTTTTCATTAATCCTTTTGATTTGTCCTGAGAGGAAGTGTAACAATAAATTTGGATCCCTGACCTTCCTTACTTTCTACTGTTACCTTGCCTTCATGACGTTTTACAATTTCTCCGGTAATGTATAATCCCAGTCCAAGGCCGGGGAAAGTGCTGATAAGAGGATTATTGGTTCTGTAAAACCGTTCAAAAACATGTTTCGTTGATTCATCCGGTATGCCTATTCCAAAGTCTTCAACACTAATCTGCAGATTGTTATTTCTGGCCGCTGTAGATATAATAATGTTTCCACCTTCTGGTGAATACTTTATTCCATTTGATATAAGATTAGTGATCACCTGCAATATCCTCTCACGGTCTGCATAAATCTTTGGTACTTCCTGCAGGTTGGCAATGATTTTATTGTTACTGATTATCTGTGCAAAATCATCCTTACATTCTTCGATGAGTTGATTGATATCGAATTCTTCCATCTTTAATACCAGGTGCCCTTCGGAAATCTGCGTAGTGTCGAGCAGATCATTAATAAGTGTGGTTAGCCGGTCAACCTGTGAATTCAGTTTGGTCATTAATTCGAGAGACTGACCATCCTGATTCTCCGACATGATTTCATGCAGGATCTCAGTATATGCTTTTATACTTGTAACAGGGGTCTTTAATTCATGACTTGCAATACCAATGAATTCATCTTTTTGTTGTTCTATCAATTTATGTGCAGTCATATCTCTAGCGATCTTCACAAATCCATTTTGTCCCTCTTTAAGTCTGTTCACTATACCCGATGCATAAAATCTAGACCCATCTTTCCTTAGATGCCAGCGTTCGTCTTCCGATCTGCCTGTTTCAAGAACACGAACGATCTCGCCTTCCAGAGCATGCTGGTTGTTGTCTTCGGGCGTGAATAGCGTGTGCATTGATTTGCCTATGATTTCCTGGCTGGTGTAACCAAATACATTCTGAGCACCAGTGTTCCATCCATTTATAACCATTTCTGTAGTAAAAGTGATGATCGCATAATCGAACACGCTGTCCATTACCATCCGAAGATTCGATTCGCTTTGCAGCAATTCGAGTTCTGCCTTTTTTCTTTGGGTAATATCAATGAAGGTGAGCACTACACCATTTATCCGGTCATCGGCGGTTCTGTAAGGAAATATGCGCATCATGTATACACGGTGATCGGTTGATCGCACCTCCCGTTCAATACTCTGCAATCTCTCAATAACTTTTTCTGCATCCGATAGTATATCCGTGTCCAGCAGATGATTTGAAATATCGGATAACGGCCTGCCAATATCATTGGATATCAGATTATAGATTTTCCGGACAGCAGGAGCAAAAAGATTTACTCTCATGCTTCTGTCAAGAAATATAGTTCCAATGTCTGTTGAATTGATAAGATTCTGAAAGTTGTTATTCGATTGTGAAAGCTCTTCAATTTTTATTTTCAGTTCCTGGTTAACAGTGGTAAGTTCTTCATTGATTGATTGTAATTCTTCCTTACTTGTTTCCAGTTCTTCAGCAGAAGATCTTAGCTCCTCATTCATTGCCTGCAGTTCTTCATTAGACGCGCGCAATTCTTCCGCTTGTACTTCATACTGTTCTATTGACCCCCGCAGCTGCGCTTTAGAACGTAACAATTCTTCTTCCAGCTGGTGCGCGACAGGATAAGGTGATTCCAGTTTCTCTATTTTCGTATCCTCGTGCCCATTAGCATATTCGTCAAATATCACCAGTATATATCCGCTTGATGTTGCGTTTATACCAAACACCGGGCGGATATAAATATGCAGCAGAACATTGGTGCCATCGACTGAACAATTTAAATCTTTCAACTCCAGGTTCACCTTTCGTTGTAGCGCCTGGTATAACCCACTTCTTAATTCAAGCCGCAATTCCGGCCTGATTAACTTCAACAGGTTATTGGAAGGCTCGCCTCCTGAATATTGAAGATAACGACCTGCTTTATCTGACAGATGTACAAGATCAAAATCGTTGTTAATTACAACTGAGGGGGGCGCATACCGTTCGAGCAGTTGCTGATGAAGATCATTATAGGTAATCCTTTCAAGTGCCTTACGTTCCTGTATGACTGCTTCCTCGACCGGTGGAGTATTAAAACGGAATGCTGGCATGAGATCGGGCACGGGTACGGTTCTTGTGGTTACCGGCCGGCTTTGATAGATATAATGTTCCTTACTTAAGTGAACAAAAAGTTCTCCATTATGATTAACCGATTCTGAAGAACCAACAAATAAATATCCTCCGGGGTTCAATCCGAAATGAATTGTTTCTATTGCTCTCTTATGCGCCGTTTGGTTTAAATAAATCATCATGTTACGACACGTAACCATTTGGAGTTTTGAAAATGGCGGATCTTTAATGATATTATGGTTTGCAAAAAGCACCATTTCACGGATCTCTCTTCTTATTTTATAATCATTCCCAACTTTTGAAAAAAACTTTCTTAACCGTTCAGGAGAAACATCCGCCGCATCATTGATTGAATAAATACCTTCGCGTGCGATGCCAAGGGCATCTTCATCAATGTCGGTAGCGAAAATCTGCACTTCCGGTTTATCATGTGAATTCCCAAGCTGGTCTTTAAAAATCATCGCGAGTGAATATGCTTCTTCTCCTGTTGCACATCCTGCCACCCAAATCCGTATTTTTTCATCATATGCTGTGCCCGCCAGCAGCATGGGCACAAGCTGCGATTCAATGTAGTCGAAGGCCTCTTTATCACGGAAAAAGTTGGTGACCGAGATAAGAAGATCTTTCAATAATGCCTGAGATTCTTCCGGCACCTTCATTATAAATGCAGCATAAGAAAGAAGATCAGGAAGATTATGTACATTAATTCTCCGCTCAATGCGCCTTAATAAAGTTGCACGCTTATAATTACTGAAATCATGGCCGGTTTTACTTCGCAATTGCGTAAAAATTGCGCGCAAAGCTTTTTCCTGTTCTTCTTCTGTATTAATAATCTCCGGGATTATTTTTACTGAATTCAGATTTTGCTTATAGGCCATCAGTTTCCCCGGTATATCTGCTGTAGGCAAAACAGCATCTATAAGATCAGTAGCTATTGCATTGCGTGGCATTTCATTAAATTCTGCCTGTCTGGGATTCTGAACAAAAGCAGCACCACCGTTTTCTTTTACTCTTTTCAACCCCATAGAACCATTGGCACCGGTTCCTGAAAGTATTACTGCCACTGCACGGTCGCCATGTGTTTCTGCCAGCGTCCTGAAGAAAATGTCAACAGGGGCTCGTCGTTCTTCAACTGTAATAATAGAATTTACAGTTACATGTCCATCCACCATTTTCAGACTTTTATCCGGCGGAATTACATAAACATTGTCAGGCTGTATTCTTGTTATGTCATTCACTTTATGCACAGGTATCTTACTTACTATCTGAAGTACCTCGGCAAGTTTACTATCGTAATTGGGAGAAAGATGAAGGATTACAACATATGCCATCCCTGAATCTACCGGAACATATTCAAAAAATTCTTTTAAGGCATTGACGCCCCCCGCTGAAGCACCAATTCCCACGACTAAAAAATTTTTCTTGTCGTGGTGTGGACTTCCGTTTTCTGAACTATTTGAAACAGATTGATCTGACATTTGGAATAATTAAGCTTCAATTAGCTGAAAAGTATCAGGGAAATCAATATTCAATGTTTAAGCTCATCCTCTATTGTTTGCTTGCTTAAATGCTCATGCTTTAAAACGGCCTGCCTCATAATGTTTGACCTGTCCGACGCTTCCTTTGCTTTCATGAAATACAAAGCAGCGATCTTTGTTTCGTTCATTTCTGCAAAATGATCTCCCATATGATTCAATAACATTATACTTTCATCTACACCCCTGATTGCACTATATAAACTTTCTTCGATGTTTTCAGTTAAGGCATCCAATAAACTGTCGGCTGAAAATGCATGTCCCGTATGGCACCGGTATCTGCGGATCTTCTCTTCATTCAGTGCTGTGAGTACACCATGACACTCCGGGCATGTAAATGGAGTGAGAGAGCCAAATTTCATAATGTTTGCTTCTAGCGCATTGCTCTCTCCGGCTACTTTTATTTCGGCTTCTGTTTTTTTATCCTGTAACATAACCTCATGATCTTTTTCAAAAGTTTTTTTTTCAACCATGTTTGTCATGTAATCTATTATGCCCTTTACCGTCAGACAATAATCAACCTTTACCTGTCGAATTGCACTTTGGGGCATCCCTTTCACTTCTGCTTCCGCCGGATCCTGAACTATAGCCGTTCCACCAAAGTGTTTAATTGTCCACAAACCAGCTGTACCATCATCTAGAGCTCCTGATAAAATTATACCTGTCACTTTCGTACGGTAATGAAAAGCAGCAGATCTGAACAAAGGATCTATCGCTGGACGAAATCTATTTTCTTTAGGGCCTCGGGTAATTTTGATAATTCCATCATCCAGTAACATGTGACGGTCTGGTGGAGCAACATAAATTCTTTGCGGTTTAATGGCCTCGCCGTCATATCCATGACCGGCCACAACGGTATTATACCTGTTTAATACCTGTGGTAGAATTCCTGAAGTTGATGGAGAAATGTGCCAAACAATAAAAATAGCCGCATGAAAATCCTTAGGCAGATTAGCTACAATTTCCTTGATCACTTCGAAACCACCTGCTGAAGCGCCAATTACAATCAAAGGATATGAACGATCATTCAATTTGTCTTTCGTCATGGGTTTGCTGGTAACATCTTCGCTTTCGTCATCCATGAATGCCCTCCTTTTCGTATATGTTTATAAATATCGCAAAAAAATCACACCTGAAAGATTTTTGAAATCAGTATAAAAAAAGAAGAAGGTCCCTCCTTTGCAGGGACCTTCAATGTAACGGGGGGTATGCAGAGAGTACGGAAATTTATTTATCGGTAACTGCGTTATTAAGCTTGACTACTCTTGAAAAATTTTCATTTTTGTTGATATCTATTTGCCTTATGCGGTAATATGCGGTTGCCCCAATAATACTTTTATCATTATACCTGTAAATATGTGACACAGTTGCATCTTCAAAAGGAAACATAATAGCAATTACTTTCCAGTTTATTGCATCATTGCTCTTTTGTATCTCGAAATAATTCGTTTCAGGTTGAACTGAAGGCGACCAGGTAATGGCAACGCCGTTATTAACTTTCTCTGTGCTGAAATCTACAATTTCCAATTCCTGTGTAAATGATGATAAGCTGAAAAAGAGAGCAGCGGTAATAAGGGTAAGGAGCTTCATAAAGTACAGTTGTCTTGCCTTTATTTTACAAGTAGTGAACCAAATTATTTAAACTGAAATTTTTAATTGACGATAATCTTAAAAAACCTTCCGTTAGTTCTGAAATACAAATACTTATATATTAATTCTAATTTTATTGCAATTGTTTTTAGGCACGCTTATTATAAAAATACTTTCCATATCCGGGAATAGATTCTTTCTATGGAACTCAAGGAGCAAAAAAAAGACCCTTAATGAATGGGTCTTTTATAGTTGGCATAGGGCTATTCAATAAGGATGGTTGATCATTCAGGTTATTTTCAACCACCTTGCTTTTAATGTTACAGCATTGACTAAAATGGTGCCATGGATTGTTAAACACTTTAACCTCGGTAATCGTGATTAATAAATTCTGTAAGGAAACGTATAGCTCCATACTGAACCGCCATCAATAACGGGCCAGTCTTTTCCAACAGGTAAAAAATCATTAGCATCAGCTATGAATCCATATCCCTGGTTGTTAAGGCCATCTCTTAAAAATGATTTTCTGTCCATCTTTCTTTGAGTGAGAATTTCGTCCTGACTCATTAAGCCGATTTTATACCCTAATTCCCCTTCCGCTTTTCCTGTCTTCCCCGGGAGATTAACTGTTGTTGTCAAAGAGCCTGTAAGCGTCTTAGTACCAACATTATCATCTTCATATACTGCATACACCTGTTCGATGTCCTGGTAATTCCAGTTAGTATCCCATATACTGAAAATTCTTTTCCATCGTTTCTTTCTGATGTCAGCACGTGTATAATATAACGTAGTTACATCGCCTGCGAAATCGGTTATCTGTTCGTCGGCCATTTTAAGATATCCGTTTACCCTGCACACTTTTATTTCAGAACCGCCACCGTTTCCCATAAAGCTCACAAGCTTATCCATTTGTTTTGTAAGTCTCGACGCTCCGTGATAAGCACGTGTAACCAGATCGGTCTTTAATATTTCAACGGGTGAAGCCCGCGTTGCAGCGCCGAATGTTACAATATGTGTGGGATTAATCTCTGCATATGCATCGTTCACCATCACGTCCATGTAGCATAGATTGTTTACCCCACTCGAACAGTAATATGGCTTTTTGCCCGGCACAATATCATCATCCCGGTCTGTATACACCAGTGTTGGCTTCAGCACGATAGCCAGTTTGCTATCAGGCGGCAGGGAATCGTTTATCTGGGCGTTGCCAAAATTTTCGGAATATGGGAAATAAATACTGATAGGATTTATGGTTGATAGTACAGAGGGAATACTATCGTCTGCTAAAACCATGTTTGACTGCACATATTCAGATGGCAGTCTCTTTAATTTAAGTACATCACACAATTCAGAGTACAAAAGAGGGTAGTTGCCCTTTTCAATTATCTCACAAAATTTCTTTCTGAACTTACCAGTGTCCACTTTTAACAGGTCTATCAAGCGAACACGTTCGTCTTCATAAGTTCCCTGATAAATCGCTTTATTCACTTCCATGTACGCAAGGTGATCTGAATATACCTGCTGTAAAACTTCCGCTACTTCCTTTGTAACTGCTTTAATGGTACGTTGCCGTTCATCAGGCCGTTCCGGAATGGTATTTTGAATTTGCTTACTGCATGCCGATATCATTGCACACAAAATGCATGCGGTTAATAATGTTTTCATTTGTACTGATTTTAGAGGTGATGAATAATTTACAGATGCAATGTTCATCATCTCCCTGTATGTTCAGCGGGAAAATGTACAGAATGAAATAGTGATTTTCTTTTGAAAAAAAATATTTATACAAGTGCCTCGTACATAATTTCGATGGTATGTAATGCTTTTGCTCCCGTACCATCTTTTATCTGATGTCTGCAGCTTGTACCTGGGGCAGCAATAAACGTAGACTCGGCCTGCTTACGAACTGTAGGGAATAATATGAGCTCGCCTATCTGCATTGAAACATCATAGTGTTCCTTTTCAAAGCCAAATGAACCCGCCATACCACAGCAACCTGAAGGTATGGTTCGCACTTTAAAATTTTCAGGTAAAGAAAGCATTTTTACAGAAGCGGCAACGCCACTGAGCGCCTTCTGCTGACAATGGCCGTGTAATACAATCGTCTTTGGAGCGGTTGTAAATTTATCTTTCGTTATTCTTCCGGCTTCAATTTCATTAGCAATAAATTCATCAATTAAATAAGTATGTTTTTTTATATAAAAAGCCGCTTCAAGATTTTTTTCTGAAGCCAGATCGGGATACTCATCACGGAAGGTAAGGATGGCAGAAGGTTCTATGCCTATTAACGGAGTATCTTCGCTGATAAGAGGAATCAGCAATTCAATATTCCTGTTGATGATCTTCTGAGCATCCCTTACAAGTCCCTTTGACAACCAGGTTCTTCCACTTTCTTCATGCTCGGGAATGATAATTTCGTACCCGAGTTTTTCCAGTAGCAAAATTGCTTTTATGCCTATTTCTGTATCATTATAGTTAGTAAATTCATCGCAAAAAAGGTAAGCTCTTCTTTTGTTCTCGTTCTTAACCGAAATGCGGTGCTTGTGATACCATTTTTTTAATGTTGTTTTATAAATGGCAGGCATTGACCGCTTCTGAGCAAAACCAGAAAACATTTTTACTGCATGGCTCAGTACAGGTGCCTTCATGAAGAAATTATAAACTGGCGGTGCAATGCTTCCAAGTTTTGACAACCTGCTGAAGTTGGCAATCATTCTTGAACGCAAAGGGATACCATTACTATCATAATACTGCTGCAGGAATTCTGCCTTAAGCTTTGCCATATCCACATTTGACGGACATTCAGATTTACACGCCTTACAGCTGAGGCATAGATCCATTACTTCATGAATCTCTTTATGATCAAAGCGGTTTAACTTATCAGAATGAGTAAGAAATTCACGTAAAATATTTGCCCTGGCGCGGGTAGTATCTTTTTCATTTCTTGTTGCCATGAACGAAGGGCACATTGTACCCCCCGACACATGTGTTTTACGGCAGTCGCCTGAACCGTTGCATTGTTCAGCATGCCTCAGTACATCCTGGTTCTGGTACCTGAATATGGTATTAAACTCAGGAGTTGATTGCCCGGGAGTGTAGCGGAGCATTGTGTTCATCGGAGGTGTATCAACAATCTTATCCGGATTAAAGATATTTGAAGGATCCCATGCGCGTTTCACAACCTTTAATAATTCATAATTTCTGACTCCAACCATTTGCCTTATGAATTCACCACGTAGTCTTCCATCACCGTGTTCTCCGCTGAGAGACCCGTTATATTTTTTTACGAGCGTTGCGATTTCTTCAGCAATTTTTCTGAACAGTAGGTTTCCTTCTTTGGTTTTAAGATTGATGATGGGTCTTAAATGCAATTCTCCTGATCCGGCATGAGCATAATGCACTGAGTATAAATTATACCTGGCAAGAATGTCATTGAAGTCGCGTATATATGCAGGCAGATCATTCACATCTACAGCAGTGTCTTCAATCACAGGTACCGCCTTTTCATCACCAGGAAGATTACTTAGTAACCCAAGTCCTGCTTTTCTAAGCGTCCATATCTTTTTACTATCCTCTCCAAACAGTACAGGAAAATGATATCCAAGTCCGGCTTCACGCATCTCTTTTTCAGTTTGCGATACAGCCTGCATTACCTCCTCCATGGAAGATTTAGCGAATTCTATGACAAGAATAGCTGCAGGATCGCCCTGAACAAAAAATCTGTTTTTTGCCTGTTCAATATTATCCTTTGTGCATTCAAGTATGTAATGGTCTATCAGCTCGCTTGCGCCCGGACCATATTTCAAAGCAATCAGGTTAGCACGAAGCGCCTCGTCAATGGTATTAAAATGGACACATAGCAATGCGTTGTTTTGGGGAGGCAGCTCAACAACATTTAATTTTATTTCAGTGATAAAAGCAAGTGTGCCTTCGGAACCGGCAATAAGCTTACAGAAATTAAAATCTTCACCGCCTGCAGTAAACGGTGCTGATTCCAGCAATATATCTATCGCATAACCGGTGTTTCTTCTTTCAACGGACTTCTTTGGAAATTCCTTTCTTATCTCTACCTGGTGATCATAATTGCTAAGCGTGCTTCTGATAGTTTTATAAATATCTGCTTCAAGTGAAGTTCCTTCGCACTTCAGATGAAAATCTTCAATGCTCAATGCTTTGAATTCCGCATCGGAGCCATCACTTAAAATCGCTTTTACTTCCAGCAGGTGTTCCCGCGTACTTCTGTATACAATTGAATTTGAGCCGCAGGAATTATTTCCCACCATACCTCCGATCATAGCCCTGTTCGCTGTTGAAGTTTCAGGGCCAAAAAATAATCCATGAGGTTTTAAAAATACATTGAGCTCATCCCGGATTACGCCGGGTTGCACCCTTACCCATTTTTCCGGTTTATTCAATTCAATAATACTGGTAAAATGTTTCGAAACGTCCACCACAATTCCCTTGCCTACCACCTGACCGGCAAGTGAGGTACCAGCTGTGCGTGGTATTAGTCCTACCTTATGGTCGTGAGCATAGGTGATCAGCTTTTTTATATCAATTTCTGACCGGGGAAATGCAACAGCAAGTGGAATTTCGCGATAAGCCGATGCGTCCGTTGCGTATAGGAGGCGCATAGTATCATCATAAAAAATATCGCCTTCAAGTTGATCTGCAAGTTGCTGCAAACTTGTATTTTCTTTATTTAACGTACCCATTCAATTTTATCAGATAAGGGGATTATTCGGTTTCCTTCTTTGAATGGTTCATCAGAATACCCGAGGTAAATAATACCTAAAACAATATCTTCCTCTCCCAGACCGTACTCATCTTTTAATGCCTGGTGATGCGTAAGCCCGCTTGTACTCCAAAAAGCTGCTATTCCGTTAGCTGTTGCCGTCAACAAAAGATTTTGTATTGCGGCTGAGGCAGCTGCAATTTCTTCAACCACAGGAATTTTATGTGTAGGTATACGCTTCATCCATGCAATGATGATGTGCGAAACATTTTCGCCGAGGTCTGTTATTTTTTTTAATTTTTCAGGAGTAAAAGATGCCGGATCAGTATGATACTTATAAAGTTCCGCATGCCGCGCAACAAAGTCTTTTACACGGTTATGGGCGATAACTATAAACCGCCATGGTTCCGTACGGGCATGAGTTGGAGCCCAGTCTGCCATTTCCAGTAACTCTACAAGAATGTTTTCAGGTATAACTCTGCCATTCATTTTTTCCGGCTTAACGGTCCTTCGCGACCTGATGATATTCCGGATATCAGCCGCGAGCAAAGCATTGATCATCCTGCAAGTTACTGTACGATTGCCGGATATGATTGATTTACTCTTCAATATGCCATTGCCTGTTTCCACCTTTGATCTACCACTTGATCTTGTTTCTCATATGGTGAATATTTATGTGGACAACTAAGAAATAATTAGTTGAAAATATGACGCTGGACGGGGGGCATATGATTTGTAAAGAACTGATATGAATAACGCTAATTAATTACTAAAAATAGAAACATGAAAAAGTTAAGTTTTGTTGCTATCGCATGCCTAGGGGTATTTGGTTTTCAGGCATGTAATGATAGTGGTTCGGACGATCCCATTAAAAGCGCAAATGAATCCAATGAAGTAAAGCAGGACTCTGCAGACCATACAAGCAGTGGCGCAGCTGCTAGTACGGTATCAGAAGGAGATTCTAAATTTGCAGTAAAAGCTGCAAGCGGCGGAATGATGGAAGTTCAATTAGGGGAATTAGCTCAACAGAAAGCTTCCAGCCAGAAGGTAAAAGATTTCGGTAAAATGATGGTTCGTGACCACTCAAAAGCGAATGACGAGCTTAAATCAATAGCAGGAAATAAGAATATTACATTGCCCCCTGCACCTGGTGAAGATCATATGGATCATATAAAATCACTTTCTGAAAAATCCGGAAAGGACTTCGATAAGGATTATATGAAGATGATGGTAGATGACCATAAAGACGATATTGATGAATTCGAAAAATGCAGTAAAGATGCTAATGATGCTGATCTGAAAGCCTTCGCAGCAAAGACTCTTCCTATTCTTCGTGAACATCATAACGCCGCAAAGAAAATCAATGACGCGCTTAAATAGATAATTCAACATGGCCGGGTGGTTACTGCCGCCTGGTTTTTTACTCACTTTAAACCCTTTTTATGGATCAGAATAAACCACAATTTCCTCAACAGGATCAGCC
>DATLDR010000100.1:0-5879 GCA_035525775.1 Flavitalea sp.
AGCAATGTCCTTACCTACTTTAGCGATCTTTCCTTCTTTTACCGCAATGTCCGATACTGCATCGATCTTATTTTTAGGATCTATAATGTGTCCATTTTTCAAAACAATATCATATTGCTGAGCATAAACTATATTGCCAAACAGTAAGATAGCAAGAACGAATTTTTTCATTTCACAACTTTTTAATTCTGGCCTTTTGGATCATATGGTTTTGCAGCAATTCCATTGAGGTCCCACACAACCTTTCCGGCGCGAATTGTGAGTTCCGCTTCAAGCTTCTCTTTTCCTTTAAACTGAATGTTCCTTATATCTGTGAATCCAAAGTCGCCTTTTCTAAGATTGAAAACCGCTACGTCAGCTTCGGTGCCTGGAGATAAATTGCCAAGCTCTTTTCTGTTAATCACCATTGCAGGGTTCCATGTTGAACGGGCAATTGCATCCTGCAGCGTCATACCCATTGCAAGGAATTTAGAGATTACATTAGAGAGATCCTTCATGCCACCATTCATGCTTTGCGTGTGCAGATCGGTGCTGATAACATTCGGTAAAAAACCCTGCTGCATTGCCGGTATAGCCTGTCTCCAGGAAAATGCGCCTCCGCCATGGCCTACATCAAAAACAATCCCGCGTTTTTGTGCTTCAAATACAAATGGTTTTACCTTTCCGTTTTCATCGACAACTGTTTCACGGCCCTTTGGTCCATATGAATACGTATGTGTGAAAATGTCGCCGGGCCGCATATGTTTCATAAAAAGCTCCTGTATAGAATTCGGCGGTTCGTGTTCGCCAAAATCTACCATCACCGGAACATGAGCAAGCTTTCCAGCCGTTACTGCCTTATCAACCTGTGTGAAACCTCCCCAGTAATGAGCTGATTTTATACCTACAATTAATTCAGGAAACAATTTTAGGATCATATTCGCCGCCATCTCCGGATTCATGTCTGATGTGTCCTGTTCTTCGTAACGTGAATACATACCGGAGCCTACAATATTTAAAAATGCAAGCACGCGTGTTTGTGATTTATCGATTGTTTGTTTTTTGAATTGTCTGAAATTTCTCCATCCTGAAGAACCTGCATCTACTACAGTTGTTATTCCTGTACGGAATGTGAAACCATCCGCGGGTAACCCGGTTAATCCATTTGCCAGATAAGAATCTATGTCGGTACCATGAAAAACATGCGCATGCATGTCGATCAATCCAGGCGTTACATATAATCCTGTAACATCAACAACTTTTGTGGCATTAGCAACGGCAATGGAGGATGCTACCTGCTGGATCTTTCCGTTTGTGATCGCTACATCCATCACGCCATCTATATTATTTTTCGGATCGATAACATGTCCGCCCTTAAGTAAGATATCTATCTTTTGTGCATGAGAAGTCAGCGGACCAGCAAGTAAAATGAGTAAAAAAAGTTTAAGCAATCGTTTGCGCGGTAATTTTTTCATCAATTTATATTTTCATGTGTTAAGATAATTACTAATTGAATTCATTCTCAAATAATATATATCTTAACGTAAATAAATACGCAACATGAAACGCAGAGATGTACTTAAAGGATTAACCATACTGCCATTAGGTGGCGCCATTCCAATGGTGTCGTCGGCGGCAAACAATATTGCGGGCAATGATGCCTCAGGTATTCCGTTCGCCAAAGGAAATATATTTGAATCAATAGGTGTTGATCCGCTGATCAACTGCCGTGGAACTTTTACTATTATCGGCGGATCACTTGAAAGACCTGCTGTACGTGCAGCAATGGAAGCAGCTTCTACAAACTTTGTACAATACGACGAACTTGCTGATGGAATCGGAAAAAGACTTGCTGAATTAACTCATGCTGAATGGGGAATGGTGTCTGCGGGATGCGCAGCAGGTCTTAAACATGTAACAGCTGCCTGTGTAACAGGTGGTAATCCGGAAAAACTGATCCGCATACCAGATCTTTCAGGATTTGATAAAACAGAAGTTATTATTCCACGTAATGCGCGTAATGCATATGATCATGCTATACGAAACATTGGGGTGAAGATCATTACAGTTGAAAACATGGAAGAGCTGACCAATGCGCTTAGCTCCCGTACTGCAATGATATACCTGATGAGTTTCAACAATCAGTTCAAACTTGAAGATCTCGCAAAATTAACCCGGCCAAAAAATATTCCTATCCTTGTTGATGCCGCTGCTGAAGATCTTACCATACCTAATATACATCTACAGGCAGGAGCAGACATTGTTGCATACAGTGGTGGTAAGGCATTGTGCGGGCCTCAATGCGCAGGATTATTATTAGGCAGAAAAGATCTGTTGATGTCTGCATGGCAGGCAAGTTCTCCGCATCATGGACCAGGACGCGACAACAAAGTGGGACGTGAAGAAATGATGGGCATGCTTGCAGCAGTCGAATCATGGATATCTCTCGATCACAAAGTAAAATGGAATAAATGGCTTGGATACATTGACACCATCAATAAAGCAGTTACCAAAATAACTGGCGTGACAACTGAAACTGTACAGCCCGAAGGCCTCGACAATAAAAGTCCGTCTCTACAAATTTCATGGGACATTGAAAAACTTGGTGTGAGCGGCGAAGAAATAGCAGAAGAGCTCGGAAGAAGTAAACCCAGGATTGCGTTGGGAGCAGATGGTGCCCGTGGTTATGAAACAGGAGAAACAAGTATCACTGTTACCACGGGACAAATGCAACCCGGAGAAGATAAAATTGTAGCACAAAGAATTACTGAAGTGCTAACTAAGCAGAGGCCTGCAAGATCCACTCAGATGAAAGCACCAGCTGCAAATCTTTCAGGACGCTGGGATGCCGACATCAGATTTTTTAGCAGCACCGCGAATCACACTCTGAATATTGAACAGGATGGGAACTGGATACAGGGGTCGCATAAGGGTGACTTCACAGTGAGGGAGATGGTAGGGACGGTTGATGGTGATGAAGTGAAGCTTAGAAGCAGCGACAAAATTCCCGGTGATAATATAACATTTATTTTTTCAGGTAAAATTTCCGGCGATACTATTTCTGGCGGAGTTTATATGGGTGAATACCGCACCGCTACTTTTACAGCTAAACGCTACAGTTATAAAAATAAACGCGGACCGATTTCAGTTCCAGGTGGTCCACCGCTGGCTACCTGATTATTTTTTTGAGACGGATCTGCGCAGTGGTTGATTGCGCAGATCCATCACTTCACTGGGATGCGATTTATTATGGTTGTTTCAATATCTGACGTGTCGCCACATTCCTGATGAGTTATTATACAATCTATGCTGATAACATATCAAATGGATTCGGATACACTTTAATCTGTACAGATCCTCCTGTAATACAGAACCGCTGTCGAATTCAGATTTCATCACTACGCCACCTGGTTGCATCTTTATATTCATGAAAAATGATACCCGCATCACTGAAGGCTTCGAGGTGTGTAGTGGTCATACAGGGATAAATTTTGTGTTTACCCCACTTGTCCGGCAAGTGATTACATGATTTTTTTAAATTAGTTGGCTGCAATATTATTTTTTATAAAAAGGGTCCCGGAAACCAGGACCCTTGGTTCTTTCATATGAAATTGATTTAAGTAGCGATTAAAATAAGATATATAGCGGCAAACTAATTATTACAGAAACAGTGCCACATAATACGCATATCCTTATCTCATACTTGGTTAATGTGGCTATCTTTAGCATTACAGTCTGACTATCCATTGAACTGAACTAATATAAAATGAGGATAAACGTTTCATTGATCGTAGCCATTCTTGTGGCTGTTGGCGGGGTTGCTTTCATATTTACTGCTTTCCAGATATCTGCAGAAAGAGACAAACTTAACAAGGAGCTTGAAGCGAAAACAATCAGGGCCTCGGATGTATTCTTCAATGACTTTGTAACAAAGGATGACAGTTTACTTCATGAAGAAATAACAGACAGCGCTATTCACTCATACGGTTTTGACGGCCTTGCTGTGTATATTAACGACGACAGCATCATAAAAGTTTTGGCTGCAACGGCGGATTACATGATTAAATCCAAGGATTATATAAATCAGGCGATCGCGTCTGATTCATCGATGGGTAAATATTTCAAAGCAAATGGGAAAAGTATTTACCAGTATATAAGAGTGGTACGTAAAAGTAACGCGCCGGATGCTGCTGTTGTATTTTATACAGATGCTGAATACATCAATAATATTCTGAATGACATCTGGCTGCGCAGTTTTTTACGATGGTTCCTGCAGGCCATGCTCATTTCAGCAATGACGTTGCTGATCATCCGAAGAAGTATTCTTAAGCCCATCAATAAAGTAGTTGAATGGGTGAAAGCAGCCCGTTTCGGGAATGTAGACAGGATCAAAGCAAAACCTCCGACAGAATTTCTTCAACCTTTATATAAAGAAATTTCTGGAATAGCTCAGGAGATTCAGGAAGCAAAGGCCATAGCCCAGGAAGAAGCAAGACTTAGAACAACGGCTGAAGCGATATGGACACCTGAAAGACTTAGTGAAGAAATGAAGCAGATCCTGGAAAACAAGACTATGGTTGTTGTTTCGAACCGTGAACCTTATATGCATGTGAGAGTGGGAAACGAAATTCAATGCATTGTTCCTGCAAGCGGGATGGTAACGGCTATGGAACCAATTGTTAAAGCGTGCGGAGGATTGTGGGTAGCTTCTGGCAGCGGTGATGCAGACAGAGAAATGGTAAATGAAAATGATAAGGTGCAGGTGCCGCCTTATGAAAATAAATACACGCTCCGCAGGATATGGTTAACAAAGGAACAGGAACATCACTACTATTATGGATTTTCAAATGAAGGCCTATGGCCTTTGTGCCACATTGCACACACAAGACCGGTGTTCAGAAAAATAGACTGGGACTATTATAAGGAGGTGAACGAAATGTATGCTAAAGCGGTGATCAAAGAAATCAAGGAAAAAGAGGAGCCCTTTGTGCTGGTGCAGGATTATCATTTTGCTTTAGTGCCGAAATTGATTAAAGAAGCGCGTCCCGATGCACGGGTGGCTTTATTCTGGCATATTCCCTGGCCTAATCCGGAATCATTTGGAATTTGCCCCTGGAAAAAGGAAATATTAACGGGCTTACTCGGTGCAGATTTGCTAGGATTTCATACGCAGTACCACTGTAATAATTTTCTTGAAACCGTTAACCATACGCTTGAGTCGCGCGTTATATGGGAAAACTTTTCTGTAAAGATTGCCAACCACTTTACATTGGTTAAACCATTCCCAATCAGCATAGCATTTACTTCAAGGGATGTTGACAACCCTGCTGTAATAGAGGAATCGGACAATTCCATTGCGGAGTTGCTTAAAAAACATGGTATCAATGCGCAATACATGGGTATTGGAGTTGACAGAATAGATTACACAAAAGGATTGCTTGAAAAATTCCTTGCTATTGAAAGATTCTTTGAGAAGAACCCTTCATATGTGGGCAGGTTAACTTTTGTGCAGATAGGAGCGCCCAGCCGGTCACTGCTGAAAACTTATGCTGACACAACAAGTGCTGTTGAACAGGAAGCTATCCGTATTAATTTTACTTTCAAAATAAAAGGGTGGCAGCCTATATTATTTTTAAAAGGTCATCATAGTCACGAGGAAATTCAACCATATTATGAAGCCGCCAACTTTTGCATGGTTACTTCACTGCACGATGGTATGAACCTGGTAGCGAAGGAATACGTAGCTGCAAAAAAGAAGAATGACGGCGTATTGATCTTGAGCCAGTTTGCAGGTGCTTCACAGGAACTGCATGGTGCACTCATCATCAATCCTTATGATATAGAAGAAACGTCGGATTCAATTCTTTCAGCATTGGAGCTACCGCAGGAAATACAGCAGC
>DATLDR010000102.1:0-21522 GCA_035525775.1 Flavitalea sp.
TGATCCGCTTCAATCTCAAGAGCATTTTCTCTTTTTTCGGATATGATCATTACGAATCGTGGGTGTTTAAGGTGACGAAAGACGCGGAAATGGATATTGATAATGACGTAACTACTTCTTTCATTCAAAAAATCGAAAAAGGACTAAAAAACCGCCGCAAGGGAAAGCCTGTCCGATTTGTATACGATAAAGAAATGGATGCTTCGCTGCTGGAATTTTTGATGGTGAAGCTGAACTTATCCAAAAAAGACAGCCTCATACCCGGTGGACGTATTCATAATTTCAGGCACTTCATTGATTTTCCAGATGTGTTCAGGGAAAAAAGTAAAAGGAAGAAACCATTTCTTCATCCTATGCTGCGCGATGTGCAGCGTGTAACAGATGTGGTGCTTAAAAAAGATGTGATGCTCAATTTTCCTTATCACTCTTTTGATGCGGTGATTGATCTGTTAAGAGAAGCTGCTATTGATCCCACTGTAACTACTATTAAAATCACCGCATACCGTTTGGCAATGCATTCTAAAATTGTGAATGCACTGGTAAATGCTGTGAGGAATGGAAAGAATGTTACTGTAATGCTTGAGCTTCGCGCGCGATTTGATGAAGAGGCGAATATCGAATGGAAGGATTACCTCGAAACCGAAGGCGTTAAAGTACTGATAAGTATTCCTAACCTCAAAGTACATGCGAAGATTTGCCTGATAACAAAAAAAGCAGACAAAAGGAGCATTCAGTACGGTTTTGTGAGTACCGGTAATATGAATGAAAAAACCGCGAGCGTATATGGCGATCATTGTCTGCTTACAGCAGATAAGGCAATTATGAATGATGTGAACAGGATATTTAATTTCATTGAAAACTGGAAGGCCGGCATGCAGCCACTTGTCAATTGCAAAACGCTCATCCCCTGTCCTACTTCTCTGCGCCAGGAAATTTCCAGGTGGATCTCTAGGGAAATAAAAAATGCTAAAGAAGGTAAAGAATCAAGGATTTGCCTGAAGATGAATTCGCTTTCAGATGAACAAACAATTGATAAATTATATGAGGCGGCTAAAGCAGGTGTAAAGGTATACCTGGTAATTCGTGGCATTTTCTGCATGTTCACTGACAATAAAAAATTTATTTACCCTATCAAAGCTGTCAGTATCGTTGATGAATATCTCGAGCATGCCAGATTATTTATCTTTCACAACGGTGGCAATGAAAAGGTATATATTTCCTCGGCCGACTGGATGGTAAGAAATCTTGATCATCGTGTAGAAGTAACGTGTCCAGTCAAAGATGCTGATATCAGGAAAATATTAGTCGACATGTTCAATATCCAGATGGCCGACAATGTAAAAGCGAGGGTTTTGGATAATGAATTAAGCAACAGGTATGTTGAAAGAAACGGGGATGAACCGGTAAGGTCGCAGGTAGAAATTTATAATTACCTGCAGCAGTTTAACGAGGTTAAAATAGAAGTAAATGCGATTGGCAGCTATTGATATTGGAAGCAATGCGGCGAGGTTATTAATATCTGATGCAACTACAAATGAACAGGGAAAAACGCAGTTCCAGAAATTGAACCTGGTACGTGTGCCATTAAGACTTGGATTCGATGTTTTTGAAGACAAATTTATCTCGAAAGAGAAAGAAGACATGATCATCAAAACGATCAGGTCTTATAAATTGCTGATCGATGTGTATGGAGTGGAATATATGAAAGCATGCGCCACCAGTGCAATGCGTGATGCCGCCAATGGTGCGCAAATCATTAATAGGGTTAAAGAAGATACGGGTATTGACATCGAAATTATTACCGGCGATGCGGAAGCGAGTCTGATTTATGAAAATCATGTGGCAGAGAACATGGATAAAGACCATTCTTATTTATACATTGATGTGGGTGGCGGCAGTACAGAACTTACTTTTTTCGCTGATGGAAATTTAGTTTTTAAGCGGTCATTTAATATTGGAACGATAAGAATATTGAAGAAGCAGGTAGACGATTTTATGTGGGATGAGATGCGGGATTTTATCAGGCGAGAAACAAAGGGTCATGAGGGAGATATGGTAGCCATTGGTTCTGGGGGAAATATCAACAAGGTTTTTTCTTTATCAAAGAAAAAAGAAGGAAAGCCTTTGCAACTCGATCTTCTTAAAGATTATTACAGGGAACTAAGTAGTGTAAGTCTTGAAGAAAGAATAAGAACCTATAAGATGCGTGAAGACCGCGCCGATGTGATCGTACCCGCTTTATCTATTTATGTAAATGTGATGAGGTGGGCGAATATCAATGAAATATATGTGCCGAAGATCGGTTTAGCGGATGGATTGATACAGCATTTGCATGCAGAAGTCAAAAGTAAAAGTCAAAAGTTAAAAGTTATTTCAAATAAGTGAAAGGTCAAAAGTTAAAAGTCAAAAGTGAACATCCAAATTAACTTTTAACTTTTAACTTTTCACTTTTAAGATTATTGAATGAGCACACACAGAGAATCAAAGAAGATTACCACTAACACTCTCCAGAAAATGAAATCAAAGGGAGAGAAAATCTCCATGATCACCGCATATGATTTCTCATTCGCAAAGATCTTTGATGCAGCAGGTATAGATGTGATCCTTGTGGGCGACTCAGCATCAAATGTAATGGCTGGTCATGTTACTACACTTCCTATTACGCTTGATCAGATCATTTACCATGCGAGCTCAGTGATACGTGGTGTTGACAGAAGTCTTGTTGTTGTAGACCTTCCATTTGGTTCGTACCAGTCAAACTCAAAAGAAGCATTGGCATCAGCTATACGGATCATGAAAGAAACAGGTGCGCACGCAGTGAAGCTGGAAGGTGGGGAGGAAGTGCTGGAATCAGCGAAAAGAATCTTGGCAGCCGGAGTTCCTGTGATGGGGCATCTGGGTCTAACTCCTCAATCGATCTATAAATTCGGAACTTATACTGTAAGGGCAAAAGAAGAAGCAGAAGCTGAAAAACTTAAGTCAGATGCAAAACTGCTGGAAGAAGCAGGTTGTTTTGCGATAGTACTCGAAAAAATTCCCGCCAGCCTGGCAAAGCAAGTTGCTGAAAGCGTTTCCATTCCAACTATAGGGATCGGTGCGGGTAAATATTGCGATGGCCAGGTTCTGGTGATGCACGATATGCTGGGTATTACTACAGAATTCAAACCAAGATTTTTAAGGCAGTATTTAAATCTCGATAAACAGGTAACCGGAGCTGTTCAGCAATATATCAGCGATGTAAAGTCGGGCAGTTTTCCTAATGAGAATGAGCAATATTGAACGCAGAAGGTAAAGCGGAGAAGGGAGATAATTTATGAGACATATTGATTGAGCAGCTTATTCAATTTTTCCATCGGATCAATACACATTCCAGGATGCACCTTAGAAGTTTGCACCACTGTACTTCTTACAGCTGTAAGCCATCGGAAGCGCGATGGCATATCGAGTTTAGCGATCGGGCTGACTGAGCCGGTACCATTGCAGATTGATTCAAATGCGTGAAGATGTTCTTGTAGTTCATTCATCTCGATTGTTTCAGCTAAAGACAGCAGTTTCTTTTCATTCACGTGAATACGCGACTGAAGAAACTTATGATTACGGCAATACAGTATCACTCCTACATTCAGGAATTCTTCACGTTCCACCCTGGGCACAACGCGGATGACGGCATATTCAAATGAGTGCTGTTCTTGCATTGCGTGCTTCGTTTTCAAATATATCTGCGTTCTTCATTCTGGTAATCAGAAATTCAGAATAAATATTTCGTACTTCATCTGGTGTTTCTGTAAATGCCCCGTTGTTCAGCCAGTCATCCGGCAACAATGAAACAATTGCCCGAATGCGTTCGGGTGTAAGCGCTGTATGGAATTTTTGCCCGGCTTTATCCAGCGCTGTTGCTTTTGGAAGAAGCACATGATCTTTTACCTGGATAAACGGCCGCATCGTATATTCCTCCCAGTTATTCCATGAATGATGGAAATACAGCGATGCGCCATGATCGATGAGCCATAATTCGCGGTGCCATGAAAGCATATTTGTATTTTGCGGCGTGCGGTCTACATTCATGAGGAGGCAATCGAGCCACACGATTAGTGATGCAAGTTCCGGATTTACTTTGTTAACTGAAGGATCATAGGTAATTGCCCCTGATAAATAGTGAAGCGCCAGGTTAAGTCCTACACTTGCTTTAAGAAGATCCTGTATTTCTTCATCAGGTTCTGTACGACCAAATGATGTATCGAGCCAGGCGAACACCAGTTCGGGCACTTTCAGTCCAACCGCTCTCGCTACTTCTCCGCCAATAAGCTCTGCAATAAGGGATTTAACGCCTTGCCCTGCGCCCCTGAATTTCAGTACGTAAAGAAATTCATCATCAGCTTCGGCTATGGCAGGCAGTGAGCCGCCTTCGCGGAGGGGTGTTACGTACCGGGTTACATTTACTTCCCGCAGCTGATTCATGGTGTAAAGTAAATGTTTTTTTGTTGTTGTTGTAATGTGGGAAAGCAACAATCCTGCTCTCGTTGTCATCCTGAGCGCAGTGAACCATTTGCATGTTTTTCATTCGAGCAAAGAAGGAACTGCTCTTGTTGTCATCCTGAGCGCAGCGAAGGATCTGTGTAAAAGGAAAATACCATCATATGGTTGTGTTTTTCCGTTTGCAAAAATCATTCAGCGATTGAACTTGCAGCAAAAATGTATTACATGTACATTGTCACAAATAATAATAAAACTGTTTTGTATACTGGGGTTACCAATGATCTTTTAAAACGCATAACGCAACATTACTTTGACAGAGGAATCAGGAAAACTTTCACAGGCAGATATGCATGCTTTAACCTGATTTAATTCGAAGAATATAAAAACATATATTCAGCAAGGATCTAAAATAGAATTTTATCTGCCGATCCTTGTGGTATCATGATAAACAGCTTTAGCAACGTATCATCTACACATTAAATTTAATCCCCTGCGCGAGTGGTAACTGCGTTGAATAATTTATCGTATTCGTCTGCCTGCGCATATAATTTTTCCATGCATCACTCCCACTCTCTCTTCCTCCACCCGTTTCCTTCTCACCGCCAAATGCTCCACCTATCTCCGCCCCCGAAGTTCCAATGTTTACATTCGCAATTCCACAATCACTACCAGATGGTGATAAAAACTTCTCTGCTTCACGTAAATTCAACGTCATGATCGCAGATGACAATCCCTGAGGCACCTCATTCTGAATCACGATCGCCTCATCAATGCTTTTATATTTCAACAAATAAAGTATTGGGGCAAATGTTTCATGCTGAACAATTTTAAATCCCGGCTGCGCTTCAGCAATACATGGCTTCACATAACATCCGCTTTCGTATCCATCTCCACTCAGCACTCCTCCTTCAACAATAAAATTTCCGCCTTCCTTCTTACATTGTTCAATTGAATGTAAGTATTGCTCCACGGCACCTTTATCAATCAAAGGACCTACATGATTTTTCTCATCAAGCGGATCACCAATAGACAACTGGTTGTAGGCAGATACTAATTTCTGTTTCACCATTTCATACACTTCTTCATGGATCACTAACCGCCTGGTAGTAGTACAACGCTGACCGGCAGTACCAACAGCGCCAAACACACTTCCTAAGATTGCAATATCAAGATCCGCATCTTTAGAAATGATGATCGCATTGTTACCCCCTAATTCAAGCAAAGCCCGTCCTAATCTCGCCCCTACAGCTGCACCAACAGCTTTACCCATTCTTGTAGATCCCGTGGCTGATACAAGCGGAACACGCAGATCGTTTGCCATCCATTCGCCGGTTTCTTTTCCACCAATCACAATGGACGAGACCCCTTCCGGAACATTATTCTTATTAAATATCCCGGATATGATATGCTGACAAGCTACTGCACACAAAGGCGTTTTTTCTGATGGCTTCCATATGCATACATCACCACATATCCAGGCAAGCATGGCATTCCAGCTCCACACTGCCACGGGAAAATTAAATGCGGAAATAATTCCAACAATTCCAAGTGGATGCCATTGTTCATACATCCGGTGACCGGGACGCTCACTATGCATGGTTAGTCCATGCAACTGTCTTGACAATCCTACCGCAAAATCACAGATATCTATCATCTCCTGCACTTCGCCCAGACCTTCCTGTAAACTCTTACCCATTTCATAAGAAACGAGTTGCCCTAATGCAGGTTTATGGCTTCTGAGGGCTTCTCCTATTTGCCGTACAACCTCACCCCTGCGGGGTGCTGGCCAGTTTCTCCACTCAATAAACGCCTTTTCAGCTTCCTGCACTACAGCATTGTAATCTGTCTTTGAAGCCATCGTAACCGAGCCGATCAGCTTGCCATCAACAGGTGAAAAAGATTTAAGGGTTCCCGCGCTGCCTTTTATCCAGCGCATCCCTGTTGAAACACCATCGTTTTTTTCTTTAATTCCGGGGAGATTGGAGAGATTTTGCATAAGCGGCGAAGGTAAGAAAACGGCAGACGGCAAACGGCAGACGGGAAAAGTGCTTGTATTTACCTTTATTTATTCTGAAACATAAATAGAAAAGTTGGAATATGCTTATCATCATTGAAGCAAAATGTCTCGCTTCTCGTCTGCCGTCTACCCTTCTGCCCTCTCCCGTCTGCTCTCTGCCAGCTGTTCCCCCATACTAACTCCCCCTAAAAGACGTTATACCCACCAATAGCTATGAAAAAACTTTACCTGTTCCTGGCATTCTTATGCCTTGCTTCCCTCTCTTTTTCGCAATTGCGCATGGCTATAGTTGGTGGCCCTCACTCAGCATCTGTAAAAGAACATAATTCGATCCCGTCATGGGAAACAACAATAAAACCAGGTTTTTCTAATCGTCCAGGACTGAACCTCGGCATTCTTGTGGATGTTCCTCTTTCTTCAAACAACCGCTGGTATTTTCAACCCGGCATTCTGTATATGGAAAAAGGGAGAAAGTTTTACACGAGAAACGACACTGCCACTTCAATTCTAACAGACACTATTTCTTCATCCACCAATCTCGGTGTCAACTATATCGATATACCTCTTAATCTCACTTATAAATTACCACTCGGAAAAAAAGCAACTTTTTTTCTTAGCGCCGGACCTTATGCAGGTTTCTTTTACAATGGAAAACAAAAAAATGTAACGCGCCTGTATTCATCCAACAGTTTCAAGGATGAAAATGTTCGACTTGAATCGGGTAATGAACAGGGCAAGTTTAAAACTTTCAATGCAGGCGTTAATGCACGTGCAGCATTTGAAATAGGCAATGTAATGTTGTCCGGATTTATGTCCGAAGGTCTTGCCAGTTTTTATACTGCATCTTATGATGGTTCATTCAAACACCAGGTGCGCGGCATTTCATTAGGCATCTGGCTGAACAAAGTAAAACAACCGCTAAAAATTGCAAATGTTGTTAAGGTGATTGACACGGACGACGATGGTGTTGAAGATAAGATGGATAAATGTCCTGCTGTACCAGGTACTAAAAAATATGACGGTTGTCCTGTTTCGGATAGAGATGGTGATGGACTGAATGATGAAGCTGATGTTTGTCCTACCGTAAAAGGATCTGTTGATTTCAATGGCTGCCCGATACCCGATTCTGACGGTGATGGAGTGCTGGATTCAGCAGACAAATGCACAACCGAACCAGGAACAAAAGAGAATAATGGTTGTCCTGTAACTAAACGTGATACAATTACTGAGGTTATAGAAGAAAAAATAAGCTTCGCTGCAAGAAACATTTTCTTTAAAGCAGCGAGCGGACAATTGACTGAATCATCTCTTGCTCCTCTTGATGAAGTGGTGCAACTGCTTACAGCGCATCCGGCGATTAAATTGAATATTGAAGGGTACACAGATTCAACAGGCAAGGAAGAAACAAACCTGAAACTATCGCGATTGCGTGCTGAATCTGTTAAAAAATACTTAATGGATCATGGTGTAGATGCATCGAGATTATCTGCTTACGGCTATGGATCGGCTAAACCATTAGTATCCAACGAAACAATAGAAGGTAGAAGGCGCAACAGGCGCGTTGAGCTGAAACTGGCCCAATAATTTCAATTGAATAAGATTACCGCCACTCATGTAATTAAACAGTACGGGTGGCGGTTATTTATTTAAATTTACGCCTACTTAAAAAATTTTAAATGAATCAATTGATTAAATCGTCGGTTGTGGCGGTTAGTTTATTAGTCTCCTCGGTGATCACAAATGCTCAAACGAACAAAGGGATAAAATCCACTGACGTTCCGCACGGCTGGCATCTTCTTGACAAGGCAAAAGACGGATACAATGGCATCAGCATTAACGAAGCATATGCATTCGTAAAATCAAAAAATCTTAAAAGCAACCCTGTAATCGTTGCAGTGATAGATTCAGGCATCGATACGCTGCATGAAGATCTTAAAACCATTTTATGGAACAACCCCAAAGAAATTCCTGGCAATGGTAAAGACGATGACGGTAATGGCTATGTTGACGATGTTCATGGATGGAACTTTATCGGCGGTAAAGATGGTAAGAATGTGAAGCAGGATTCATATGAAGGCGCACGGGTGTATCATGCACTCAAAAAGAAATATGGTGGAGCAGAATTAGACACTGCCAAACTCAAAGGTGACTCGCTCGATGAATATAAAACATGGCTCACAGCTAAAGCAAAGATTGAAGGAGAAGGACAGGAAGGTGGAGGATTGGATCTGGTAATGCTGAAAAGGGCATTGACCAGCGCACAGAAAAGTGATAGTATTCTAAGGAAGGCGCTTAACAAGGATACCTTTACCGGAAATGATCTTGATACCTTCCAGGCCAGCAGCGTTGCAGAAAAAGCAGCAAAAGGCGGACTGATCTATTTGTTTCGCGCGAACCAGATGATGGAAACCACTAATGTTGACTTTCTTCAGGGGTTTGGTGAATTTGTAGGTGGTGAAGAAAGAAAAGCAGAGTCAAGAGAAAAGCCGCCTGTCCCTTACCGGGCGCAGGTAGTTGGTGACAATGAAAACAACATCAACGATAAATTTTATGGCAACAATGATATCATGGCTGCTACTCCGTTCCATGGAACGCATGTATCAGGTATTATAGCTGCCGCAAGAGATAACAACAAAGGAATCGATGGCATCGCAGATAATGTGAAGATCATGATGGTACGTGCCGTGCCGGATGGTGATGAGCACGATAAAGATATTGCACTTGCGATACGTTATGCAGTTGACAATGGTGCAAAAGTGATCAATATGAGCTTTGGTAAAGATTTTTCACCGCAGAAAAAGTGGGTAGACGAGGCAGTGAAATATGCTGAAAGCAAAAATGTACTGCTTGTGCATGCAGCTGGTAATGATGCGAAGGATATAGATTCCGCTGATAATTATCCGAACCCTAATATCAAGGGTAGTACTGAAAGGGCAGGTAACTGGATCACTGTTGGTGCAAGTGGTGATGAAAAAGCAGGCGGAATTACTGCTCCCTTTTCTAATTATGGAAAACATGAAGTGGACGTGTTTGCTCCCGGCGTAAAGATTTATTCTACCGTTCCTGGAAAAACTAATTATGCTAATGCACAGGGTACAAGTATGGCGGCTCCTGTTGTTGCAGGTACAGCGGCGTTCTTGCTGGAGTATTTTCCTCATCTTACTGCAGCGCAATTGAAAAATGTGATTGAGAAATCAGCACAGATTTTCGGGGATAGCGTAAGGAAACCAGGTTCTGATGATCTGGTTAAACTTGATGAGCTGAGTAAAACAGGTGGACTGATCAATGCCTATGAAGCGGCAAAGCTCGCTGACAGTATGAATCCTGATAATTCTGCTGTTGATGAGAAGTCTTCAAGAAGAAAAAATAAAAAGTCTCCGAAGAGTGTGGTGGAAATCAAGCAGAACTAAGAAGAAGGGAGAAGTAATTACTCCGTGAGTGAAAAAAAATGAATTTATTAAGACCCCGCTTAACGGCGGGGTTTTGTTTTTATGTTCTCGGTCATAAAATCATAAACACTGAGCAAGTCAGGATATTTTTCCAATAACATCCTGTGCTTATTAATAGTAGACACATCATTGCGCACTGCAGGTCCCGTTTGCAAAATTGAAGGAGAAGTATCCTGCATTCTTGAAACAGTTTCAGCAAGTAAAGGAAGCATTAATCTAAAGTCGACACCTTCCTCCTGACAAAATTTTTCAGTAAGCGAAAAAATGTAATTGCTAAAATTGTTCGTTACCACCGCAGCAAGATGAAGTTTTCTTCTCTCTTCATCATTTGCTTCCACAACTGAATCTGCGAACGATTGGGCAAAGCCTTTTAACTTCATTTTGCTCCAGGCATTATTCGCATCAATCAATATGGGCAGAAATGGAACTGAAGGCGTTTCTTTTCGCATGCTTTGCAAGGGCCACAATACTCCATAATTCTTCGCAACATCTTTCAATACGTTTATGGAAACGCTTCCCGCAGTATGAACAATAAATCCATTGACCGGCTGCATCCATGAACTTATATTTTGCAAAGCATCATCAGCAACTGCAACAATATACATGTCGGCTGAATCATCTATTTTATCTGAGGCTTCCGCAAAAAGTTCATCGGCAAGGGCTTTAGCGTGTGATGCACTGCGGTTATACACCTGGTGGATGATATGTCCTGAGTGCAATAATTTTCGACCCATCACTGTAGCGACATTTCCAGAACCTATCAATGTAACACGCATAATATGCTGAGGATTTTTAAATAAATTTACTTCGCTTTAAGAAGGTGAAATGAAGTTAGCACAAAATTTAGTGGTTAATTATTACAGGGCGAAGCTGAACCTGTTGTCGGTTATATCAAAAACGAAGGCGGCAGAAAGCGCATTCGAACTTTTTTGCACCCCATTAAGAAGATCAAAAATTAAATTTCCCCCTGTATTTGATAAAGGTGAGCCGCTTCAATTTCCCATTGAAGGACATACCATCCATGGTTACCGATGGAACCATCCTTCAGACAAAAAAGCGTTGATCGTTCATGGTTTTGAATCATCATCCAAAAACTTTGACCGGTACATCAATGCTTTGATCAAAAAGAATTATGAGGTGCTGGTATTTGATGCGCCGGCTCATGGTAAGTCTACCGGTCGCAGAATAACATTACCATTATATATCGCCACCATTAAAAAGATACATGAATTGTTTGGGCCGGTTGATGCTTATATAGGGCATTCGTTCGGGGGCATAGTTCTCTCCCACTTTCTTGAAACGATTGAACATAACGATGCGAAGAAAGTGGTGTTTATTGCACCTGCTACAGAAACTGTAACGTCTATTAATTCATTTTTTCGGTTTTTGCATTTGAAAGATGAGGTAAGAGAAGAGTTTGACAAGCTGATCAGGAATAAAAGCGGTTATGATGCAAGTCATTTTTCAATGCGCAGAACGATGAAAAACATCAGGGCGGGTGTTTTATGGTTTCATGATGAGGATGACGAATTGACTCCTATTGAAGATGCGATAAAAGTTCGGGACGACGGGCATACGAACATCGAGTTCAGGATATCGAAAGGACTTGGACACAGACGAATTTACCGGGATAATAAAATATTTAAAGAAGCGATAGACTTTTTGTAATAAAATTTAACCATGAAGATCATTAATATTGCATTTTCAGTAGTGTTTGTAGTATTTGCTGCATTGCAGTATAATGACCTGGATCCATATATCTGGATCCCTATTTATTTATATGCGGCTGTACTTTGCTGGCTGGCTGCGCGTAATAAATATTATCCGAAGCTGATGATGGCCGGAGTGGCTGTGTATGCCGTGTATGGCATTTATTTATTCTTTGCAAAGGATGGAGTGGAAGACTGGATAACGCAGCATGATGCCATGAACATTGCACAACAGATGAAAGCTTCAACTCCATGGATTGAAGAGACGCGTGAGTTTTTTGGCCTCTGCATTGTGTCATTTGCGTTGCTGATGAATTATATATATGTGAGGCGGAAGAATTTGTTGCATTAAAAGCACTAGTCATCCGCTTTAGCCATTATTCATGTCATCCTGAGCGCAGCGAAGGATCTGCAATAAAAACACTAATTATTTCTCCCCTCAACCATTGGAACAAACGAGAATTTATCGAGCACTTCTTCAGTAGCCGATCCATCTTCATTTTTCGTAATGCGATTCATGATCTGCACGCTCCCTTCTCCTACGGGAATAATCATTTTGCCACCTTTCTTTAACTGCTGCACAAGCTTTTGAGGGATGAACGGCGCAGCAGCGGTAACAATTATTTTATCGAAAGGTGCGAAGGTGGGGAGACCTTCATAGCCATCGCCAAAGAAATATTTGATGTTGGAATACTTTCTACGGAGGATGAAGTTGCGGTGTTCTTCAAAAAGTTTTCTTTGTCGTTCGATGGTGTATACGTGTGCACCCATTTCTCCGAGTACAATTGCCTGGTAGCCGCTGCCTGTGCCGATTTCAAGCACTTTTTCATACTGTTTGGTATCGAGCAGCTGAGTTTGATAGGCAACAGTGTAGGGTTGTGAGATAGTCTGACCTTCAGCGATGGGGAAAGCGCGGTCTTCGTAGGCTACTTTATCGAAAGCGGAGTCGAGGAAGTAGTGACGTGGAATATTATTGATGGCTTTGAGTACGCGTTCGTCGGTGATTCCTTTTTGTTTGAGGGTGTCTACAAGCTGTTTTCTGAGGCCTTTATGGCGGTAAGTATCTTCGTATTTTCGCATCACGCAGCAAAGATAGAAATTTGAAAGCGGAGATGGATTTCCTTACTTTTGCGGACGTAAAAAAAGCGGTCCGGTAGCTCAGTTGGATAGAGCAACTGCCTTCTAAGCAGTAGGTCATTGGTTCGAATCCAATCCGGATCACAAACAACCCTTACAATGCAATCGTAAGGGCTTTATTTGGCGGCGTTGCGAACTTGTTCGCATAAGCAGACAAATGAAAAAGAGTAGCCGCGCCAGTGGCGTAAGGTTGTTTTTGAAACATGACCTAAACGGATCGGCGTAACCTATTTTGTGTAATCGTAATTATTCCGAGAGCGTAATTCGATTTTATTCTTCCTTACATAACACATCATCCAATAACCATCCCATTTAACTTACCAATCTTATGCTTTCACGAGGAAATTCTTAGAGCACTGAAGGATGGAACTACTCCAGTTACTTCCACTTTCATCTCTATCAAATGATGCGTCCGGCTTTCATGCGATGATAGCTAATGAAACGGCAACCATACGCTACCTGGGACAAGAGTAAAAGGTTGCCCGTCGGCTTGTAATTATTGATCGCTTTTTGTTCATGTTCGTCGAGAACAACTCGGCCGGTGGCTGAGGTACGCTCTGTAAATGTTTTTAAAATGATTATAGAAGTGTGGGCGAATGAGCTAATAGAGGTAACGGCATGGGTTGCGCGGGATTAACAAAAGGCGCGGCGAGAACCTTTTATAAAATACGAGCTGGTTAAAGAGAATTGTTAATATTCGTATATTCAGTTTTCACAATTAACAAGACTTGTTTGACACCATGGAAGAAGAATAATTGGATGTCTGTCAAAACAGTATTTGCTGTAGCAATTTTGCTGTTTCAGGTAGGAGCAGTTGTTTACGCACGCTTCCACCCAACGCGATTTTTCTGTTCGGCTCCCAACGATGCAATTACAAAATTCAATGTTCAAGTCATAAGCCAGGGAAGAAAACTTTCTCAAGCAGAGATACAAAACCGATATCGATTCTTTAAGTACGGCTTTGAAGATAGAAGTCCGGCACATATTTTCGATATCATTAAGCAATACGAATCAACCTATGGAAGAAATGAGCATTCGAAAGTTGTCGTGTACTTCAATGTGAACGGAAAAGATCAAGACTCATGGAAGTACTCTCATTAGTCACTCGATTTACTCAATCATCATGGAATCCTCTTAGGAATAACTCCACGAACCTTCCACCTAATGTGGTAATTATAGCAAAAGGCTTTTCGCTGTTTCTAATTATTAAAACCTTGTTTTTTTCTGGAAATTTCTTTCGGCTTAGGGAACCCTACCTTCCGTTTCTTTCTGTTTTTGATCAAATTGGACATCCCGTTATAATATATCATGTTCTTCAAATTGGTTTATACGGATCCGCTGTTGCCATACTATTTAATAGAAATGTGCGGATTTTCAGCTTAGTTGCCGGCTCGAGCATTTTTTTATCGATACTTAGTGCGAAAGGGAACTATTCCAATAACTTCCTTTTTACAAGTTTTATTCTTCTGTTAATCGGACTTCAAAAACACGACGAAAGAAAATCTTCCTGGATCAGATACCAACTGGCAGTTCTTTACCTTGGAGCTGCATTAAACAAATGGATGGACCCTGACTGGCAATCGGGCCTTTTCATGAATTTCTGGATGAATGATTTGCCAATCGCGACCTTTCAATATTTTTCTTCTTTCTTTCCGCCAATGGTTTTTGCAAAGATTATAAGCTGGTTTGCAATTGGTGGTGAACTCTTACTTGGCGCATTGGCATTAACCAATAGGCTGACTTCATTATTTATTTTCCTTGGCGTTGGCTTTCATTTCGCGCTAGCTGTTGTCACCGGTCGCACTTTTGGATGGTTTTTCCCGATGTTGGTTGTTTCTTATGCCTCATTAATTAGATGGCCTATAAATCCAATACAGGTTCTCTACGACGGCGATTGTGGTTTCTGTCAAAAAACGAAAATGTTTATGAAGAAATTGGATTTCGATAACTTCTTTAATTGGACACCTTTTCAATTCGTTAATGATCACCATGGGTTGACAACAGAACAGCTAAAAGATAAACTGCATTTGATAGTTGACAACCAAATATTTTCCGGATTCAGAGCGTTTCGAGCCATGATTATTTATAACCCCTTGTCGTATTTGTTTTTTATTGTATTATTAGCAGCATTATCTCCGGCAGGAGCATTCACTTTTCCGACAAAAATCTTACTAGGCTTATTGCTAGCGTTAGTCAGTAAACCTTTTATACCAGTCGGTGAAGCTGCATATTCGTTCATAGCAAAGAGAAGATATAAACTAATGGGTGCGACAGAAGCCTGTGAAGTCTCTCAGCAAAATAGCTCGCCAAATAAATCGACAAGTAGGACTCCTTGATTATATCTTAAGAGGACTATAACAGATCTTGTTGCGCAAACGTATTCACACGCCAAACACTGCAGCGGCACTCCGTTGCTTACCCGAATTTATAGTGTGCACTTGAACCTGATTACCCGTCAAAGGAACCGGCAGTCATTCATACCCTGTGATAAAAGCAAATGTCAGATTATAAGTGTTGGCCGGTCATAAAGAAATAATGAAAAGGTTACTTAATTAAAATTTCCTAAATTCGGTTTACCCTCACATAAACTACCTTACCCATTTATATTGTTCATGCCCTTCCTTCTTTAACATTAAAAATTTTTAAGTATGCGCACAAAAACATTCATCTCAACCTTCATGTTATTATTTGTATTAGCTATAGCCAATGCACAGCATGGCAACAAAACTGCAGCGTCTAAATTAGATGGTGCGTGGCAGAGCCAGGATAACAAAGGATTCACTGTTATCCATGGAGGCTACTTCAATTCAGTAGGTGTTGATTCATCAGGTAAATGGGGGGATATGCATGCCGGATCATTCACAGTAAATAATGACAACACTGTAACCTTTAAAGTATTGTATTCTTCTTATCCGGAACATATTGGTTCGCTGAATACAGCAGAATATACAATAACCGGTGAAACAATAAAGCTGCATCAGTTCAAGAAACTTGTTGATGGAAACGGAAAGGACATAACCGATCAAGTGCCCAAAGATGTTATAGAAACGATGACCAGGCTGAAATAACTTGTGATTGTAAGCAACCATCTTAATGAATGAATAAAAATTTATTACATGGATAGATTCATTGAACTTCTCAATAGAATACCTCCGTAATACATTATTTACATGGAATATTTAACATATCCTGTACCTAACCCTTAGTACAAGAATAAAACATGAAAATTTTAAAACAAATCATTCAACTTATTTTCATGTTGATGATATTTAATTTATCAGCCTTTGCTCAAACTTTTGTTACATCCGAGTCGTTCAAAAGGTCACAATTCAGGGGCTTCAATCTGAGCCTTATTGAAAATTATAGTGTTCTAAACGGTAAAAACCTGCCTAAAGTACGAGCATCTGGGGCCAACCACGCAAGAATATGGGTGCAAGTAACCCACGACGTATATAACCGCTATTATTTTCAAGTACCTAGTGCACGTAACTCCATAGATTCTGCAATAAAGGTTGCCGAAAAGTCAAACCTGTACCTCATCCTTACGGTTGAATTTTTACCGAAACAAGGCGCCGATGATTGGTGGGGAAATGCTACGAGGAAAACGAATATGACAAAGTTTTGGGTAGATTCTCTGGCTAACCGTTACAAAAATGTAAAAGTAATTGCCGCCTATGACCTGATGAACGAACCCCGCATGAATAACAGGTTGACAAGGTATGATGCGATAAATATGAGCATTGTTTCTTATTTGTGTTCTACGAGAGAGTATGTTGAATTTCAATATCACATGATCACTGCGATCAGAAAGGTAGATCCCTATCACGCTATCATTGTAGAGGTGTTAAGAAATGAAATGCTGGGAGACCTGTCAATACGCGGTGACAGTGTAACATTCAGGAAAACACTTATGAACGTGAAAAACCTTATTTACTCACCTCACGGCTATTCGCCGATAACAATTACACACCAGGGTATAAGTGCTAAATCACGTAAAGCATATCCTGTAGAAAATGGAACGTACGTTGCGAATTATTTCAGAAATGTAACGTACTGGAATGAGCCAGCTGAGTTTCAAAAAAAGTATAATGCTGCAATTTGGGTCGGCGAATTTGCCTGTGTCAATTGGGCGCCAAGAAACAGTTTCGGTCAATGGACTTCTACGAGATGGACCCAGGATGCAATTGGTTATATGGAATCTTTAGGATGGAGTTGGTGCGCTCATGCATGGCGTGAATACCAGGGATGGGATGTAGAGATTCCCAGCATTTGGTATGAAAGCAACGCAATTTTTACCAATGCCAAACCTTCCAAACTGCCACCATCATCGGCCAGGACATCCAACGCGCCAACTTTCGCACTGTTCAGGCAGTATTTTGCCAGGAATGTCAAATATTATTTACCATACAATTTGTAAAGGGTTTTGATCTTTCGCTGTCGTTTATTATCTTGGTTACACACTATCAAGAAGCTTCAGAATTGAATCGCATTATTATTAATGTAACAAATAAGGTGAAGTCATGTCTCGCCTTTCCGGGACACCTGCTTTCGTATTTAAGACGTACAGTTAATGAACCTAAATTTGAAAAAAACGGGAAGTATGCGATTATAAACATGGATCGCCAGTTCAGGGAGGATGACTATAGCCGGCATCTTTATATTCTTTGCATGCATATGCAAAACGCGGGATTTAAACCGATCGTGAGAATGGAATGGCGGGATATCAAAAACATTGACGGATATGGCTTCCGCAAGTTTTTATGGAGAGAAAATTATGTTTTTGTAAGGCACTGCCATACGACTGTAAATACGATACTCCTCAGACAATCTGGCAAGAGAGATCATGTAATTGAAATTCCTTATGGTTATAACATCCCTGCATCTAAACATATTGACTGTATCGCCCCATTTCCAATGGATCCAACTCAAAACGTAAATTATTCCGCAATTGTTGAACAACTGCCAACTATAAGGCGAACTGTTAAGGTGCTTTTTTCTGGAAAAACCACAGGAAAATTATATGGCAAAGAGCGGTTAAAAATGTTTTTCAATCACATCTCCCGACCAGAAGTCATACACTTCATCTTTTCTCGTTTTCCTAATCGTGTACGATCACTTAAAACTACTGAAGACACTGTCATATTCAGGCAACTACTGGATTCTACGGATTATTCAAATCAAATAATAATCAGTGAAGTAAAAACGGATCCAAAGGATTGGTTTAACATTCTTGCGAAAGCAGACTTTTTCCTTAGCGCCCCCGGAGCAAGAATGCCCTGGTGTCACAATACTGTGGAAGCGATGGCAGTTGGTACAATACCTATAATTCAATATGGCGACTTATATGATCCGCCGCTTGAACATATGAAAACGTGCATCAGGTACAATAGCCTGGAAGAACTTCAAACTGTAATTGAACAGGTGCTGAATATGGAGCAGATAGAGATAGATAAATTAAGGAGAAATGTACGCGAATACTACAATGATTATTTGTCAACCGACAGCATAACCAAAAAGATCAACTCCTTTTTCTCTTCAAATAAAGAGAAGTTGACGGTTGCTGTTCCATTTATTCCTACAAGGGCTGAGGCGATAGCTATTCCCGCACATCAATTGTAACTGCATGGTAATCTAAAAATGGATGCTAACATTATGTCAGCCAATGCCAGCTGCCACTTTGATTTTTTCCATTGCTGGTTCTTTGATCCCAATGATGCTTCTGAAGTGATCAGCGTATTGACCAATTATCCTATCCCATAAATAGGATGACTCAATCTTTTTAATATTATTGATTATCTTATCGTGATTAGCCGGATGGCGTATGTCAATTGAATCCAGGAGGTGCTGAACTTGTTCAGAGTTTCTAAAATAATAAGCATTATCATCTAAGACAGAAGCGTTGTGAACATTATCGTGCGCACAGATAAGGGCTGACGACGCCATAGCTTCAAGAAGTGAAGGATTCGTACCACCTACTGTATGTCCATGAAAATAGAGGTTGGAAAAATATCGAAAATTGTTTAACACATTGATGTCGTAAATACCATTTAAAAAACGTATGTTTTTATTTTTGCAATACTTGCTTTTCAAGTAGATTCCATACTTCGCATTGCTATTTCCAATAACTATAAACGGCCGGTTGCCTGAACTCATGGCTACGCCGTCTAAGATTAACTCGATACTGTTGTCTGGTTCGAGTCTTGCAATCAGCCCGTCATAGCCGTACTGCTTTAATCCATATTCAACCAACACCTGCCTGTCAGGGGTATTGAAAATATGTGCTCCGTAAGGTATAAAAGTTGAAAATTTGTTGTATTTGTTTTTCAGGTATGATTTAATGATAATGGAATCTGAGATCAAGTGAGAACTGTTTTCTACCGCAAGTCTTTCCGCATATTTCAAAAATTTTTTAACAGCTGGTGAGTATTTGGACCTCTTCCATTCATGACCATCCATATTTGTGGTAACAACAAATTTCTTTTTATTAAGAAACCGTCTCAACCAAATGGAACTGCTCGTGTATCCGAGTTGAAGTATAATATCGAAGTTGCGCTTTCGGCAATGCAGGATGCAGTTCAGGTCATAAATAAATTGTCCTGCAGCTCCAATCAGGTACTCTGGATCATAACAGTGAACGATGCTGACTCCATTCCACGTATTGTACTGGTAACTGTGGTTATGTGAATTATAAACAGTTACCTCGTTTCCTCTGTCAATCAGTCCTAATGACAGGTATTCTGCAAACTGTTCAAATCCTCCATATGAGTTAGGAATTCCTCTTGTGCCTAAAATAGCAATTCTCATATACGTCCTTGGGTTTTTAAAAACGCATCGCGATACCGGCGTAACCAGTATTGATTCGTCATGATCGTGTTAATTCAGATTAATGGACTAGTAAGGTGAAGATCCACAACATCATATAGTACTTACATGATGTTGCTTGGGGTTTTACCAAGGATGTAAAAAATTATTTAATAGGAATTTGGAAGAATTTTTACTCTTAAAGGGGAGGTCGATCTACGGTTTAAAAGTACGTTAATCTACGTTTCGTTAACGAAAAACTCACATAATCTTGATCAAGTAGTATTTAAAAAACGCATACCATCAAGCACTTTTTGAATCGTGTTTTGATAAGACTGACTGGTAAGCTTCAAGTGTCTGTTTAGCCGTTTGCGTCCAAGTGTAATTGTCTTTAATAAACGACTTTAAAATGTTATTTGCCGGTGCGTTGTAAGCTTTAACTATCGCGGTGCGTATTGAATTTACGTCATCTGGCTCGCAGTATAAAGCCATATCCTTAAAGTATTCCTCAGTATCGCCTTTCCTCGTCACCACGATCTGACATCCCATTAAACCCGCTTCTAATGAAACAAGGCCGGTAGTTTCAAACCAACTCGCAAGCACGTGCACCCTAGCAGCCTTGTAAATTGAGGCGAGCTTTTTATGATCTGCTTGTTGTTCAACAAAATCAATATTTGCATGGCCGTCGGCCAATTTCCTGCATGCTTTATAATATGACCGCTGATTCAACGATGGCTTGCCAATGATAGTTAACTTGTATGGAGTATCAATAACAGCTTTGATGACATTTAATTGATTTTTGATCCCTTCAATTCGTCCAACAACAAGTATGTGATCTCTGTATGCTTCGTCAGGTACTACCGAGTCATTAAAAAATTCAGGATCAACTGCATTAACCACTTTTTTATACGGGAAGATGCCAAAAGCATTTTGAAACCGCTTATATTCACTATGTGAGTTAGGAAGCAGGAGTTTTGCATGATTAGCAATATATAATATTGACCGGTACTGTCCGTGAAACAAAAAATAAGATGACTTCAAAGTTTCCCGGCCAAGAATAAACCTGGCAATACACTTAACATATTCTATTTGATAGCTATTCAACATTTTAAAAATCAAGCCAGATATTCCGGGTCTGGCAATCTTGTCGAATTCGGAGTAATCAACAAAAACAGTGGAAATAACATATGGGCGGTTTTTTTTGATGTGATGCATAATATCATCAGGCCTGATGATATTGAAGAAATGGATTAGATCAAATTCCTGACCTTCAACATCATTTTCAGACGTAAGTATATCAACCTCCACTCCAAGGCTTCTAAGATATTTCGCAGTCATATGAATCTGCATTGTGTCACCTCCGGGGGATGTGTACAGGGTACTGCGCGAAATCATTATTACTTTCATCTATTGTGTTTTGAATCGCTGAGTGTGCCTGATATGTGATGGATTAACGTTGTTATTCCTTATGCGAATCTTGTTTCGTTGGATGTTGCCGCAAAAAAATCCAATAATTATGGGTATCGCCTGGTTAGACGGATCCAGTAGCCCGAATCCTATATAAGTGTTCAGCAACGTAACGACGCTTAACGCAGACATCATCTGGTATGAATAATACACCTCCGGATCGTTAGTATCATCAGGCTTTAGCCGCTTGAATCCAAGAATATACAAAAAGAGGAGGTACAAAAGCAGTCCTATGACTCCGGTTTTTACTAACAGCATTACATACTCGTTATGCAAAATCGGAGCATTCTCGTAATACTTGCCTCCTAATTTCATGATCAATCCTAAGTCTACTCTTGCGCCGAAGCCAAATCCAAACATATGTTGCAATGCGTTGCCCTCATCAAATTTCATCATTCCCTGGTATGCTTCATATCCTCTCCAGTTATCTTGA
Source organism: Flavitalea sp. (assembly GCA_035525775.1). GTDB lineage: Bacteria > Bacteroidota > Bacteroidia > Chitinophagales > Chitinophagaceae > Flavitalea. The sequence goes on from DATLDR010000102.1 coordinate 21,490, forward strand.
ATCTGCGCCAGCGACGCATGAAGATTTCTTTCC
>DATLDR010000107.1:0-4986 GCA_035525775.1 Flavitalea sp.
ATATATAGAAAAGAACATTTATAACGGCGATAGTTCAATGGTAAAAAAATTGTACTGGAAACCGAAACGTAACTTTCAGGTAATCACTGTCAGGCCATCAGGAAAAGATGACTTAATAAAAGTAGTGTGGGACAACAGGGAGTAAGAAAATGATACAATCAGAATTTCAGCAAATAGCTCATAAGATACCTACTGAACCCGGCATCTATAAATACTATGATCTTAAAGATGAACTGCTGTATGTTGGTAAAGCTAAGAATCTCCGTAAAAGGGTAAGCTCTTATTTCACCAAAACATTCACCAATTATAAAACGCACGAACTTGTTCAGCGGATCAAGCGTGTTGAATTCACTATTGTGAATTCTGAACAGGATGCTTTTCTCCTTGAAAATTCATTGATAAAACAGTTTCAGCCAAAATTTAACATAGACCTGAAGGATGATAAGTCATATCCATACATGGTATTCAAGAATGAGCATTTCCCAAGAATATTCCTTACGAGAAGAAAAATCAATGATGGCTCTGAATATCTCGGGCCTTTTACTTCTGTAGCGAAAGTTCGTGAGCTGCTCAACTTCATCAAGGCTACCATTCAATTACGCACATGCAATTTAAATCTCACACCAAAGAATATAGAGAAAGGTAAATTCAAAGTATGTCTTGAATATCATCTTGGTAATTGCAAAGGCCCGTGTGAGGGTAAACAAAGTGAGGAAGATTATACAGAGAACCTGGGCCAGGTAAAAAATATAATGAAGGGAAACCTTACACCTGTTATTGCACGTTTCCGTGCACAGATGAAACAATATGCCGCTGATCTTGATTTTGAAAAAGCTGAGATCACAAAAAAGAAAATAGATCATCTTGAAAAATACCAGGCACGCTCTGTTGTGGTAAGCCGTCATGTAAACAATGCAGATGTTTTTTCAATGTTAAGGGAAGGCGACCTTGCTTATGTAAATTATATTACCGTGCAGAATGGCACTATCGTTCACACACACACTTCGCAACTCGAAGCGCACCTCGATGAAACAGATGAAGAGATCCTTGCATTCGCCATTGCACAGTTAAGATCCACATTCAACAGCAGTTCAAATGAAATAGTAATTCCTTTTGCAGTTGAGTATCCTCAGGAAGGTGTTGTGATCACCATTCCAAAGGGAGGTGACAAAAGAAAACTTCTTGATCTTTCTGAGAAGAACGTCAACTATTTTCTCGATGAACTGAAAAAGAAAAAAATTCTTCAGCTCGAGGGCAAGGATGATATGGAACGAAAGAAAGTTTTGTACCAGTTACAAGGAGATCTGCAGTTAACAGATGTTCCCGTGCACATAGAATGTTTCGACAATTCAAACTTCCAGGGGAGTTACCCGGTGTCGGCGATGGTTTGTTTTAAGAATGGCTTGCCAAGTAAAAATGAATACCGCCGCTTCAATGTAAAGACTGTGGTTGGGATCAATGATTTCGCAACGATGAAGGAAGTTGTTTTCAGGCGATATAAGCGACTTAAAGAGGATGAAGCACCATTGCCTCAACTGGTGATCATTGATGGTGGCAAGGGCCAGTTAAGCGCTGCTCTGGAAGCGATAGACGAGCTGCAATTGCAGGGACGAATGACAGTTGTTGGTCTTGCGAAAAATGAAGAAGAAATCTTCTTCCCCGGAGACAAAGAATCAATAAAACTTCCTTTCAACAGTGAAAGTCTGAACCTGATCAGAAGAGTGCGGGACGAAGTACATCGTTTCGGCATTACGTTTCACCGGCAGAAGAGAAGTAAGGGAACTTTTAAAAATGAACTTGAAATGATTCACGGAATAGGAAAAAATACTGCTGATGCCCTTTTGAAAGAATTCAAATCTGTAAAGAGAATACGTGAATTACCTGAGCAGGAACTGATAAACGCAGTGGGTTTTTCTAAAGCGAAAATCATAAGGGAGTATTTGCAAATTCATAAATGATTTAAATAAAAAAAGGGGCCAGGATAGAAATCCAGCCCCGTTTTTAAAATCCAATATCCTATGAAAAACCGTTGTAAAAATAGTAAATCAGTCTAATAAAACAATATCGCCCCCCGTGTATTTTGAAAATAATTTTAAACACCTGAAAAAGCATTTCACTAAAGTTTTCACTTACTATAGTAACGAAAAACATTTATTATTCCCAATTCGGGAGAAGCAAACAACAACAGTTTGAGAAATTGTAGTAAATAAAAAAGCGTCGTATAAATACGACGCCCTCAATATTTTATTTATGATCAGTAAGACCAGAGATCCTGTTCGTAATTAAAGATCTTTTCTTTAATGTTCTCGCCTTCGAGTAATGCGAGAATAGGATCCTTTACATATGAACTGATATAAAAATCATTTGGATTGTTAATGGTTGATTTGATGATCCTGCTGGCAAACATCCTGCTTTCGAATAATTCTTCCCAACTCATTTTCGCACCAAAATTTCTTCCATTGTAAACATCAAACTTTGCAAGCATAGGGCGAAGATCAGGATAGTAAACCCAGAAAATCGGAGTTACTGCCCTGAAGGACCCATCATCATTAAGGATAGTTTGTAAAGGAGCGATGCCAAGGATGCGTGTGTACATCCTGGAAGATTCCTTGTCGAAGACTACATCTTCTTTTATCCAATATCTTTCAACAAGATCAGGATTGAATTCAGCATTGATAGTTGTATCCTTCATTAATCCTTTTGAACCATCCGGGTCATTTGCCCAGTCGGGGATCTGTTGTGTTTTTGGTTTTCCCACTATCAGCTCAGCGATCTGTGTGAATGGCAATGGCGTGGTGAATCTGTCATCGCCGCCAACAGCGCTAAATGCAGTTACCTCACCTTTTTTGATAGCATTGAGCAGGATCATGATAAAACGCTGGTTTCCGTCATCACTTTCAGCTTTATACACAAAAGGAATATTAAGTTTTTCATGAACATCAATCTCACGCCATACGCGCTGCACATACGTTGCATCGTCTTCGCGGATATGTTCATAATCGAGCGGTGTTCTATCCTTCAGAAGATTTCTCTGAACAGCATTATCGTTTCTTAAAGACGGGCGTGGATCATCAATCTTAAGATCGGCCACCGGTGCTTTGACAGTGTCTTTAGGAGGTGCGGTATTCAGGGCCGCATTTGATGTATTCTTTGTTTTGTTTGTGGTAGCTTTTTTGGTAGTGCTCCTCTTTTTAGTAGGGCGCTTCTGCTGTGCATCAGCAGATTCTACCAGTAACCCGAGGGCCAACATAAACAAACACAACCTGATAATGCGATTTTTCATCCTTGATTATTTTTTTCTGTTATTTCAAATTGAATGACATCTGGGGAAGATCCCTCGTTCTGCCATCGGGTCCAACAACTTTAATGTCATCAAAAAAGATGCTGGTTCCTGGTGTTGCATTGTTAATTATTGTACCGGCGCCACCTGACCATCTGTTGCCATTATTTGGTGATGTCTGGTAAACGGGATACCTGCCTCCTATTGCTCCTACATTGTAGCTTACCACTTTGAAGGCTGCTTCAAAATCAGAATCAAGCAATCGTGCGATCAATCCACCCTGAGCCTTAAGATCTCCTGCAGGGATCGGTCCGCCTCTTTTGTTAGCAACAAAAGATGCCGGATCCGGAAGATATTTCACACGGTATTTAACCGGTGTTGCTTTTCCATCAACAATAACATTGATATTATGTTCTCCTGGCTTTGTTGGTTTGGCCACCCATGAAGCACCGCGTAGTCGTGAAATAGTTCCGCCTGTAAATGTTGCGCTTACTTTTTCCGAACCAACGCCTGCGGTAATGGTAAGAGGATTATCTACACCAATATACAGTACGTTCATTTTATCTGCAGATACAGCAACACCTGAAGGCTGACCAACTGTGTATGGAAGGGGTCTATCAATAGTTTTTTCTATGCCGTCCTGATCTTTGTAACGAATTATAACTCTTGCGGCACCTGATCCGGATACCGGAAATTCTGTTTCCGCTATACCATCCTCATTGAGTGAAACGGGTTTGCCGTTTATTGAAATCTGGGGAGCGGCTCCTGAAGATGTTGCACCGAGTGCAGCATAAACCTTGAGCTTTTCACCAGGCATCAGGTATTGTGAACTCAATCCGCCAACGAAACCTAATTTATCAAACCGTACTTCCACCTCCCCTATTTTATTATGGCAGAAAGACACGATCTGGTTTTCAGACGTCTTTATATCGTTCTGAAACTTATTAAGAATGGTAATTGCTGCAATAGCAGGAGTCATGTGAAAATAACTGGTTGTCCAGCTGTTGCTCAGGTTTCCTGTTTCAGATTTTGGATAGGTAAGATCGAGAGGAAGTTTAGTTTCAAATTCCTTTTTGATTTCAGGATCGATGTTCAGCAGATCCTGTTTAAGTTTACCCAGATCTTTTTCAAGCTTTGGACCTTCACCTTCTTTGTCCATAACACGTGTAGGAGCATCGAGGTTACTTTCATAACCCACACTGTCTTTTGATCCCTCTTTATAACCAGCTTCTTTTTTGATTCTGATTTTGAGTGCTTCGATCCTGTCGAACATTGTTTTTGAAAGTGTACGAGCAGCATCAGCCTTTGGTTTCCACATCTCCGCTTTTGCTTTTGATTCAGGCTTGGTGAGCTTAGTAGCGAATGAAGCGTAAAGATTATTATTGTTTGAGCTCAACACGCCGTTGGCGTTGTCGATACTTCTGTTTACTGTTTTGAAGGCGTTCAGAATTTCAGCAGATACGTTCAGTGCCAGTAATGCTGTAAGCACCAAATACATCATATTGATCATCTTCTGCCGGGGCTCTTTAGGTAAAGCCATGTGTTTAAATACAATTTAAATTAGTTATAAAATATTTTTTACTTATCTGCCTTGCATAGCCGATAGCATATTTCCGTACACCGAATTGAGTTTACCCAGGTTGTTAGCCAGCAAACCAATTTGTTGCTGTGCTCTTTTAGCATCTTCCACACTTCCTTCCATTGCT
>DATLDR010000167.1:0-11640 GCA_035525775.1 Flavitalea sp.
CGCAATAAAGCTTTGCCTGATGCATCGTTAACAAATTCCCTGTTTTCAATTTGTACTGCACCAAGATGCGTGAGATATTCTCTGGCATTTTCTTTTCCTGTAATAGCGATCACCTGATATCCTGCTTTTGCAAGAATGGCCACTGCTATGCTGCCTACACCTCCTGTGGATCCTGTAACCACTATCGGTCCCATTGATGGTTGCTGTTTCATCAGCTCCATTTTATATAAAGCATTAGCAGCGGTTAATCCTGCTGTTCCGAACGACATTGCTTCCTGAAAAGTGATTTCCAGTGGTTTTTTAAAAGCCCATTCAGCAGGCACACGAATGTATTCAGCATAGCCACCAGAAGTATTCATTCCAAGATCGCGGCCAGTTACAATTACTTCCTCATTCACCGCAAATTTTGCGCTCCTGCTCAATTCAACTACACCTGCAGCATCAATGCCCGGAGTGTGAGGATATTTTTTGGTGATGCCTTTATTTCCGGTAGCCGATAGTGCATCTTTATAATTAAGGGAAGAGTAATGAACTTTTACCAGCAATTCTCCGGCTGGCAGATCGTCCAGATCGAGTTGTTCTATGCTTCTTTCAAATTTACCTGCGGGCGTTTCAATAATTCTTAATGCTTTGAAGGGCATGATCACTGTTTATGTTCGCCTTAAAAGTATTTGAATTAATTGGCATTTCGAATTCCCTATTTCGTATTTTTAGTACCCTTTATTGTTCATAAAAAAATTAATTAAAATGAAACGTACAGCAACAGCAGTCTGGAATGGTTCCGGTAAGGAAGGAACGGGAAAGTTGACCACTAAAAGCACCGCAATCAATAACGCGCAATATTCTTATAACTCAAGATTTGAACAGGGTGTTGGTACCAATCCAGAAGAGCTGATTGCTGCTGCGCATGCCGGATGCTTTTCCATGAAACTTAGTTTTATACTTGGTGCAGCCGGCTTCGAACCGGAATCAATAGAAACAACTTCTGAAGTGGATCTTGATAATGGGGTTATCAAATCTTCTCACCTCATTGTGAAGGCAAAAGTTCCTGGTATTACTCCTGAAAAATTTGAAGAAGCCGCAAAAGATGCTAAGGAAAACTGCCCGGTGAGTAAGGCCCTTAACATGACCATCACCATGGACGCGCAGCTGGCTTAAAACTAAACGCAAAAATTTAAAGCAATCAATCATACAAATACATAATGAAACATAACACATCAACAAGAAGAAATTTTATTAGGAATACTGCAGTGGCTGGTGCAGGGTTTTTCATTGTGCCGCGCCATGTACTCGGAAGAGGATATGTTGCTCCCAGCGACAAACTCAACATCGCGGGCATTGGTGTTGGCGGAAAAGGAGAAAGCGATCTCACGGGATTCGCCGCAAGTGCAAATGCGAATATTGTTGCTCTTTGTGATGTGGACGACAGACAGGCAGTGAAATCACGCAAGAATTTCCCTAAAGCAAAATACTACAAGGATTTCCGCGAGATGCTGGATAAGGAATCAAAAAATATTGATGCATGTTCCATTTCAACACCCGACCATGTGCATGCGGTAGCTACTATAGCTGCTATGCAATTGGGTAAGCATGTGTACACTCAAAAGCCACTCACGCACGATATATACGAAGCACGCAGGCTCACCGAAGCTGCAAAACAATATAAGGTGGTTACGCAAATGGGCAACCAGGGATCTTCAGGCGATGGGGTTCGCCAGATGATGGAATGGTATAAAGCGGGATTGATAGGGGATGCTACAGAAATACATTGCTGGACCAATCGCCCGGTATGGCCACAAGGTTTTGGAAAACCTACAACAAAAGATGAAGTTCCAAAAGAGCTCGACTGGAATCTATGGCTCGGACCTAATGAATTTGAAGATTATCATAAAGAATATGTCCCGTTCAATTGGAGGGGGTACTGGACTTTTGGCACCGGGGCACTGGGCGACATGGCGTGTCACATAATCGATCCGGCATTTAAAACGGTAGGCTTAACGTATCCCACTTCTGTAGAATGCAGTGTTGCAAATTTATACGAGCAGATGTGGACACCCACTTACCATCCTGAAAGTTGCCCTGCCGCTTCCTCACTTAAACTTGACTTTCCTGAAGTAAATGGCAAACCTGCAGTTAAATTATATTGGATGGATGGCGGCATCATGCCTGAGCGTCCTGCTGAATTAGGTGCGGACGAACCAATGGGAGATGAAGGTGGCGGTGCTATTATCACGGGTACAAAAGGCAAGATGATGTGCAGTACTTATGGTGCAAATCCAACCCTGCTACCTACCTCTAAATCAAAAGAGGTGAATGTTCCTCAAACTTTAGCACGTGTACCCGAAGGTCATTACGTACAATGGGTGAATGCCTGCATCGCGGGGTATGGAAAAAAAGAAGTAAGCTCTCCTTTTGAATATGCAGGGCCGCTTACTGAAACTATACTAATGGGAAACCTTGCGTTACGGGTATTTCAGCTGAAAGACGCAAACGGTAAATTCAGTGGTCGCAAAAAATTACTGTGGGACGCAAAGAATATGAAGATCACCAACTATGATGAAGCGAATAAATTTGTGAAAAGAGAATACAGGAATGGCTGGAAGTCGCTCTAAAGACATGTTCAATCATCTAATAAACCGGCCAGTGCAAGCAATTCATTTTTCTTGTACTGGTCTTTTTCTTCTGCGAAGCATTTGCTGAATTCTTCAAGTAATACCTGGATGATACGTTTATTGCTCAAAGGCTTGAAGTAAGAGGTGACAGGGGGAACGTTGATCCTTTTAAAATACGTTTCAACATCCTTGTGTGTGAACACCTGTCCGCTGATAGGATCAATAAAAAATTCCGATTTATACATGAAGTTCTCTGTGTGTCTCGAAAAATCGTAGTCAGTTTTAAAGTAACTCAGCACAAACTGTTTTGGGATATTTATAGCTCGAACCGGAATGTCGAGCAGTTCACTCAGCACGAGGTAAAGAATTCCATTGGCAATTGCATTGCCCCTCTTCGTTTCCAGTTGTTTATTGATAAGAAACTCTTCCGGCTGCTGATAGGCGACTTCGGTACCCTTAATGTTGAAATAATTGTACAATATGCTGGTAAGTACATTCACCTGCTCCAGCGGAGTCAGATAAGTATTTAATTCGAGCCAGATGTTCCGGCGGAGTTTTTCAATGTCCTGGTACACTTGCGTAGTTCCCATTTCAGGATATTGAAAACGCGCTACAAGCAGGGCGCCGGTTAAAAGGTCGTGGTGAATGTTTTTGCTCCATTGTTCTATCTCTTCGGTAAGGTCGCGGTAATGGAGGCGGTGAATCAGCAGTTCAATCCGGGTCTGAACATCTTCACTCACAGTATTCTCCCACAAATTTTCAAGGTTCGGAATAATTCCTTTGCCAAAATCTATTATCCTGTTAGACACAACTCCAAATACCTCTTCATCAGGATCGTCTATCAGATGAAGCAAGGCATATATCTCCCTGTTTTCTTCCATAGCTAAGGGTATTGTTGATTATAAAATCAATATCGCTGAACTTTAGCACACCCATTTCATAATGTTTTCCACAAAAGTCCCGGGAATGTTTATTACTGATATATTGAAAAATTATGCCCGAATATTTATGCGTGCAGCGGTAAATGTTGAGTGAGTATCCTGGTAAGTTCTTTTTCATCTTCGTTATTTATGACTCTCCTTGGAATAACGATTGCATGATATGAATTTGTATACAGGTAATACCCATCAGGGGTATTTGCAAGCCGCACTATAGCATCCCAGTTGTAGCGGCTTTCAGTAAGGGTGTCTTTATCTATGATACCCGTATCGGAAAGAATTATTTCTGATTCATCGAGAACATGCAGGTTCTCTTTTTTTGATAATATGTCCTTCACTTTTCTTCTAACGGATCCTTTCACAAAAGACGGTATCATGATGAGATATATGATTCCTGTGATAATAAATACAGAAATGTCTATCCAGATATAATGCTGACGCGTGGCGATAATATAAAGCATGGCCACTACTCCGTAAAGAATGATCACTCTCAGGAAATAAAAGATCCTGTATTTTTTTCTAACAGGTGCCGACCAGGCTGTATAATAATTGTATTGAAGATATTCATCTTCCGTAAGCCTGAATTTGAATGAAACCATCGGATTGATATGAAAAAGTTATCAGCTCTTTTTCTTCCTGAATGATTTTTTAGGAGGATTTGCTTTCGCTTCTTCAATGAGTTTTTTTACTTGATCAATTTCGAGTTCAACAGCTTTATCCTGCTGCTCTTTCGGAATTTTGTAGTTGCGCAAACCCTGCTTGATGTACGGCCCGTATGGCCCTCTCAGCAACTGGATCTTTTCTTTTTCAAATATTTTAATCGTGCGTTCTTCTTTTGCAGCACGCTTTTCAACAATTATAGGTGAGGCTTCTTCCAGTGTTATGGTATATGGATCGCGTTCCTTGTTCAATGAATAGAACTTACCATCATGAGCGATATAGGGACCAAATCTTCCGATGTTTACCGATACGTCAGAATCTTCGAACATACCAAGATTTCTTGGCAGTTTGAATAGTTCCATCGCTTCGTCAAATGGAATCGTTTCAATGCTTTGTGTATTCTTAAGCTTAGCAAAACGTGGTTTTTCTTCGTCATTAACATCACCTATCTGCACCATCGGACCGTAACGTCCCATACGTGCGACCACCTTTTTTCCACTTTGGGGATCTGTTCCCAGCTCACGCTCACCCTTTATTCTGTCTGCATTTTCCTTGGTGTCTTCAACATCTTTCTTGAAAGGATTATAAAAGTCATCGATCATCTGGTTCCACTTCAGCTTTCCTGCGGCTACTTCATCAAATTCTTCTTCGATGCGGGCAGTGAAGTTGTAGTCCATGATGTCATCGAAATACATTTTCAGGAAGTCAGTTACCACTAAGCCCAGGTCTGTCGGGAACAATTTCGCCTTTTCGGCGCCTGTATTCTCCTGTTCTGTTACCTGTGATATTTTACCCTCTTTGAGTTTCAGGATCATAAAGTCCCTTTTCACTCCTTCCTTGTCTCGCTTTTCAACATAACCCCGTTTCAGTATTGTTGAAATGGTAGGAGCGTAAGTAGAAGGACGACCTATACCAAGCTCTTCAAGTTTCTTTACGAGCGATGCTTCTGTATATCTTGGCTGTGGTCTGCTGAAACGCTGTGTTGCACGCATTTCCTTCAGTGGCAATTGCTGGTTTATCTTTAAAGGTGGCAGCATTCCTTCTTCATGTTCATCTTCTGATATATCCTCTTCATCCCTGTCTTCCATGTAAACTTTAAGGAAGCCATCGAACTTTAATACTTCTCCCTGGGCAGTGAGTTCTTCCTTATTTGTTGAAATAGCAATTTTGGCTGTTGTGCGCTCGAGTTCTGCGTCGGCCATCTGGCACGCCATCGTTCTTTTCCAGATAAGCTCATACAACCTTTTTGCATCGGAATCTTCCACTGTGGTATTTTCCATGTAAGTGGGCCTTATTGCTTCATGTGCTTCCTGTGCGGTTTCATTTTTATTTTTAAACTTTCTCGTCTGCACATATTTTTTTCCATACTGCTGGTTGATCTGCTGGCTGATGTCGTTCATTGCGGTGTCACTCAGGTTCACACTGTCGGTACGCATGTAAGTTATCTTACCACCTTCATAAAGTTTCTGGGCAAGTATCATGGTACGCGCAACAGAATATCCAAGCTTACGGCTGGCTTCCTGCTGAAGTGTTGAAGTAGTAAACGGGGCAGGAGGGGTTTTTTTACCAGGTTTTACCTGTATATCAGCAACAGTATATTCAGCATTGATACATGACCGCAGAAAATCTTCGGCTGTTCCGGCATCTTTATATTTTTTGCCTTCCGCAGAAAAAATTACAGTCTTTCCGGAATTATCTTTCGCACTAAAAAGTGCTTCGAGCCGGAACCTGCTTTCAGGTATAAAAGCATTTATTTCTCTTTCTCTCTCTGCAATAATTCTTACCGCTACACTTTGAACCCGGCCTGCACTCAGGTTGTTTTTCATACTCATCTTGCGCCACAGCACAGGCGACAATTCAAATCCTACGATCCTGTCAAGTATCCGGCGAGCCTGCTGCGCCATCACCAGGTTCATATCAACAGTGCGTGGTTTTTGAACAGCCGACTGAATAGCCGGCTTGGTAATCTCATGAAAAACTATCCTTTTGGTAACGGCGGGATCAAGGTTCAGTACTTCACAAAGGTGCCAGCTGATCGCTTCTCCTTCACGGTCTTCATCCGTTGCCAGCCATATTTCATTCGATTTTTTAGCCAACTGCTTAAGCTCCTTTACCACTTTTTCCTTCTCTTCCGGAACTATATAGGTAGGTTTATAGTTATTGTTCACATCAATTCCCATTTCCTCTTTCTTAAGATCCCTGATGTGCCCGTAACAGCTTTTTACCTCGAAATCTTCACCAAGTATCTTTTCTATGGTTTTGGCTTTCGCAGGCGACTCCACGATCAATAAATTCTTAGCCATATAATATTAAAACGGATTATATATATGCCCGTCGGCGTGCAAGTATACTGTATATTTTTTAATTGAGGGCAGAGGGCAGTGCGCTGAGGGCAGGGGCCGGGCAAAATGCAAAACGCAAATTTTACCTCTTTTCTTCCATAGAAATTAAAATAGCTTTCGAAAGCAGCTGCGCCCATCTTTTATAAGCTTTGGCTGATGGATGTAGCCCATCATCAGCGAAGTATGTATTATCGTTGGCCCTTTCGGGTGATGCTGAGGTGATATCAATGTATGTTACGCCAAACTTCCGGCTTAGGTCACTGTTAATTTTATTATAACCCTGTATCTCCCGGGTGATTTTTTGACGGTCGTCTCCATTAGCGAATGGGGTTAATCCCCAGTCCGGAACTGATAAAACAAACACATGCGCAGGTTTATGTTCTGTAAAAGATAAACAACTGGTGAGCAGTTCTTCAAATTCAACTGAATAAATGGATGTGTGCAAACCTCTGTACTGGTTATTTACTCCTATTAATAAGGATACGAAATCGTATGGCTGAGTGAGCAGCGTATGATCGATCCCCGAAGCGAGGTCAGTTGTGGTCCAGCCGGTTTTGGCTATAATTTCAGCGGCATTGAAAGCCTTCCCTGCCTGTCGAAGTATCTGCACTGTTTGATAGGGATAGCTTTCGTAAAGGGGCACACCTTCACCTATCGTGTAAGAATCTCCCAGTGAAAGGTAAGTATACTTCAAGCTCATTGCATTACACCCTGAACATCATCAGTTTCACTTCTTGTATTCTTTCTCTTGAACAGGCTAACATCAAATTTACCGAAACGGTAGCTGAAATTCAATCTTACTATCTGTGCATCCCTTCTTCTCCATTCATCCTGAATGAATACATCAGACTCCGAATGAGCAGAGTATTTGCGTGTTCTCAATACATCATTCATATTTAGTGAAAGAGTTGCCTGGTTCTTTTTGATCCTGAATTCTTTCCTTATGCCGATATCCACTCCATAGTTGGCATCGATAAACCCCTGTGTGCTGGAGGGCGGACCACCTCTCCAGTCTCCGCCACCACCACGTCCGCCACCACCTCCACCGCTATTGCTTGTGGAAACCGGCAGAGCGCTTTTCGACTGATATTCTCCGCTCAATTGTAAACTGAGTGTTTTTGTTAGTTTGAATGTGTTGTTAATTTTAGAGAACGAACTTGTTCTCACATTTTCAAGGTTAGCAACAACATCACTGCCATTTATTTTTGAATAATATACGTTTGTATTAAAATTAAGTTCCCACCAACTGGTAAGATTATTTTTGAAAATAAATTCAACGCCTGCAGCATATGCGTTGTTCGCATTGATGTAAGATGACACAAGCGCAACCGTGTCGCCGATGGCTCTCAGGCTCTGGTAACGTGCAATTAGATTTTCTGTATGCTTTCCGAATAAGGTAACCAGAAATGTATTGTTTCGCTCACCATAAATTTTTTGATAAGACATCTCCAGAGAATTGGTGAATTCGGGTTTCAGATCTGGATTACCAGTGCTCAGATTCAGTGTATCAGAAAAATCTGTATTCGGCATCAGCTGAAAAAAATTTGGACGGTTGATCCTTCTAGAATAATTCAACTGGATATCCTGCCTGCCTCCGATACTTTTTGTAAGAAAAACACTGGGGAACAGACTTACCGGAAAATCATTTTTGTAAGATTGCTTGCCCGCCTGATCGCCATTGTAGCTTGAACTTTCCATTCGCAATCCCAGCTGGTAACTGAATGCATCTTTAACCTTATGCGAAAAAGTTCCATAGGCGGCATAAACATTATCGGTGTATGCAAATTGATTATCGATAGACGTTTGCGGGATTCCATTATAAAAATTAAACTGATGACTTTCGAACCTTCGTATCTGGGCACGAAGCCCCGCCTCCCATTTCATGTTCGCATTCAACGGATGTACATAATCCGTTTGCATCACTACGAACTTATTATTTCCACCGGTACTGATATTCTGAAACTGCTCAGGCGTTTTCGGATTCACCTGGTTCATATCGTTGAACGACCTTATACTGATATTCTGGTAACCGGAATTAGGAGAATAATTGTAATTGACATCGGCGGTAAGCTCCCGGCCGGTCTGCGGAAATAAATGTTTATATCCGATACTGCTTGTGTAATTGTTGAATTTATTCTGGCCAAGAGTGTTTCGGTATTGCGATTCCACATCCGGAGAATTTATAGCTTCATAAAGAAGATCATTCTGGTTATCCATTTTAAATTTACCGCCCATAATGTTCTGCGAAATTGTTATGGTATTGCGGTTGTTGATAAAGTAGTCGATGCCAAAACGTGCAAAAGCAAAAGTTCCCGTGGAAACATTGCTATTCGATTGAAAGGAGGATGTTTCAGGATCGTCGGTGATATCTATCCTGTTAGTTTCCCCGGTGCTTTTTGATTTTCGCTGATTGTAAAATGCATTCGCAAAAATGTTGATCTTACCCTGGCGTATATTGAAGTCGCCACCACCATTGAAACGTCCGCGCGAATCCACACCTGCACGTATACCTCCATTGTATCCAACTTTTCTTGCCTTTTTAAGAACAATATTCAGTATGCCCGACTGGCCGCCGCTCGCATCAAATTTGGCGGAAGGGTTTGTGATCATTTCTACACTCTCGATAGCATCTGATGGAATCTGTTCTAGTGAAAGGGTAGTAGGTCGTCCGTCAACAAAAATCTGTGGAGCTGAATTTCTCATAGATACGTTTCCATCAATATCTACATTCAGGCCGGGAATATTCCGCATGATATCTACAGCAGTACCGCCAGTTGAATTAATGTTTTTATCTACATTAAAAATTTTTCTGTCGATCCCCATCTGCATCATTGGCTTTTCGGCTGAAACTGTTACCGACGCCAGCATCTGCGTATCGATTGCAAGTTTTATATTTCCCAGATCCTTATCCAGTGCTGACATGGCCTGTGACATATCCTGGCCGGGTATGAAATTGATATTGAAGGAGACTGGCTGTTCAATAGATTTATAACCGATAGCACTTACCAACAACCGGTATCTGCCCATTACAGGAAGATTCTCGAGACTGAAATCGCCTGATTTGCGTGTGAGCATTCCGGAAATCATAGAGTCAAGCCTAGTTCTGTTTACTGAGTCAAGCGTACTTCCGATCAGTTGAACGGATGCGGCATCAATGCCTTTATCTGATTTTTCATCTACGATCCTGCCATAAAATCTACCGTTGCTCATGCCTTGTCCGCCACCTCTTCCAGGTCGTCCCTGGCTGAACAGGGATAAGGACACCAGCAGCAGAAGAAGTGTTCCTGTAAAAGTTCGCATATGGATATGATGCCCGACATAGTATAAAACATGCGCCTCGAGCAAGAAAAATGATAAGTGGAAAAAGCGGCAGCGGCATGGTTTTTTGGGATTAAGTAAGGAGGAGATCTTTGAATTTTAAAAAAAATCAATCAACTTTTGAGGAGATGTTCTTTTCTCTTAATTTTGCTGCCTCAAACGGTGATTGTAGCTCAGTTGGTTAGAGCACCAGATTGTGGTTCTGGGGGTCGTGGGTTCGAGCCCCATCAGTCACCCACCTTTTTTATGAACGGCTAAACGTTCTGTCCCGCAGAAAATTTCTATAGCTGTAAATAAGAATTCTCCTTTGTTAATTCGAATCAGTGGGACAACAACCCAATTGTTTAATCGTTATTTTTGAATACAATGACTAAAGCGTTTGATTATATGTTTAGCAAAAAATCTTTACCCGTTATTGCATTATTGTTGTGTGCGGGATTAATAGTTGGATTTAAATCGCTTGGATGGGGCGGCAACAATCCAACTCCGACCAAATATGAAAAGATATTGCACAATATCGGGGAGATGCTTTCCCAGATTCATTATAGCCCAAAAAAGATAAATGATAACTTCTCTAAAGAGATCTTCAAAAAATACCTTTCCGATAAAATAGACCAGCAGAAGAACATTTTTCTTCAGTCTGATATTGCTGCACTGAAAAAGTATGAAACAAGACTGGATGATGAAATTCTTGGCGGCCCGGTAGAATTTGTTCCTGCTGTTTCAGAGATTTATAAGAAACGTATACTCGAATCCGAACAATATTACAAGGAATATCTTTCAAAGCCCTTCGACTTTACCAAAGATGAATCGGTAAACTTCGATCCTGACGATATCAATTACCCGGCTACTGTTGACGAAAGGAAGGAGGCATGGAGAAAACGAATGAAGTTACTCGTGCTCGAAAGGTATGCCGACCTGAAAGATCTGCGTGAAAAGAATAAAGGCAAAGAAGGCCTGGGCGCGAAGTCAGATGCTGACCTTGAGAAGGAAGCACGTGAAAGGGTACAAAAAATCATGGACCGTTCGTATGACAGATTAAAAAAGAAATTTGATGATGAAGATTCGTTTAACGCATATGTGAATACGATTACTGAAACAATGGATCCTCACACAACCTTTTTCCCTCCTGTTGAGAAAAGATATTTTGATGAGCAGATGAGTGGCAGATTTTATGGAATAGGGGCTTCATTGAGAGAGGAAGAAGGAAACATAAAGATTGCAACTTTGCTTACCGGCAGCCCTGCATGGAAATCAGGAGAAATTACAGCCGGCGATTTAATAATTAAAGTAGGCCAGGGAAAAGAAGAACCTGTAGATATTACCGGTTTTATCGTTGAAGATGCTGTAAAGCTGATCCGTGGAAAGAAAGGTACTGAAGTAAGGCTCCAGTTAAAGAAAACTGATGGCATGATCAAGACTGTTACGCTCATCCGGGATGAAATAGTTCAGGATGAAACTTTCGCAAGAAGCGCCGTGATCAATACACCAAAAGGAAAAATAGGGTTTATATATCTGCCTGAATTTTATGCAGACTTCGACAATCCTAAAGGTGCACGCTGTTCCGATGATGTTAGAAAAGAGATCATCAGGTTAAAAGAACAAAAAGTAGATGGTATTATCATGGACCTTCGTAATAATGGTGGCGGTTCATTGTATGATGTTGTTCAGATGGTTGGATTTTTTATTGAGGACGGCCCTATTGTTCAGGTGAGGGATCGTGATGGCAAACCGCAGGTTTATCGCGATCGTGATAAAACTGTGCTGTAT
>DATLDR010000170.1:0-25234 GCA_035525775.1 Flavitalea sp.
GATATATAACAGGAACATACTGGAGCCGTTGCTTTCATGTAGTTAAGTAATTAATTGAAAATTAACATGTCAAATCCAAACAGAAGAAATTTTCTTGGCCAGATCACCACGCTGGGGTTGGTGCCACTTATACGCAATTCCTCAATAGAGGCAGAGCACGATAAAAATTTTAAGGGAAAGAATAAGATAGGCTTCAACCTGTTGTTATGGTCTGCTGTGGTATCGGAAAAAATGAAGCCGATTGCATCAAAACTTAAAGAAATAGGATACGATGGAATTGAAGTTGCCACTGCCGAGGAATCTTCGCAACCTTATGTTGATTTGGGAAAGTTTGTAAAAGATGTCGGTCTTGAAATATCTATGGTTTTGGCAGTTGGTAAAGATACGGACCCGATCAATGAATCACAGGCAATCCGTGATAAAGGACTTGAAAAAATAAAATGGGCGATAGACCGTGCAAATGATCTTGGCGCCAAAGTAATTTGTGGTCCTTTCCATTCAGCGTTTGCAAATTTCAGGAAGCGGCCACCAAACGACGATGAGTTTAAATGGAGCGCCGAAGTGCTGCACAAAGCTGGTGATTATGCTGCGCAGTCGAACATTATATTAGCACCTGAAGCAATCAACCGGTTCGAATGTTACCTGTGTAATACCATTGATCAGTTGAACAGGCTTGTGAAGCTGACGGATCATCAAAATGTGAAGCCAATGTTTGACACTCATCATGCAAACATTGAGGAAAAGAACTACACAAACGCAATAAAAACACTCCACGGCCAATTAGCGCATGTGCATATCAGTGAAAATGATCGTGGCACCCCGGGGAACGGACACGTTAATTTTGACAACATATTTTCTTCCCTGGCGGCAATCAATTACAAAGGCTGGCTAACAGTTGAGGCGTTTTCGCGTAATGACGTTAATTTTGCCAATTCAATTAATGTATGGCGTGAATATAATAAGCCATGGGATATTGCAACGAACGGCATTGCTCATATTAAGAAGATGCAGCAGAAATATCATTTATAAGTTTCAATGACCATATATGGACCAGTATGTAATAGGTGTGGATTTTGGTACTGACTCTGTGCGGTCGATCATTGTTAATGCTACAAACGGAAATGAAGATGCTTCCTCTGTTTTTTATTATCCCCGCTGGAAACAAGGACTTTTCTGTAATCCTTCGCAGCAGCGTTTCAGGCAACATCCGCTGGATTATATTGAAGGGTTGGAAGCAACCATAAAACAATGCATTCAGCAAACAGGTCCTGATATTGCATCGCGGATCAGGGGAATCTCAATTGATACCACCGGCTCCACTCCTGTTGCAGCGGATGAATCAGGTACACCACTAGCGTTGCATCCGGAGTTTGCTGAAAATCCCAATGCAATGTTTATACTCTGGAAAGACCATACTTCTGTAAGAGAAGCTGAGGAAATTAACAGGGCGAACCAGGATTCAACGATAGATTTTTTACAATTTGTAGGTGGAAAATATTCTTCTGAATGGTACTGGGCTAAAATGCTGTATACCTTAAGAAGTGATAAAAAGGTGAATGGAGCATTTTATTGTTTCATTGAGCATTGCGACTGGATTCCGTTTTTGTTAACTGGTGGAACAGACGTTAAAAAAATGAAGTGGAGTGTTTGCGCTGCAGGACATAAAGCACTGTGGTCTGAACATTTCGGAGGATTCCCTTCAAATAATTTTTTTACTTCGATTGATCCCGTACTTGATGGTGTGGTTTCGCGGATGCCTGATAAAACATACAGCGCAAACGAGCCAGCGGGAACCATCAGCAAAGAATGGAGTAAGAGGTTGGGGCTTCCTGAAGATATAATTGTTGGAGTCGGCGCATTTGATGCGCATATGGGTGCAGTGGGAGGCCAGATACAACCGTATTATCTGAGCAAGGTGATGGGAACTTCAACGTGCGACATGCTGGTTGCACCGGTAGATGACATTGGGAACAATAAAATAAAAGGCATTTGCGGCCAGGTGAACGGATCTATTATTCCCGGAATGATAGGACTGGAAGCGGGACAGTCAGCCTTCGGCGATGTATACGCCTGGTTCAAAAACCTGTTGATTTGGCCGGTTCAGCACCTGTTACAAAATGATTCATCTATTGATGATTTTACAAAACACAAACTTGTTGAATCAATTGAACAACGCATCATACCAGAATTAAGTAAACTTGCCATGCAACTGCCTGTAGAAGAAGATGCGGAGCTTGCGCTTGACTGGCTGAATGGTCGTCGAACACCTGATGCGAGCCAGTTAGTAAAAGGTGGTATTGTTGGACTTAACCTCGCTTCAGATGCAGTAAGAATTTTTCGCGCACTTGCCGAAGCAACATGCTTTGGTGCAAAAAAAATTGTAGACCGTTTTATTGAGCAGGGGATAGAGGTGAAAGGACTTATTGGAATAGGAGGGGTTGCACGCAAATCGCCCTACATCATGCAAATGATGGCAGACGTTATGAACATGCCTATTCAAATCCATAAGTCTGAACAAACGTGCGCGGCAGGCGCAGCGATGTTTGCCGCAACTGCCTCCGGTATATATCCGGTAGTGAATGTAGCGATGGAGAAAATGGGCCGTGGATTTGATATGGAATATAAGCCTTCACCGGAAAAAGTAAAGGTTTATGAAAAACGATATGAGCAGTATAAAAAGCTTGGTGACTTTACTGAAGAAGAATTCTATTCCGCTTCACTGATTAAAGACTCCGTTGTAATTGTATAATGATCGGCGAGATTCTGACTTTTACGAAATGATCTATTCATTCATCTCCAATTCTTTCGCTACGCTCAGGATTGAAAGAGCAAGATATTGTTATTCTAAAGAGGCGAAGCCGACGAAGGATCGGCAAAACATGCGTTTCTCAATGTTTTAGTTCAATTCCCTTGTTTATTTTTTTTATTCAGTTCCGATTAATTGTTGTTCAATCGCAGCAATAGCACGCGCAGTCTTCAGGAAAGAATCCGGGGTAACAGAAATACTGTCTATGCCCAGTTCAACAAGAAATGCGGCGAAGTCGGGGAAATCAGACGGACCCTGTCCGCAGATGCCTACTTTAACGCCTGATTTTTTCGCCTGCGTCACGAGCATGCGGATCATTTGCTTCACCGCTTCATTGCGCTCATCATAGAGAAATGCAACCCGTGCAGAATCACGATCGAGTCCAAGCGTTAATTGTGTAAGATCATTAGAGCCGATAGAAAAGCCGTCAATGAATTTTGCAAATTCCCCGGCAAGAATAATATTGGATGGCAGCTCGGCCATCAGATACAATTCAAGCCCATCCTTACCTCTCTCCAATCCATTCTCGTTCATCACTTTTTTAACTTTCACCAATTCCTCTACGGTTCGGCAGAAAGGAATCATCACCGTTACATTTGTCAAACCCAATTCAATCCGTACTTTTTGTATCGCGCGACATTCAAGCGCAAACGCCTGCTGGTATTCCGTAGAATAATACCGCGATGCACCACGCCAGCCGATCATTGGGTTATCTTCATGTGGTTCAAAATGCCCGCCACCTAACAGGTTCCGGTACTCATTGCTCTTGAAATCACTAAAACGCACAATCACTTTCTGCGGGTAAAAAGCGGCCGCAATCTTTGCCACGCCATAGGAAAGCTGCTGCACGAAATAATCTTCTTCATTTTCGAAGCCGGTGATCTTTTTAGCAATTGCCTCGGTAAGCTTTGCATCATCTATCTTACGGTGACGTAACAACGCTAATGGGTGCACGCCAATATAATTATTGATAATAAATTCTTCACGTGCCAATCCCACGCCTTTATGCGGCAGCGATGCAAACCGGAATGCAATGGAAGGATTGGCGACGTTCAGCATGATCGCAGTGCGCACCGCAGGAACATCCTGAAGATTAGTTTTTACTTCTGTAAACGGCACGCGCCCATCATACACTAATCCCGTTTCTCCTTCAGCGCAGGAAGCAGTCACCAATTGTCCTTCTTTCAGCAAGGCGGTTGCCTGCTGGCATCCTACTATCGCCGGAACACCCATCTCACGGGCGATAATAGCCGCATGGCAGGTGCGTCCGCCTTTATTAGTGATAATGGCAGACGCTTTTTTCATGACCGGTTCCCAGTCGGGGTCCGTCATGTCAGTAACGAGAATGTCACCCGTATGAAATTCATTGCCGTCCGTCACGCGCTTGTCGAGCGAGTAAAGTATATTCACTTTTCCCGAAGCAATTTTATCTCCAACAGCAATACCAGAAAGTATAGGGATGGTGTGGTCCTTTGCATCCACATGATATTCGGTAAACACGTTGTTGCTTTTACGTGAATGGATAGTTTCAGGTCGTGCCTGCACGATGTACAATTGATTGGTTAACCCGTCTACCGCCCATTCGACATCTACTGGTGTCCATTGGTCATTTATATTGGTATAATATTGTTCGATGCTGCATACCCACTGGGCAAGCTGAAGAATGTGCGCATTGTTGAGACAAAATTTTTCCTGCTGTATTTTTTCTGCGGGAATGATCTTGGTTCGTTCATCCGGGTCATCGCCATACACCATTAACTTATCTTTTACACCTAATTTTTTTTCAATGATTGATGGGAAGCCCTGGCAGAGCGCAGGTTTGAAAACAATGAATTCATCGGGCGACACAGCACCCTGCACCACCATTTCACCCAGACCATAAGAACCATTGATCACCACCACATTTTTGAATCCAGACTCTGTATCGAGTGAAAACGCAACGCCGGAACTGGCGAGGTCGGAGCGCACCATACGCTGCACGCACACTGATAAACCAATCTGTGTTACATCAAAGCCAAAAGTTTTTCTGTAACTGATGGCACGGTCGGTGAACAATGATGCAAAACAGTTGCGCACAGCATCTATCAGCGCGGAAGGACCCCGCACATTGAGATAACTTTCCTGCTGGCCGGCAAATGAAGCATCTGGCAGGTCTTCAGCAGTGGCGGAAGACCGCACGGCGACATCGGTGTACTCCTGCAGATTTTGTTGCGATAGCAATTCATAGGACTCAATGATTTCTGCGCCAAGGTCGTGCGGAAACTTTGCATTGCGAATCGCCTGGCGGATTTTCTGCCCGCAGCGTCGTAATGATTCGAGGTCGTCGTGGTCAATGCGCGCCATCTGTTCTGCAATGAACGCTTCAAGGTGATTGATACGCAGGAAACGCCAATATACTTCAGTGGTGATGGCGAAGCCCGATGGCACTACAACACCGATTGCAGACAGATGCCGGATCATTTCACCGAGAGATGCATTTTTACCGCCTACTATAGCAATGTCTTTCATGCCCGCTTGTTCGAGCGGCAGTACGAGTATGGGTGGCATATATGATGTGGTTACGTGAGGTAAGTAAGTAAAGATTACATACTCAGTTGGAATTGGAAAGTGTTCAACGTTACACAGCAATTAAAACTGTTTAAGTGCCGTGTTTCAGAAAAGTATGCTGGAAGTGAAAAGAAAATAAGCGGTGAGCAGATCAACGGACTGTCCGCTTCTTTTGATTGCAAATCTCTCTATCGGGCGTTATTGTTCACACGAAACATAGCAGGAACCCATCAAAAATAAGTTTCGCCCGGCAGTCGAAACGGTAACACGTCGAGCTCTGACATGTAATTTCTGAGGTTACCTACTTTTTAAACAAACTGTTTATGTACTCTTTATGAAATTCTATGTACGTAGGGCTTCCACCGGCAGTTACGCCAGGCTGGCTGCACGCGAACAGATCCTGCACCAATGCATTCATTTCAGCAGTTGTTAATGGCATGCCCGACTTGATCGCCTGCTGTTGCGCCAGGGCCCTGATGAGCTTTTCTCTTTTCGAAAATTTAAGATCGTTGCTAAAATGCTTGAACTGTTCCAGCAAATTTTCGATCACCATTTTTTCATTGCCCTGGTCCAGATCTGCGGGACAACCCTGGATCACAAAAGTGTCTTTGCCAAATGGTTCTACGAGGTAACCGAGCTGCAGCAGGTCGTTCAGTAACTCTTCAAGCAATACAGCATCCTGCTTCGACAATTCAATGGTCTCGGGAAACAGGCTGCGTTGATACGCTACCGCCTTGCCTGCCGCTGCTGCACTAAGCTTATTGTACAATACCCGCTCATGGGCCAGCTGTTGATGTACAAGCACAAGTCCACGATTGGTGGGTGCAACAATATAAGTATTGAATACCTGGATAAGCGTGCATTCTTCTTTAAGCGAGATATCACGAACAGGCGGTTGTTGAAATGGGAAAGGAGCTGCTGCACTCTGTGTTACAACCTGATCATCTTTTGGAAAAAAGCTTTTCCATTCTCCCAGGTTGCTGTTCTTTTCAATGAAGTGTGCCTGGTTCTTTTGTGTAAACGACTGATACAGCGATGATGAAGCCACTGATGCTTTTTTCTCTTCACTCACAGGCTTGCTCACAGCATCAAGATGCTGAATCGATGGATCAAGATCAAAATCAAGTGTTGGCGTAATACTGAATTGCGCCAGCGCATGTTTAACCGCAGCCTGCATAAACGCATACACTATCTTCTCGTCTTCAAATTTTATTTCCTGCTTGGTAGGATGAACATTTACATCTACCTGTACCGGATCCAGATCAATGAACAATACATACAATGGAAAACTATCCGAAGGGATCAGATCCTGGTAGGCGCTCATGATCGCATGGTTCAGGTATGCACTCCTGATGAACCGGTTATTTACAAACAGATACTGGTCGCCACGTGTTTTTTTTGCGGCATCCGGTTTACCTACAAACCCAAAAGTGTTCATGTAATCCGTTTGTTCGTGAACGGTTACCAGTTTTGAATTGTATTGTGTTCCGAGTATCTGAAGAATGCGCTGTTTTAATGATCCTTTATCCAAATGAAATACCTGCTGTCCGTTGCTAGTAAGCGAAAAAAATATATCCGGAAATGATAGCGCAACACGAATAAATTCATCAACAATGTGGCGCATTTCAGCAGGATTGCTTTTAAGGAAATTTCTTCGCGCAGGCACATTGAAAAAAAGATTTTTCATGGCTATGCTCGTGCCGTTGGCACAAGCGATGATCTCCTGTTTCCTTACTGTGCTATTATCAATTTCCAGATAGGTACCGGTAACATCGTTAGGCCTTTTTGTTTTGAGTTCTACCTGCGACACTGCGGCTATTGATGCCAGTGCCTCACCTCTGAAGCCCATTGTTTTTATGTGAAACAGGTCATCAATCTCTTTGATCTTGGATGTTGCATGGCGTTCAAAGCTCATCCTTGCATCCAGCTCACTCATGCCTTTACCATTATCGATCACCTGCACAAGCGCTTTTCCTGAATCGTTCACAATAAGTTTAATCTCGGTGGCTCCCGCGTCTACAGCATTTTCCAGCAATTCCTTTACAGCACTTGCCGGACGTTGTATCACCTCACCAGCTGCGATCTGGTTGGCGATATTATCGGGCAATAAATGAATGATGTCTCCCAATTCTGACTTATTTTGTGATGCAATTTACAGCGAATAAACATCGTTATTAAATCCATAAATTATGAAGAGACCGCTGTCCCTGTTATTACTATTTGTATCACTTCACTGTTTTTCACAGCAGGTATCTTCTGTTGGTGCAGCAAAATGGGTAGACAGCGTTTTTAAGTCGTTAAATGAAGACCAGCGAATAGCGCAGCTGATGGTTGTGCGCATGGCATCGCTCGATGGCCGGCGCGTGGTTTTTTATGAGAAAGAAGTAAAAGAAGCCATTCAGAAATACAACATTGGCGGCGTTTGCCTTTTCCAGGGCGGCCCCGCAAAACAAGCCACGCTCATCAACCAGATGCAGGCTTTGTCAAAAACACCGCTGTTTATTTCAATAGATGCTGAAAATGGCCTGGGCATGCGGATGGACAGCGTCATTTCGCTGCCGCGGCAGATGATGATAGGTGCCACAGATGACCCTTCTCTTATATATCAATATGGGCGGCTGGTAGGCGAGCAATGCAAACGCATGGGCATACAGATCAACTACGCTCCTGTTGTTGATGTAAACAACAATCCCGCGAATCCTGTGATCAACGACCGTTCTTTTGGTGAAGACAAGCATAAAGTGGCGATGCTGGGCATCCAGTATATGCGGGGCCTGCAGGATGTGGGTGTAATGGCTTGCGCAAAGCATTTTCCCGGTCATGGTGATGTGAGTGTTGATTCGCATTACGACCTTCCGGTTGTTGCCAAATCGAAAGCTGAACTCGATTCACTTGAATTGTATCCATTCAGGCAAATAGTAAAAGCGGGCATCGGCTCAGTAATGGTGGCGCATCTTTCCATTCCTTCTCTTGATAACAGAAAAAATATAGCATCATCTATTTCTTATAATACCGTAAACGAATTACTACGTAAAGAGCTTGGATTTAACGGACTGATCATTACAGATGCGCTAGACATGCAGGGTGTTGCAAAATATTTTCCTGCAGGTGAAATTTCAGTGAAGGCACTCGAAGCTGGTAACGACATGCTATGCCTGCCAGGTGACATTCCCGGAAGCATAAAAAAGATTAAGGAATCTATTAAAAAGAAAAATCTTAGGTGGGAACAGATAGATGAACATGTAAAGAAAGTATTATACGCAAAGTATCAATATGGATTATCATCCATAAAGCCTGTGGAGCTGAACCATCTCGCTGAAGAACTGAATGCAAAAACCGCCGAGATGCACAGGCAGATTGCACAGCGTTCAATCACTTTATTGCGGAATGAGGACCAGGCAATATTTCCGCTGGCAAAAGGAAGACGTGTCGCATACCTCGGCATTGGCCTCAACAAGGATAATGAATTTGCAAAACAGGTACGCGATGAATATGATGCGCATGTTTATTATTTCGATTATACGCTGAAAGATGAAATGGTAAAGCCCATGCTCGATGTGCTGAAAAACAGGTACGATGTAGTCATCATCGGCGTTCACCGGTACAACCGTTTTCCGGCAAATAATTTTGGTATCAGCAATGCGGCAAGGTCACTGATAGATTCTGTTCAGCGCCAGAACAGATCCGTTACCATGGTATTTGGAAATCCTTATGCTATTAAGGACTTATGCGACAGCAAAATTCTTATTGCCTGCTATCAGGATGATGAGATTACACAGCAAACGGCTAGCGACCTGCTTACGGGAAGGTTTCTGGCTAAAGGAAAATTACCTGTAACCATTTGCCCCGCATTTAAATCTGGTGACGGCATTGTTACCACAAGGCTGTTGCAACAGGTACGGCCGGCTGACCTCGGATTTACCATGAGCAATTTCACAAAAATCGATTCTATTGTGAATGATGCGATAAAAAACCGGGCAATACCAGGTGCCGTGGTGCTGGTGGCAAAAGATGGTAAAATTGCTTATGAAAGGGCTTTTGGTTACATGGGTTACGACAGTGCCGAAGCTGTTTATCCGGAAACAATTTATGACCTGGCTTCGGTAACTAAAATAATGGCCACCACTATTTCAGTAATGAAATTGTATGATGAAGGAAAGCTGGACCTGTATAAAAAGCTGGGCGATTATCTTCCATGGACACGCGGCACCAACAAAGAAAATATTTTGATATGGGACATCCTCCTGCACCAGGCTGGCCTTAAAGGATGGATACCTTTTTATGTTGAAACACTAGATTCGTTGCAGGGCAAGAAGCCTTCAGATACTATCTATTCAACTATACCTGATTCGAACCATACCGTTCGTGTTGCTGAAAATGTGTATTTGCGCCGTGACTGGACAGATACTATCAGGAACCGGATTTTACAAAGTGCTGTAACAGCAACGGGAAATTATATATACAGCGATCTTGATTTTATATTTCTTGGAAAGATAGTTGAACAACTTTCAGGATTGAGCCTCGATAAGTATGTTGAAAAAAATTTTTACGAACCGCTTCACCTCACTTCCACTTCATTTACACCGCGTGAACATTTTGCGTTAAACAACATTGCACCTACTGAAGAAGAGCCAATATTTCGCAGGCAGTTATTGCGGGGTGATGTACACGACCCCGGCGCAGCCATGTTTGGTGGTGTTGCAGGTCATGCTGGCTTGTTTAGCGATGCTTATGATCTGGCTGTGTTGTGCCAGATGCTGTTGAACGGAGGTAAGATCGATGGTATTAGGTTCTTTAAAAAAGAAACTGTTGATTTCTTCACAGAGTATCATGCAAACAGCCGCAGGGGCCTTGGCTTCGACAAACCTGAAAGAGATAATTTTATAAGGCCTGAACCCTACCCAACGCTTTCGGCTTCTTCACTAACATTCGGGCATACCGGATTTACCGGTACCTGCATCTGGATTGACCCCGCGGAAAACCTGATATTTATTTTTCTTTCCAACAGGGTTTACAATAATGGCGATGTCAACCGTTTTCTTCACATGAGTGTTCGTCCGAAGGTTCATGAACTTATCTATCAGTCACTTCCGCGCTTGAATTTCAATTATGCGGGCACCATGGCGGATACTCCAAACTTGTAGTAAATTTGCGCCACAAATTATTCTATGACCCGTAAAGAAGAGGTGCTGCAGGATGTTGTGATCAAGTTTGCCGGCGACTCCGGCGATGGCATGCAGCTGACAGGCAGCCAGTTCACAAACAATACAGCATTGTTAGGCATCGACCTTGCCACATTCCCCGATTTTCCTGCAGAAATACGCGCTCCCCAGGGTACATTGCCCGGCGTAAGCGGATACCAGCTGAGGTTTTCGAGCGACAGGGTATATACCCCTGGTGATGAATGTGATGTTCTGGTAGCCATGAATGCCGCTGCATTAAGATCTAATTTAAACAGCCTTAAAAAAGGCGGAAAGATCATAGCGAATACTGATGGGTTCGATCAGAAAAATCTGCGTCTTGCCAATTATCCTGAAGGAGTGAATCCACTGAATGATGAAAGCCTCAGCAATTATGAAGTGATCAGGATGGACATTACCAAGATGACACGTGAAGCACTGAAGGATATCACCATGGGGGTAAAGGAAAAGGACCGTGCAAAAAACATGTTTGTGCTCGGTTTTCTTTACTGGATGTACAATAGGAACATGGATAACACTACCTCTTTCCTTCGTGATAAATTTGGAAAGAAGCCAGAAATAATGGAGAGTAACATCCGAGTGCTGCAGGCGGGATACAATTATGGCGATACCACGGAAACATTTACTACAAGGTTTAAGGTAGAAAAGGCAAAAATGGAACCAGGCAGTTATCGGTCCATTATGGGTAACCAGGCACTGTCGTACGGGCTCATTGCAGCCTCGCAGGTTAGCGGGTTGCCTCTTTTTCTTGGCTCCTATCCAATTACTCCTGCTTCTGATGTTTTGCACGAGCTAAGCCGTCATAAGTCGTTCGGTGTGCGTACATTTCAGGCAGAAGATGAGATAGCGGCGATCACCAGTGCCATTGGGGCCAGTTATGGAGGATCACTTGGTGTAACAACAACATCTGGTCCAGGCATGGCGCTTAAGGCCGAAGCGATGGGGCTTGCAGTAATGTTCGAAATACCATTGATCATTTGTAATATACAGCGTGGTGGCCCTTCAACCGGATTGCCCACAAAAACTGAACAAAGTGATCTTCTGCAGGCTTATTACGGAAGAAATGGTGAATGCCCGATGCCTGTAATCGCAGCATCAACACCCAGTGATTGTTTTAGTGCAGTATACGAGGCTGCGCGGATTGCTGTTGAACATATGACGCCCGTTATTTTTTTGAGCGATGGATATATTGCCAATGGCGCCGAGCCATGGAAATTTCCTAAAACGAGCGATCTGCCGCGCATCAAGGCCGAATTCAAAAAAGCACTGGCTGAAGGTGAAGAAAAATTCCTGCCTTATTTAAGGGATGAAAAACTGGCGCGCGCCTGGGCTATTCCGGGAACTGTAGGATTCGAACACAGGATAGGAGGTTTGGAAAAAGAAAATATTACCGGTAACATCAGTTACGATCCGGCGAACCACCAGGAAATGGTAAGGATCCGCCAGGAAAAAGTTGACAGGATCGCAGAGTATATACCACTTCAGCAGATAGACAATGGTCCTGAGAAGGGATCGGTACTAGTATTGGGATGGGGTAGTACTTACGGCGCAATAAAAAGTGCAGTGAATGAATTGGTGCTGGAAGGCGTTTCAGTTAGCCATGCCCATTTAAGGTACCTGCGGCCGTTCCCTAAAAACCTGGATGAAATTTTGAAAAAATTTGATAAGGTGCTGGTGCCGGAGATCAATAATGGCCAATTAATAAAAATCATTCGTGATCAGTACCTGATAGATGCAAAAGGGTATAATAAAATCATGGGTGTGCCGATCACTAAAAGTGAAATGAAGGCGAAGATTCTTGAGTTAGTTTAGATATTACCGCTGTGTGTGACGACAATTGAATCAATTAACTGCAAAAATATAAGTAAGGCCAAATGCTACTATAGCGGCTATCAGTCCATACATGAAAATGCTATAAGAAATCCTTAGGAATTTATACTTACGCGCCAGTACCACACCAAGAAAATAAATATCCTTGATCATGCTGCCATACAGGTAATCTTTGTCCTTCATCATCTCTTTCATTGCCCAGTCGTAATCCGGCAATTCCATATTGAAAAAGTTGCCGAAGAATAAAAGATTGATCTGCTTGTTCTGAATGTCTTCACGGGTAAAAGTTCCTCCGGTTATATTAGGTCTTGTTGCCAGAATAGCAAATACAATTGCACTTAAACACACGAGGACCAGTATGATCGTGGGAATAATAAATTCAGGGTAAAATTGAAGTTTACCAAGAAGCACGGAAACCATTATTGACAATACAATTGTGTTTACGGAGATCATGATGTTAGCCTTGCTGTCGGCCATCTGGCTAAGATTGTTGTGACTGTCGGACATGATCTTGAACATGGCCACCACACCACGTTCTGTTTTGGCCCCTTTAGGTTTTTTCTCCTGAGGTTTATCAGGTGCGGGTGGTGGATCTTTTGCAGCTGATTCAATATGATTCATTGCCTGTTCAGGTTCATTAACAGACTCGCCATGCGATTCTTTGTTTTTTTTGCCGGCTTTCCGGATCAGTGATTCGAGATGAGTTTTTTTAACCGGATCAAGCATTTCCCTGGCATAATCGGTGAAGTAACGGTGCCGTTCAAGAAATTCGATATTAAGATTTACCCAATCCTTTTTACTTATCTTTTCTTCTTCGAAAGTATTGATCTCCTGCCTCAGCAGTTTATTTCTCTCTTTAAATCCTTTAGTTCCAAGATGAAAGAGGTCTGCATCGCAGATGATCTGCTCTATCAGGGTTGCGGGCGACTGTGGCATTCTTGTGGCGATGATGCAACCATTAACTTTGTCGATCAGCGTTTGTGGTGCATTATGTTTGTGAAGAAAATCAGTGGCTATTTTCTGGCCTTCTTCTTCGTGTGAGTTTTTGAGTCCTGCCGAATAACCGGAATCATGAAACCAGGCAGCCAGTATAAGCGCTGTATGGTCTTCCTCGGTAAGTTCATAATTGCCCGCGATAAGTTCGGTATGCAGAACAACTTCACGGGTATGGTTAAACGAATGGAAACAAAATTCTTTCCCAATTTTTTGTGAAAACAGGTCCACTACAAATTGTTCAGCGGCAGAGATCAGGGATTTATTCAAATCGTTCATGATGGTACGATTGTTTCACAATCTAATTAATTTACAGTGTAAACATATAAATCCATGCCAGCATTAAACAGAATATGGCTGGGAATTGCAATTTTTGCTTTTCTTACATCCTGTGGTTCTTATAAGGGCAAATCCTTTGTGCCGCATATTAAGGGCTATAATGAAAATAATAATGAAAGATTTATTCTTAACGAGGAGCTGCTCGAAATATCAGGTATCGTTCATTTAGGCGGCGACAGTTTTGCTTCTGTAAATGATGAAGACGGCGAATTGTTTTTCATTGACATTAAAAAAGATACCCGCGAGAAATTCAGGTTCAAGGGTAAGGGTGATTATGAGGATCTTGCTAAGGTAGACAGCACCTTTTTCATTCTCGAAAGTGATGGAAACATTATCGAAGTGTTGCCTCCATACGACCGGCATAACACTTATAAATTTACAGGTAAGGATATGGAGTTTGAATCGCTGGTATATTACCAGAAAGAAAATAAGCTGGTAATGATCACCAAGGATCAGAAGCATAAATCAAAAGGTATCACAGCAATATCTTTTGACCTGGCAAAAAAGGATTATGATCCTGAACCTTATTTCAATATTTCATTAAAAGAAGTATATACCATTCTTACAAATTATAATACAGAATGTAAACCATCGGGAGCAGCCATTAATCCGATGGATCAAAAACTATATATCGTGGCTTCAGTAGGTAAAGTGCTGCTACAATGTACGAAGATGGGAAAGCTCGAAAAAATCTACAAGATCAACCCGGCGCAGTTTTCACAACCCGAGGGTATAACTTTTGCAACAAATGGCGACATGTATATTTCAAATGAAGGTGCAGATGGGAAGGCCACAATTCTGAAATTTCCTTATGTTGGCCAGAAGTAGCATATTTTTATTGGTATTGGTAATTTCCCTTTTATGGGACAATATCGTGCTTGCCCAACGCGATTCATTGAGCCAGAGGATCATACTCATCGGTGATGCAGGTGAACAACAGAACAATGTTCATCCGGAGCTTGAATTTCTTAAAAAAACATTTCCACTCGATAAAAGGACTACCGTCATTTTCCTGGGCGATAACGTGTACCCACTGGGACTACCATCTCATTATGCCAGTAATTATGCTGAAAAAAAACAGGTACTCGACAGCCAGATAAATGTAGTGTTAGGTAAAAAGGCAACCGCCTACTTCATTGCCGGTAATCATGACTGGATGCAGGGTGCAAAAAACGGGTATCAGCAGGTGCTAAACCAATACAATTATATCACTTCTCTCAACCGCCAGAATGTGCACTTTGTGCCGGACGGGGCTTGTCCTGGCCCCCAGGAAATTGCTATCTCAGATAAGGTAACACTGGTGGTGATTGACAGTCAGTGGTGGCTGCACAAATTTGATAAACCTACGATCAGGTCGGGCTGTGAAAACAGCACTGAAGCTGAGTTACTCAACACACTGCAGGAAATAGTTACGCGGAACGAGGATAAGCTTTTGATTTTTGCAGCGCATCATCCATTCATAACATTTGGCAGGCATGGAGGGTATTATAATCTTAAGCAGCATATTTTTCCATTTACTGATCTCAAACCAAACCTGTATATCCCGTTACCTGTTCTTGGTTCAATTTATCCTATCGCCAGAGGTGTTTTTGGAAATATCCAGGATACAAAACATCCGATCTATAAAAATTTCAGCAGGCAGGTAGACAGCATATTAAGCCTGCATCCCAATTGCATCAGGGTAGCGGGACATGAACATAATCTTCAGCTGATCAAGCAGGGCAAAAATTATTATGTTGTATCAGGTGCCGGTGCAAAACAATCCGAAATAACAAAGGATGACAGGCTTAAGTTTTCATCAACAAAGAATGGTTTTGCAATGATCGAAGTGATGAAAGACGACAATGTTTATGTTAAATTCTATTCTTCAGAAACCGATACTTCAAGCAAAGCCATGTTCACCCAGGCACTTCCACCAATAGATTCATCAGGCCTTTCTAAAAAAACTATCAGAACACCAGTGTTCCCTGATTCGGTAAAGGTAATTGCCGCCTCCTATTATAAAGCCGGGAAATTTAAAAAATGGTTACTTGGAGCAAACTACAGAAATGAATGGACAGAGCCTGTAAGAGTAAAAGTGTTTGATATAGGAAAAGAAGCCGGCGGATTGAAAGTAACAAAGAAGGGCGGAGGCATGCAGACAAAATCATTGAGGCTTGAGGATAAAAAAGGAAAAGAATACGCATTAAGAAGCGTTGAAAAATTTCCTGATGCAACATTGCCGGAAGAATTCAG
This sequence comes from Flavitalea sp., assembly GCA_035525775.1. Lineage (GTDB taxonomy): Bacteria > Bacteroidota > Bacteroidia > Chitinophagales > Chitinophagaceae > Flavitalea. The sequence continues at coordinate 15,952 of DATLDR010000170.1, forward strand.
GCAAACCGTAATTAAAGACGCTATAGTAGATGGCATATCCGCATCATATCCTTTTGCTGCTTTATCGATTCCGTTATTATCGCAGGCTACCGGCGTTCCTTATGCAATACCCAGGCTTGTTTACATACCCGATGATCCGAGGTTTGGTTATTACCAGAAAGAATTCGCCAATACGCTGGCAATATTTGAAGAACGTGAACCTAACCGGTATGGTGAAAATAAATCGACTGAAAAGATTGTTGAAAAAATAAGGGAAGACAACGATGACCATATAGATCAAAAGGCGGTACTGAAAGCGCGATTGCTGGACATGTTCATTATGGATTTCGACCGGCATGAAGACCAGTGGAGATGGAATACTAAAGACACAGGTAAAGGCAAGCTCTATTATCCATTACCCCGTGATCGTGACCAGGCATTTTTTGTGAACATGGGACAGATCCCGAAAATGATCAGGAAGCCTTACCGGCTGCCGAAATTCCAGGGCTTCAGGCCTAAAGCAATTAATATCAAAACCTTCAATTTTAATGCACGCTATTTCGACCGCACATTTTTAAATGAAATGCTCCAGGAAGACTGGGAAAAACAAGCTGATACACTCATAGCTGAAATGACCGATTCAGTTATTGAAGCTGCATTAAAAAAACAGCCTCCTGAAATATTTGCTTACTCTGGACCAAAGATCATTCAAACATTAAAGGAAAGAAGGAAGTACATTAAAGACGAGGCAAAGGAGTATTATAAATTTCTTGCAAAGGAAGTTGAGATAACCGGAACAGATAAAAAAGAAACATTTGAGATCGTAAATAATGACGATGGGTCTGTTAATGTTAAAGAGTATAAAATAAATGATAAAGGAGAACGCGATAAAATTTTGTATGAAAGGAAATTTTTACCGGATGAAACTCACGAGATCAGGTTGTTCGGATTTAATAACGAAGATACCTTTCATATAACGGGTACGGATAACCGCCTGATAAAGATAAGGTTGCTGGGTGGCGAGGATAAGGATGTATATATCAATGACACCCGCTCACGAAGGAAGCTAACCGTTACTTACGATTATAAAGGCGACAGTGACTTGTATAAGGGTGTGATGAAAAAGGAAATACCTGAAGATCCGGCAGTAAATACATATAACAGGAGAAGTTTTCAGTATGATATTCTGCAACCGAAAAAATATTTTGCTTATAACCGTGATGACGGCTTGTTTGTGGGGATAGGATTAAAATATACCAGTTTTGGTTTCAGGAAAGATCCTTTCAGGATGCAGCATGAATTAGGAGGTGTTGTATCGCTGCTTACAAAAGCATGGCGATTCAGGTATGATATGACACGTACTGATGCTATCGGTGGAACGGACCTGCTGTTCCATGCGGACGTACGTGCCCCTAATAATACGATCAACTTTTTTGGACAGGGAAATAATACCATAAACAGAATAAATGATGGAAGGGGCCCGGCATATTACAGAACACGTTTCTTCCATGCTGATCTTGCCATGTTGCTGCGCAGGGAAATTTTTCCAGACATAAATCTCTATTACGGACCTACATTCCAGTTTTACAATGTTGACAGTAATGATAATAAGAACAGGGTAATTTTAAAGCCAGCCGAAATAGGCCTTGACACCACAAATTTTTTCAGGAAAAAATATTATGGTGGTTTTACAACGAGCCTCGTGATTGATAACCGCAATGATGTAAATTATCCTACACGTGGCGTATTATGGAAAACCAGCCTGGGTCTTAACCGGGGGCTTACTGCATATACCTCAAATTATTCTTCCTTAAGTTCCGATATGTCTGTTTATATCAGTTCAAATGCTCCTGCACGAATGGTAGTGGCAGTCCGGTTTGGCGCCGCTTTCAATTTTGGCAAATATGAATTTTATCAGTCGCAATTTTTAAGCGGACTTGAAAATTTAAGAGGTTATCGGAAGAACAGGTTTGCCGGCGACAGAATGATGTATAACAACATTGATATGCGTATCCGGATCAAAAATTACCAGGGATATCTCTTTACCGGTTCATATGGGGTTTTATTGTTTCATGATGTTGGCCGAGTATGGTTAAAAAATGAGCATTCAGGAATATGGCATACCGGATATGGAGGAGGATTATGGTTATCACCTGCTAACCGCATTGTATTTACAGGATCGCTGATGCATTCTAAAGAAGGATGGTTACCCCTTGTAAGCCTCGGATTTCAGTTTTGATGCCACTTTTTCATTAACATCAATGTTAATGGCTACACGAAAAGCTTTAAGTCCTGCAACGCCCTGTAATTCTTCGAGATCAAGCTGTTCAACTTCGCCTTTTAATAGTCCCTGTGCCAGCAGGTATTCAATGTATTCCATGTATTCTTCACCTTCTTTAGGTAGTGTGTATACAATGGCTATCTTATCAGGCTGTGTAAGGCGTTCATCAGTGTCTTTTACGTGAACCTTATCAATCCGCTTTTTAATGATCTCATAGCGGATATTATATGCGCCGTCTACATCAAATTTTCTTTCTGCAGGGCGGAAGCTTATTGATATCGGGTAATTATGAGCAAGAAGCAATTGTGTAGTTTGTAATGGCACGGATACATCTTTAATGATCTCTCTGCTAAGCTGCGCTGCTTTAGCCAGTGTGCTCAGTTGCCATATTTTGAGATTACGCAGATAGAAATCAGTGAATGGAATAGCCGGCGCGATTGACTGGCCAATGTAAATATTGAAATCAACCCCGTCCGTTACAAATCTTTCAAAGTAATGGGGATACATTTTTTGAGCGGCTTCCTGTTCCTGGTCAATAAATTTCGCGATTAGCTTATTGATCAGTGTTATGCTTTCATCAAAATTTTTGCGGTGATGATACACCATGTCTACAACGGAAGTGACTTCGGTAAAATATTTTGAAATATCTTCTTCTAAAGAAGGAGAAATTGATTTCAATTGCTGAAACAGATCAATAACTTCCTGCTTTAAAAACTGGTTGATAGCAATCTCATCGTCCGACAAAATAATGTTGGCAACAGAATGCCTGTATTTTTTCAATTTATATTTCACTTCCCCCAGCAATGGAAAGTCAGTTTCTTTCTGTGCTTTTTTCAGGATTGCCGAAGCCATATCGAGCTGTTCGAGCATATCCATCTGAATTGCCTTGTTTCTTTCAGTTGACGAGTTCCTGATATCGATTGCACCATATAGAGGATAAACATTATCGAATAGAATGTTTTCCATCTTGGCATCTTCATCATGTTCTTTCCTGATTAAGAAATTATATGCTGCTTCTGTAAAGCGCCAGTCAACTGAAGGTTGTATAGCAGTAAACTGTTCCTTAATTATTTTATCCAGTGTTGCATCAAGCGATGCCCAGCTGCGGTTCAATGCCAGTTCAAAAAGTGGAAGCGCAACATCTATTTTATTTACAATTTCCTGTGTGGCAACACCGGGTTGTTCACTTACTATTTCAAGTACACCCATCAGTTTATTGTAATTTCTGAGCGGACAGAAGATCAATCCTTTCCAGCCCTGTTGCTGCAAATGTTTGATAAATGAATATTTCAGCAGGCTATCATCATTGATCTCCGGAATAACCAGTGGTTCGTGTTGTTCCTCAAAAAAATTCCTGAGGCCTTCACTTGCTTCAAGCCTCATTTGTTCTTCATCCAGATTTTTAAGGAACAGGCTGTTAACGCTATGTATGGAAGAAAATACCATCCGGGCATTTATATAATAGAACGGAGTAATACCGATACTGATACCTGGATGGCCGATAAGCTTGCGGATCTCTTCCTGTAGTTTGCTGAAAGTGTCGACATCGTCGAAATTTTCAAGTTGCAGCAAATACGTTTTGATGTTATTTAATGCTTCCAATGGGAACTATGGTTTGTTTAACGGTTTCTCTATGAGTTCAATTATACCTGATGGTACAACATATTTATGAAAATATTTACAAACCGGCCTCAATCCGCAATCACCGCACTTAGGGGTTCTTGCCACACATATGTAGCGTCCATGAAGTATAAGCCAATGATGAAATTTATGTACCAACTCTTTCGGGATGTACTTTATTAGTTGATTTTCTGTAGCCAGAGGAGTTTTAGCGTTATAAGACAATCCTATGCGTGCTGCAACCCTGAAAACATGGGTGTCAACAGCAAGATTAGGCTGCTGATCTATCACCGAGGTGATCACATTAGCAGTTTTACGGCCGACTCCCGGCAACAAAATCAATTCTTCTACAGTCATAGGCACTTTCCCGTCAAATTTTTCTACGAGCATCTTTGCCATTCCGAGCAGGTGCCTTGATTTATTACCCGGATAGGATATGCTTTTTATGAGGTTGAAAATATCTTCGTAAGGTGCTTCAGACAACGCATAAGCGTCCGGGTAGTGTTCGAAGATTGCAGGGGTGGTCATATTCACCCTTTTATCCGTGCACTGAGCAGAAAGAATGACTGCGACGAGCAACTCGTAGGGGTCATTGAAAATCAGTTCTGTTTCTGCTGATGGATTATGTTGCTGAAAATATTCAATAACAAACCTAAATCGTTCTTTCCGGGTCATTCAACAGCTTAAAGGCTGCAAATGTACGCATAACAAATCGCAGGATTATCCTTCAATGGTGTTGAACAGGTTCTGAAATGGCTTCACGCGCATAGTTAAGAACGTTCATCACTGCTTCCGTGCGGGGGGATTCCAGGGGTCTGTCAAGCATCTGAATGGAATTCTGTAAAACCTCGAGCTTTTCGCGGAGAGTCCAGTCTTGTTGAAGCATTTCTTCAATCTGGGCTGTTCTCGAAGGCGAGGTTTCTTTATACAAATATTGTATAAGTTCCTCTGGTGTAAAGAGTAAAGTCATGTGCAATCCTTTTTAGTCCAATAAATCCGAAAGAGTCAGTTTCGGAGTCCGTCCGTGAATATAAACGTACTCTGGTTGATCTTATTGTTTTTGATTTCCAGAAATTACGTACAGATCCTCGTTATCCTTCTTCATGCGGTACTTTTCCCGGGCATATTTTTCAAGAACACGTGGATCAGATTTAAGTTGGTCAAGCTCTTTACGGGTCTTGTCGATCTCCTGCTGGTAGTATGCTTTGCTTTCCTGAAGCCTGTTAAGCTCACCGCGCTGTTTGAAATGAGTGGTAATCACATCGCGGGTATCAAAGAAAAGCATCCAGACCGCGAAAAAACCCGCGGTCAGGATGTATTTATTTTTTAGCCAGTCTGGTATCATTCTGTGGGTTTACTTACCAAATTTAATTTTTCCCTGCAAATAAACACTATTATCTCCCAGCATTTCTTCAATTCTTATCAACTGGTTGTATTTAGCTATTCGGTCAGTACGGGATGCAGAGCCGGTTTTAATCTGTCCGCAATTAAGCGCCACTGCCAGGTCTGCGATAGTGGTGTCTTCTGTTTCACCGCTTCGGTGGCTCATAATGGTGTTATAACCATTCCTTTGGGCAAGCGATACGGCTTCGATTGTCTCAGTAAGCGTTCCTATCTGGTTAACTTTTACCAGCAGGCCGTTTGCCACTCCCTTGTCAATGCCTTCCTGCAATCTTTTAACATTAGTTACAAAAAGATCATCGCCTACCAGTTGTACTGTTTTACCAAGGGTGTCCGTAAGCAGTTTCCATCCTGCCCAGTCATCTTCTGCCATACCATCTTCAATTGAAACAATCGGATAATTCTTTGCCCAGCCTGCCCAGAAATCAACCATTTTTTCGGCTGACAGCTTACGGCCGTCCGATTTATGAAAGTGATAAACTTTCGCTTTCGCATCATACATTTCGCTCACAGCCGGATCGAGGGCTATTGCTACCTGGTTTCCGGGTTTGAAGCCTGCCTGGGTGATGGCTGTCATCACCGTTTCTATAGCTTCGTCATTACTCTGTATCTCAGGGGCAAATCCACCTTCATCACCAACATTGGTGCTGTATCCTTTTTTCTTTAAAACAGACTTAAGCGTATGAAATATCTCAACGCCCCATCTTAAGCCTTCACTGAATGAAGATGCGCCAACAGGCATTACCATAAATTCCTGGAAGTCTATTTTATTGTCGGCATGTGCTCCGCCATTCATGATATTCATCATTGGAACGGGCAGAACACGTGCGTTGGTTCCGCCTATATAACGGAATAAAGGCAAGCCTGCTTCCTGTGCGGCAGCTTTTGCTGCAGCCATGCTTACTGCCAGCATTGCATTGGCGCCAAGCTTTGATTTGTTGTTTGTACCATCCAGTTCGATCATTGCCTGATCAAGCCCTGCCTGGTCGGCAACTTCCCATCCAACCAGTTTTTCTGAAATCAGCTTATTTACATTATCAACTGCTTTTGTAACTCCTTTTCCAAAGTAAACTGATTTATCATTGTCGCGTAATTCAACAGCTTCGTGCACACCAGTGCTCGCACCGCTCGGCACGGCAGCACGTCCCAGAATTTCTTCATCGGTAATAATTTCAACTTCTACGGTAGGATTGCCACGGCTGTCAAGAATCTGCCTGGCAAAGATCTCTGCGATGTAACTCATGTTTCTTTTAATTATTGGTTGTTAAATTTTTAAATATTTCTTCCAGCGAGTGTCCGTTGCCGTTAGTTTTTAATTGTGCTAAAGTGCTGTTGGCAATGAGCCTGCCTTTATGAATGATAATAACGCGATCGCACAATGCTTCTACTTCCTGTAAAATATGTGTTGAGAATAAAACAGTTTTATTTTTACCCAGATGCCTTATCAATTCCCTGATCTCTATGATCTGATTGGGATCAAGGCCGGTTGTGGGCTCATCCAGTACCAGCACTTCAGGATCATGAATTAAAGCCGCCGCCAATCCCACACGCTGTTTGTAACCTTTTGACAGCTGGCCGGTACGTTTATGTTTTTCAGGCGTAAGGCCTACTGTATCTATAATACTGTTGATCTTGTTTTTTTTATTGGAAACAGCATGAACATCTGCAACGAAGCCAAGGTATTCCTGCACGTACATGTCATAATAAAGAGGATTTGCCTCAGGGAGGTAACCTATCTTTCTTTTAGCCGAAAGCGGATCGTGCTGTACATCGATGCCACTTACCACAGCTGTGCCCTTATCGGGCTTAAGGTAGCCGGTAATTATTTTCATGGTGGTGGATTTCCCGGCACCATTAGGTCCGAGAAATCCAACTATCTCACCCTTATTCAAATTGAAAGAGATATCGTCAACAGCCTTCTGCTCGCCGTACATCCTCGTGAGTTGTGAAACTTCAATGGACATGGCGGCAAACCTACAGCAAAATTGAATAATGCTCTACTATTCTACAGTATTTTATATGCTGCTTCAGCGGCTTCCGGCTCAACCTTCACCAGGGGTTTCAGCAGGCCATCCTGCAATGCGTAGATCCAACCATGAACAATAGGACGATGATCTGTGTTCCACGCATCCTGGATAATTGTTGTGTTAATGATATTCTGTACCTGCTGTTTCACATTCAATTCTGCAAGTGCATCCGCACGTGCATCCTCACAAGGCAATGAGCTGAGATATTCCCAGTTTGCATCGCGTGTACTTTTGATATTGAGGAGCCATTTGTCGAGAATGCCAAAACTGTCGTTTCCCAACGCTGCCTTTACTCCGCCACACCCGTAATGTCCGCAAACGATGATGTTCTTCACCTTAAGATAGTTGACTGCATAATGCAGCACGCTCAAAAAGTTAATGTCGTTTTCCACTACCAGGTTAGCAATATTCCTGTGCACAAATACTTCACCGGGTAAAGTGCCAGTTATCTGGTTGGCCGGCACACGACTGTCGCTGCAACCTATCCATAAGAATTCCGGAGTCTGAACTTTTGCAAGTCTTCCAAAATATCCAGGGTCGTCTGTCAGTTGTTCTGCTGCCCATGCTTTGTTTTCAAGCAGCATTATTTCAAATGTTTTCATTTGCTGTTAATATTTTCAGGTACACAAATCTTTGTTTCTTCAGTAAATCCATGTGTTTTATAATTACTTTTTTTAAGATTCACCTTAATGTTCTTCAGATGCGCATGCTGCATAAAATCATCGATCACCTCTACAACATCCAGGTCAATGAAGTCTGCCCGCGTCGCATCTATCAGCACATAGCAATCCTCAGGAACCTGTTCAAGCTTTGCCCGGATGATGGGCTTGTTAAGGAACGAAACATCTTTTCTTAACCGGAACAGGAAATTATTGTTATCATTCACCACAAACACGGCCGACTTAAAGTTGCTCCGCATTACAAAGAATAATCCTGTAACGCAGCCGATAAGAATTCCTACCAGCAGATCTGTGAAAAGAATCGCAAGGATGGTGATGATAAAAGGAAGTAATTGCGATGATCCTTTTTTATAAAATTCCCTGAAGATGGAAGGTTTTACCAGTTTGAAGCCGGTGTAAATAAGTATGCCTGCCAATGCCGAAAGGGGAATCAGGTTCAGGATCTGAGGAATGAAGGCAACAGACAGCAGAAGGAAAAATCCATGCAGGACGGTCGACATTTTTGTTCTGGCGCCTGCATTTACGTTTGCCGAAGTTCGAACTATCACTGATGTGAGCGGTAACCCGCCTAATAATCCTGAAACAATATTCCCGATTCCCTGTGCTTTTAGCTCCCTGTTCGTTGGCGAAACTCTTTTATAAGGGTCCAGCTCATCAGATGCTTCTAAGTTCAACAGCGTCTCCAAACTAGCAACAATTGCGATAGTGAGCGCGGTAGTCCATACATTGAAGTTTGTTAATGCAGAGAAATCGGGAAAAGTAAACAACGAGGCAAACTCCATTACCGATGCTGCAGCAGGAATATTTACCAGCAATTTTTCATCCAATGCAAGGGATGGAATATTCGCTTTGAAATATTCATGTATGGATACGGCTACCAACACAACAATGAGAGGCGCAGGCACAAGCTTGAATATTTTATGTTTTTTCGCCAGAACTTTATCCCACAACATCTGTATTAGAATGGACACAGCACCTATTATCAGCGCGAGCGGCACAGCATGCTGAACAGAACGTACGATAGAGGTGAATGTATTTTCGCCATCTTTCTGGGCAAATGTTTCATCGCCGGTAAAATCAAAATTATAGCCCATCAGATGCGGAATTTGCTTCAGTATAAGTATGAGCCCGATCGCCGCAAGCATACCTTTGATAACGCTATACGGAATATAGTCGCCCAGAATACCGGCTTTCACAAATCCGAGTATCAGTTGGATTACTCCTCCCAGTACAACAGCAAGCAGAAAAATTTCATAGATCTCCAGCCTTCCGATAGCAGCTGCAACAATAGCTGT
>DATLDR010000171.1:0-4264 GCA_035525775.1 Flavitalea sp.
TTACCGGATTTTTCGATTTCCCCGATCGGCAGATATTTTTTTAACAATAATGGGAACTTCGACTCTAGTTTACCAGCTTCCCGGCTATTTTTGAGTAACAGGTATGTGCTAAAAGGGAACAAAGAAGCCGGATTGTTGTTATGGCTCAACGGAACATCTACTAAAGTGCCAAACACTTCAAAATCAAAATGAGATTCGTTTGGTACATCGCGCATCACACCTGTTATAGTTTTGGCAACGGTCAAGGAGTCTTCGATAAATTCAATATGGTTTCCCAGGACATTCTTTTTCCCGAAGTATTTAATTGCAGCCGACTCTGTAAGAACGACGGAATTAGGCTCAGTTAAAGCAGTTTTCGGGTTTCCGTAAAGGAACGGCAGTGTGAAAATGTCAAAAATGCTTCCGTCGCAGTAGGCCAGCTTTTCTTCCAGGATAACTTGCTGCGAAATGTTAAGGCGTGCCTCACCTGGTAAGATCCGGACCGCATTCTCTATTTCGGGATAGGCCTTAAGCAGCAGCGAAGACATAGGTGCAGCTGCGATGGCCTGTTTCGTTTCTTTGTCACCGAATTTGGTATCAGTATTTACACGATAAATTCTTTTAAATTTCTTATTAAACCTGTCGTAACTGTATTCATTATTTACATAAATGATAATAGCAATAAATGAGACGAATCCCACGGCTAACCCGAATACGTTCAGGACTGTAAAACGTTCACTCCTGAAGATACTCCGCCACAACATTTTTAGAGATTCCGCGAACACTTATCACTTGATTTAAGATAGATGAGGATAGTTGCTAATCAATTTACTTATTATTTAGTAGGATACCCTATCACGGCAGTTTCTATTGTTCGTCACAATTTTTTTATTCAACTTACAGGACCTAATACCTGCTTAAATGAGAAAAATAGTTATTGTGGCTGCCGCGTGTTTTTTGCTGGCAATTACCAGTCGGGCTCAACTTATCTCGTATGGATCTAACCATGGTAAATATGTATCCATCCGGAACACGCCCATTTACTATGAAGAATATGGCCACGGAGTTCCGCTGCTGCTGCAAAAAAACCTTTCGAGATATGCTCCGCGAGAACCAGCACAACAATAACAACCACTTGCCATCGTTTACATCCTCTAACCATTTCCAATGAATACGTTCTACTTTATCCTTATAACAAGCGGAATTGCACTTTTATTTTCGTGCAATAAGCCGTCATCGGATTCCCCGGCCACTTTGAAAGTGAAAACAGTCACCCACGATGGCACATCGGCCACCAGGTCGGTAACACACAAGATCATTTACAATTCAAACGATGAGATAACCGGTACAGAGACTATCCCGGTTTCGGGCACCCGCAGTAGCTATGAAGCAATCGGCAACAAGTATTCGTACAGATATTATTCCGATGACACCCTGGTTCTAATCAGGGATGCGTTCGTTAAACCAGGAACAAAGCTGGTAGATAGTGTTTATGAAATCAATACAAGTTTGGAAGATACACTGGAAATCAAATTTCATTATAACAGCGCTGACCAGGTAACCAGTTCGGATGAAATTAATCATTCGAGATTTGGAGTAGATATAGCCACTCATACCGATTACACTTATGACGCTGACGGCAACATCATCCGCGAATTGTTTACTCAAGAGGGGGGATCATACACAAAATCCTATTTCTACAGCGTTCCAGTGCCTGTCGTAATTTATGTACCTGATGGCTATTTTCCGCGGATTCAAAAACAACTGCCTACAAAAATTGTGTTTCAGGGAATGTTTCTTGACAATGAAGTGTTTAATGATTTTACATTCGACAACCTAAATCGTTTGTCGACTATTACGATTACTTCTCTTAAAAATCCCGGCCAGGTAAATACAACTGCATATACGTACTACTAAACGATCCTTACGCCGCGCACCGCACCGACACTCGCCTCGAAAAAAACCAACTCAATTTGAGTAGATGACTGCAACTTTTTTGTTGCCATACGGGATTTCTGATTTCTTTCACCATCGAAAGAAAGTTTGGGTGAATGCACAATCAAAGTGTCATCGCCTTGCCAACATGATTTTATGTTGTGATTGCCTCCCCAACAACTGAAAATTTCCGTGCCACTACCATCCTTAACATCAGGTAAAGCTGCGTAATTTTAGTAGTGTCGTTGCTACCTATTTCCCTAAGTAAAAAGTTTTATCACCCGAAGGACTTTTTGTCACTGCAATACGTTTGCTAAAATAGTCTTCATCTGACACGCTAACATTTTTAAATAACAAGTCGTCGCAGGACGCAAACGATGCAACAGTGATAAGCATCAATAAATGATGTTGGATACACTTTCATGGGATTAATTCTTCTTCTTCACACCCTTAACTTACGCATCTTAATAAACGAGGATTTTCGTATATTGAGATAAACTGGATAATATGAAGTTCGTCATCTTTCTCGTAGTTGCGTTTATAGCGATAATCAGTTCATGCCGAAACAAAAAGCCTGCAGAAAAAGGAGAAATCGGCGCCAACTATAAGGATTCATTAGAGTTGTGTACAAAAACGGCTGATTTTTTATTTGCAACGGTGAAGACACAGCAACAGTCAATTGATTCACTTCAAGACGAGTTAAACAAATTAACTACTGTCAGAAGATAAGTTTAATTCATCTTTACAGCCTTTTCTTTAGGTTTATCAGGATTGGTTACTGATACCTTTATAACGTCTGCAAAGCCTTACTGTTGCCTGCTAACTAATAAAACATATCATCGGTCTATATTTCCTGTACGTTTCATGCCAGTCAATTTTTCTAACCTTAAAGAAAGCATAATGATCTTCGAAGGTTTGCCAGAATGTTTCAAAAGTTCTTTCAGGCATTGACAGCGTGGTATCGCGCCGGAAGGATGCGGGGTTTTGGCTTATTGAGATGTTTGTTGACAACCCAAAAACGATTGTTGGTAAAAGCCAAAATATATACTTGCGCATTAACTTGTGTTTCGGTTTAATCACGCATATACCATTGCATGAGTTGGCAATAAATTTCCTGCTCCGTTGATTTATATTTCAGCATCGAATCAAACGTCATTTTGCGGACAGTAGACAAGTATTCCACCATTATTCTTCCCTTGAAGCAAATAATGGGGTCGGCAAATCCTGGCGTTACTTCCACCCAATCCATTTTTGCATTAGAGAAGTCTATCAGCTTGTTAACCATTTTCTTAAAATCATATCAGGGCGCCTGTCTTTGTTTGAGAGTGGCGATAAACTCAGGATACCCCTCTGTTATCCAGGTAGGCGGCTGATGAAGTGGATTAAACACCCAAATCCCATATTTGTGCAATTGCAAGCAGTGGATCATTTCATGCGCAATTTCTTCCAGGTTCCTTTTGCTGTAAGCATTAAATATTTTGTTTTCAGAAAAGTCAACCTCTGCATTAAGCAAAATATTGTTGTCTATGCTTCGGGCCATCGCTGGTCCGATGGTTTTTGCAACAATGATTTTATACATGTTTTCGCCTGTCACAAAAATGTCGTAGTGGTGATGAGGATCAAATAGCTCAGAGGTTTGTATTATGGTGGTGGCCTCCTCAATAACAGGTGAATAATTATTTAGCGGTTTGTCAGAATAAAGAGAAACATGTTTATAAACAGTATGCCTGCCAAACAGGTTTTCTGGATATAAAATGAGAATGGCCAGCGCTGCGACGGATACAGTTATTACAATTGCAATTATTTTAACAGTGAGCTTAAATTTTTTCATGCTTCAGTATCTGCGGGTCAGTAACATTGCTTCGTAACTATATACTACTTCGGACAAGGGCTATAAACAATAACTTGTACACGCATGTTCTTTTTTCTCTCACCATCGTTAACTGGGTCGGGATATATAGGCTGACTATTGCCCACGCCTCGACATACAATCCGATTGTCAGGAATATGGTTTTCAACAAGTAATTGTTTTACGACGTTCGCCCTTTGTTCGGATAATTTAAACATGCTTGTTAAGAGTGACGAAGCACGTTTACTTTGGTAATTTACATGTCCAACCAATTCAAAACAGGAATTTTTATAACTCTTTATCCTTTGCACCAATCTTTGGACGTACGGTAAAGATTCAGGAGTGATAATTGGTTTATCAGGAACGAAAAGTAAATTTTCAACATCAAAGATGTCAACGATTTCATGTTCTGTCACAAGTCCGTTTATTTCAACTGCGCGGTTTTTGCTCAAATCATTGCTTCGGACGAACTTTTCGCCTTTATAGTCAATTAATTTTTCT